>NZ_JAVRQA010000320.1:0-4382 GCF_032161845.1 Mycobacterium sp.
TGGACGGTTTGATCTCGTGATCGCAGCCGGGACACCGGTAGGTCTTCAGCGCCCTCGACGCGGCGACGGCCTTGACGTCGTAGTCGTACCCGTCCGGCCCAACCTCGACGCGGCGCGACACGGGCAGTGGCGGCAACGACCGCTGCCTGCGGGGTGGGGTGCGGCGCCTAGCCATCCCACCATCCTACGGCCTCAGAACAACCGGAACTCGTTGCTGTCCAAGCCTCGCATCTGGTCGTAATCCAAAGTCACACAACGTATTCCACGATCAACCGCCAGGGTGCGCGCCTGCGGCTTGATCTGCTGGGCGGCGAAGACGCCACTCACCGGCGCCAGCACGGTGTCCCGATTGAGCAGATCGAGGTAGCGGGTGAGTTGCTCGACGCCGTCGATCTCGCCGCGGCGCTTGATCTCGACGGCCACCGAGCGTCCCAGTTCATCGCGGCACATCAGGTCGACCGGACCGATGGGCGTCATGTACTCCCGCCGGACCAACGTGTATCCGACGCCCAACAACTCGACGTGCTCGGCGAGCAGCACCTGCAGATGAGCCTCTACCCCGTCCTTGATCAGACCGGGATCGACGCCCAGCTCGTGGCTGGAGTCGTGCTCCACGTCCTCGACGGTGATGCGCAGCTGCTCGCCGGCCTTGTTCTCCACCACCCAGACCGGACTGGGGCCGCCGGCCTCCTCGACCATCCAGCAGGGCGGACTCATCCAGTTCAACGGCTTGTACGCACGGTCGTCGGCGTGCACGCTGACGGACCCGTCCGACTTGAACAACAACAACCGGCGGGCGGACGGGAGGTGGGCGGTGAGGCGGCCGACGTAGTCGACGGTGCACTGGGCAATGACGAGGCGCACGGCAACTACCCTAGATGGCCGGGGCGGGAAACTAGGCTGACGCCACGATGACGGAGAAGAAGAGCACGGCGCAGCGGCTTGGCCGGGTCCTGGAGACGGTGACCAACCAAAGCAGTCGCGTGCCCGCCACGCCGGAGTACGGCTCGTGGATCCTGGGTCGGGTCTCCGAGAGCCAGCTTCGCCGCCGAGTCCGCATTCAACTCATCCTCACGACGTTCGTGGTGATAGCGAACCTCATTGGCATCGCCGTTGCGACGCTCGTCGTCACCGTGGCATTCCCCAGCCCCAACGTCTTTGCGCCGGACGTCCGGTGGATCACGTTCATCGCAGTCCCCGTCTACCTCTTCGGCGCGTTGATCGTCGGTACGTTCTGGGCCACCTTCCGCGTGATGAAGAACGTCCGATGGGCGATCGAGGAGCGCGAACCCACCAAGGAGGACCAGCGCAACACGTTCTTCGCTCCGTGGCGTCTGACCCGCGTGCTGCTCATCCTCTGGGGCATCGGCACGATCGTTCTCACCACGATGTACGCCATGGTGAACACCCAGTTCATCCCGAAGTGGCTGCTGGGCATCAGCTTTCCCGGCATCGTCGTGTCGGCGTGCTGTTACCTGTTCACCGAGTTCGCCCTTCGTCCGGTGGCAGCTCAGGCCCTTGAGGTCGGCCCTCCGCCGCGACGATTTGCGCCGGGGATCATGGGCCGCACCATGCTGGTGTGGACCCTCGGATCGGGCGTGCCGGTGCTCGGGATCCTGCTGGCGGCCATCCTCACGTTGACGCTTCGGAACGTCACCCCCACCCAATTCACATTTGCCGTCGTCATTCTCGCGTTGTTCGCATTGCTGTTCGGCTTCATCTCGATGTGGATCCTGTCGTGGCTGACCGCGACACCGGTGCGCGTGGTGCGCGCTGCACTGAATCGCGTCGAGCAGGGCGACTTCGACACCAACGTGGTGGTGTTCGACGGCACCGAACTGGGCCAGCTGCAGCGTGGATTCAACTCGATGGCCGCCGGTCTGCGGGAGCGCGAGCGGGTGCGCGATCTCTTCGGCCAACACGTCGGGCGTGAGGTCGCGTTGCTCGCGGAGAAGGAGCGGCCGAAGCTTGGGGGCGAAGAACGCCATGCCGCAGTCATATTCGTCGACATCATCGGGTCGACGCAGCTGGTGACGAGCCGACCCGCCGTCGAAGTCGTCGATCTGCTGAACCGGTTCTTCGCGGTCGTCGTGGACGAGGTGGACCGACACCACGGGCTGGTCAACAAGTTCGAGGGTGATGCCGTGCTGGCCGTCTTCGGCGCGCCGGTGTCACTCGACAACGCCGAAGAAGAGGCGCTGGCGGCCGCCCGCGGAATGGCAGAGCGGCTACGCGTCGAGGTGCCGGAGTGTCAGGCCGGAATCGGGGTTGCGGCTGGTCAGGTGGTGGCGGGCAATGTCGGCGCCAAGGACCGATTCGAGTACACCGTCATCGGCGAACCCGTCAACGAGGCCGCCCGGCTGTGCGAGCTGTCCAAGACGATCGACGGTCATCTCGTCGCCTCGTCCGCCACCGTCGCGCGCGCGGGCGAAAGCGAAAGCGCGCGTTGGACGCTCGGTGACACGGTGACACTGCGCGGCCACGACGAGCCGACGCGGCTCGCCGTACCCAAGTAGAAGCCGGGGTGAGCCGCTACCTGGCGTTACGCTTGGAAGATTCTCAAGGGTGGGACACATCTTCCGCGCGTCGGAGAGGGGCAGGTCACATGTCGCACGTACCGCGACTCCTCGCGTCACTCGCAATCGCCGCGGGCGGTATCACCGTCGTCGGTCTGGCCTCGGTCGTTTCGGCCGATCCCGACATTGACGGCGAGTCCGCTACCGCCGTCATCCAACAGCTCCAGGAACAGGGCTACGCCGTGAACGTCAACGGCGCCCCTGCCGGCGACACCTCGCTGCTCAGCACGTGCACGGTGACGTCGATTCACAATCCCGGTGATCCCACCCCGGATCCGACGACCAACACGACGATCTTCGTCGACGTCGCGTGTCCCCTCACCCACGGCTGAGCGGATGTGACGAGCTGGCGTGCAGCGGCCCGGCAAACGACTTCTTCAGCGTCGCGGGTGCGACGAGCGGCAGCAGCGATGCCAGGAGTCGACGCTTGAAACCTGCTGGCGTGCGGGTCAATTCGATGTCGACTCGGGTGCCGCTGGCCAACGGGGTCAGCTGGAACGTCCATCCCCCGCCGGGTCCGAATACCTTGGAGTCGAGGGTCGTGACGGTCACGCGGTGGCGGTGGGTGTCCCAGTCGTAGCGGGCTCGCTCCCAGGCCGAGGCGGTTCCTTCGGTGACCTCGGCCCAAGTATCGCCGAGGGCGTGCACCTGAAAGTGCGCGGCGTCGATGGTCGGCCACTGCTCCGGACGCGATGGCCCGAAGTCGGTCAGGATCGCCATGAGCTCAGGCGCGGCGAGGGTGGACGTGATGCTGAAACGGATGACGGGCATGGGGTGCTCTCCTTCTTGATTGCGGATATGGATACGACGTCGCTGCTCAGATTGCGGACCAACCCCCATCGACCGACAGGATCGCGCCGTGGATGTTGCCTGCGTGCGGCCCGGCCAGGAACACCACCGCAGCAGCCACTTCGGCGACGCTGCTCATCCGGTGTGACGGCAGCTGCGCCAGCGCGGGCGCTATCGCCGCGGCGTACTCGTCGCTACGTTCGGTGGCGATCGGGCCCGGTGCCACCGCGTTGACCCGGACGCCGGCCGGCCCGTACTCGGCGGCCCACGCCTTGGTGAGCTGGTGGACGCTCGCCTTGGTCGCGCCATAGAGCGCTGACCCGTCCGCACCGACCAAACCGCTGATCGAGCCGATGTTGACGATCGCGCCATCACCGCGCTGCGCCATCGCCGGGGCCACCATTCCCGGTCAACTGGAACGGAGTGAGCACACTGACGTCGAACGCAGCCCTGATCTCCGCGGTGGTCACGTCGGAGGTCGGAGCGGGCTGGATCAGGGTGGCCACGTTGTTGACCAGGATGTCGAGTCGGCCATCGACTGCCTCGGTAGCCGTGGCCGTCACGGCGGCGATCGCGTCGGGTCCGTCGGAGAAGTCCACCGGAACGAAAGTCGCACGGCCGCCGTCGGATTCGATTTGCGCGACGACCCGCTGCCCACGAGCACTGGTGCGACCGGTGACGACGACGTGGGCGCCGGCCGCAGCGAGGGCGATGGCGATGCCGGCTCCGAGCCCAGAGGTCGAACCCGTGACGAGGGCGGTGCGCCCGATGAGTGGCGTTGCGGCGAAGGGGTTCATGTACTCATTTCACCGCCCGACGCCTCATCGAGTCCAACGACTAATTTGGATCGAAGGCATCTACCAAATAGATGAGAGCATGATGCCGAGGCACGCGGCGGCCCGCCTACGGCTGGGGATACGGCGCGAACCTGTTGTCGAAGCCCGCCTTGCGGGTCGCCAACTGTGCCGCGCGTTGCGCCTCGGTGTAGTACACGGTGCCCGGGGGCACGACGGTGGA
>NZ_JAVRQA010000321.1:0-8518 GCF_032161845.1 Mycobacterium sp.
ATTTTGGGCGGCACCAGCGAGATTCAGCGCAACATCCTGGGCGAGCGGGTGCTCGGGCTTCCCAAGGAACCGCGATGAGCGCTTGCGCGAAGAGCAGAGTGCGCCGATGAGCGCTTGCGCGAAGAGCCGACCAGCACGGTGAATGACCCTCTGACTGCGGCGGGGTTCACGCGCGCCTTGCGTGCCGAGCTGCGCCCAGGACTGACGGTGGCACTCGGCGACGGCGTCGGCGTGCTGCGCTGCCTCGATGATGGCACTTCGGTCGGAGCGGTGCTCAGCGAGGTGGCACGCGAGATCGGGTCGGTGACACTGATTCTCGGCTGGCTGCCCGCTCCCGTGGACGGCCTCGATCCCGACGCGTTCGCCGAAGTGATTGCCCTGATGCCGGGTTGGGGTGTGCGCGACGTGTTGCGCAGCCCCAAGGCCCGTTTTCTACCGACGCGGCTCGCGGCAATCCCCGCCCTGTTGACCGACGTGTTGCGCCCCAGCGTGCTGATCACCCGGCTGGTTCAGCGCAAGGGCACCCTGCACTTCGGCAGCGAGGTGTCATGGCAACGGACCGTATTCGACGGCGGCGCACGCACTCTCGGCGTGATCGACAGCAACGCGCCGTCCGCGGCGTCCGGGCCGGTACTCGAACCCTCGGAGGTAGAGGTGCTCGGCACCGTGCGTGGCGGACTGGTGCGAGCACCTGATCGCGACCCAGAGCCGATCCACGATGCGCTCGCTGACGAGGTTCTGCGGCTGGTTCCGGAAGGAACGCGTCTGCAGTACGGACCGGGGCAGCTCGGCACCGCTTTGCTGCGCCGTGCGCGGGTGCCGTTGCGCATCGACACCGGCATGCTCACCGACGCCGTCGTCGACCTCGATCGAACCGGCCTGCTGGTGGGCACCCCGTCGGCTACCTACCTGTTCGGCAGCGAGGTCCTGTACGACTGGGCGGACGGCCGCCGGATCCTGCACGGCATCGAGCACACTCACGACCTCACCCGTCTGTCGCACGGCGTGCCGCTGATCGCAGTGAACACCGCCATCGAGATCGACCCCGACGGTCAGATCAATGTCGAGGGTGTCGGTGACAAGGTGTTCGGCGGAATCGGCGGACACCCCGACTTCTGTGTGGCCGCCAGGACTAGCCGCGGCGGACTGTCGATCATCGCCGTTCCGTCGAGGGTCAACGGGCGTTCGCCGCTCGTCGAGCACCTCAGTCGGCCCGCCTCGACACCTGCTCACGACGTCGACGTGATCGTCACCGAGCGCGGACACGTCGATCTGCGCGCTGCCGACTGGACGCAGCGCCGCGCGCTGATCACCCAATTGTTCTCGGAATGAAGGAGCTAACGAGCGATGCCTGAAGGTCCGTTGACCGGCAAGGTCGTCCTTGTCACCGGCGGTGGGCGCGGCATCGGCCGCGGCCACTGCCTCGAACTGGCGCGACAGGGGGCGGCCGTCGTCGTCAACGACCCCGGCGTCGGCCGCGACGGCGCCAGTGGTGACGGTGCAGGTCCCGCAGCGGACGTCGTCGCCGAGATCGAGGCGGCAGGGGGCACGGCCTTGGCGCACACCGGTTCGGTGTCGACCTGGGACGACGTCGCCGACATGATCTCCACCACCGTCGGCACCTTCGGGACGCTGACCGGCGTGGTGAACAACGCGGGAATCCTGCGCGATTCCATGGTCGCCGCCTACTCCGAGGCCGACTGGGACGCCGTGATCGCCGTGCATCTCAAGGGCACCTTCGCCGTCACGAAGCACGCGTGCGAGTACTGGCGCGCACAGTTCAAGGCGGGTAACCGGATTGACGCGCACGTCGTCAATACGGTCTCGGGTGCCGGGCTGTGGGGCAACGTCGGGCAGAGCGCCTACGGCGCAGCCAAGGCGGCCATCGCCAACTTGACGGTGGTCACCGCACTGGAGGCACAGCGCTACGGCGTTGCGGTGAATGCGATCTCCCCTCTCGCGATGTCCCGGATGACCGCGGAAGTCTTCGGCGGTCGTGCCGATGATCCCGCGCTGGACCCCGCCAGGAGCTCCGCCGTGGTGGCGTGGTTGCAGTCGGCGCAGTCGTCCTGGCTAACGGGACAGATCCTGCGGATCAACGGCGACAAGCTCACCCGCATCGAGGGGTTCACCGAAGCGCGCGGCGCCTACCATGCCAAAGATGGTGTTTCACTGTCGTTCTCGGAGATCGGTCAGGCCGTCAGCTGGCTATATGGCACCTCGCCGCGGGGGCTGGCCGGGCCGCTGCCGACCGAGTAACCAGCCGAAACTGCAACTGCCGCGGAGAAGTTCGAGTAGACCGCACGGTGACTTCAGTTTCGTTGTTCACTCAGGGTTTCCAGCCGCGCTCCACCATTGCCCGGTAGGTGCGGGCGACGACGTCGGCGTCGCGGTCCTCCTTGATGACTCGTGTGACGTCCCAGCCGAGGCGTTGGAGGATGGGCCAGACTCTGAGGTCCTTGACGTACTGCAAGCGATCCGTGCGGTGTTGATCCCCGTCGTACTCGGCGGCGACCATGAACTCCTCCCACCCCATGTCGAGTGTGCGGACGTGGCGCCCACGTTCATCGACGACGGGGATCTGCGTGGTGGGCCTGGGAAAGCCGGCGTCGATGTACAAGAGGCGCAGCCGAGTTTCCCTCGGGGACATCGCGCCGCCGTCGACCAGCGGGAGCAGTTCGCGTAGGCGGCGCACCCCGCGGGCGCCAGGGTAGCGCTTGTCCAACAACATCACGTCTTCGATCGAGAACGGACGGGCACGCATGAGCGCATCGAGTCGTGCGAGGGCCTGGCCGCGATCGAGGTGCCGCCCTAGGTCGAGCGCGGTCCGCGCGGGAGTGGTAACCGGCAGCATGCCGATGTGCATCTTCTCGTCGTCGACGATGGTCTCGTTCCTCGCCACGATGCCCCGCGGAGGATGGGTGTAGTTCAGGAGCAACTCGATTGGCACGTCGTCGTCGACCCACTCCGCACCATGCAACGCAGATGCAGCTACACCCGCGATGACGGCCCTCCTCCTCGACCACAGCCACGCACCGTGTGTACGTTCGCGGACCGTGGCGGCATGCTTTTTCGGAACGTAGACGTCGCGAAAGATCGGCCGATGCCAGCGCCGCAGTGCGTACTCGGTGAGGTCACCGTTGGCAATCGCCTCAGTGCCCCGGAAGACCTCCCCCATGCGCCCACGCTGACATACCTCACCGACATGTCACCGAAACTGCAGCTACTGCTCGAAAGATCGAGTGACGGTCGCGGTAGTTTCAGCCTCAGCGGCTGAAGAAGCTCAGCGGTCGCTCGACGAACTCGAACACCACGCCGTCGGGAGAGCGCAGGAACGAGATGTAGAGTCCTTCGATCTTCGTGCCGGGCAGCGGGCACCACACCGGCTCGCCCATCACCTCGACGAAGTCCGGCACCAAACTCATTGCTTTCTCCGTGTTTTCGACCCGTAAGGCGCACCTATAGAGACCCTGACGGTTACCGCCCCACTGAACCGGCTCCTGGCCGCGGGTGTCCGGATGCTGCACGACGGCGAGGCTGAACTGGTGGGCATCCTCGGCCAGCGCGTACCGCGCCACCACGCACTCCACCGGATCAGACGACCCGCCGGGCGCGAGTTGCTCGCCGGCCACCTTGGCCGACGCAGGCGCCGCCACCTCGGCGAAGCCGATGCCGGTGAGGAACTCGCCCGTCGCGACCGCGTCGATGGCGGCGATGCGGACTCCGGAGAACAATGCGCCCGGCTTGTCGCTGGGGGCTTCGGCAATTTCGATGACGACGCCATCGGGGTCGCTTGCGAGCACCGATCTGGCTCCCGAAATGAGACCGTCGACGGGTTCGCTCACCGCGACACCGCCCTCGCGCAGCACCGGGACGGTGGCGTCGAGGTCGGCCACGGTGAGCAGCGCCGACCGAATACCTGGGCGAGTGGGATCGCCGCTCGGATCGCGTTTCAGCGACGGGCTGCTGTACGCGATGGCCTCAAGGGCGCACCCGCCTCGTCCGCCGCGGGAGTCATAGAGAAACGACGTCTCGCAATATGTTTCGCCATCAAGCCCCAGGATGCTGCCGTCGGTCGCAACTGTGGGATCGGTCCGCATGCGGGCCGACAGGCCCAGTTTCGCGGCGTACAGCCCCTCGGTGGCATCCAACGAGTCGCAGTTGAGATTGACGTGCAGGAAGCGCCGAGCGAGGTCCTCGGACCCCACTACAGCACCACCGAGTCGATCTTGAACTGGATGATCTCGTCCTCGCTGAAGCCGAGTTCGGCGAGCAACGCATCGGTGTGCTCGCCATGCTCGGGGGCCCGGTCCAGGTCCAGCGGCGCCTCGTCGTACTGAACGGGGCTGGCAGCCAAGGCGAACTCGATGCCGCTCGTGTTGGTCGCACGCGGTAGGTACCCGTTGGCGATCACCTGGGGATCACTGTGCACCTCGTGCGCGGTGTGCATGACGTCCCACACCCCGTCGAATCCGGCAAAGGCCTTCTCCCAGTGGGACAGGTCCTCGGATTCGAAGGCCGATCGGATCTCGGCGATGCACTCCTTGCGGTTGCCGAATCGTACTGCCGCGCTGGTGAACCGCTCGTCGGCGATCAGATCAGTGCGGCCCAGCCGGGTGCAGAAGTCCGACCAGAACCGGTCGGCCTGCAGCAGCACGAACGCGATGAACCGGTTGTCACGGGTCTTGTAGATGCTGGCCACCGGGTTCGGCATGTCATCGAGGTTGAACTTCGGAATGTCCTGACCGGTCACACCCGACCCGACGATGTCGGGTCCGAGCTGCCAGATCGCGGCGTTCAGCAGTGAGACGTCCACGACCGACGGTTCGCCGGTGCGCTCGCGTTTCACCAGTGCCGCGGCGATGCCACCTGCGATGGCCAGGCCGCCGTAGGAGTCGCCGAAGGCCGGTCGCTGAATCGGTGGATACGACCCCGCACCGTCGGAGTACGCATCCCCGATGCCGCCACGCGCCCAGTACGCCGCGAGGTCGAAGCCGCCCTGTGACGCCAGGTCCCCCTTGGTGCCGTAGCCGTGGCCGCGGGCGTAGATGATCTTGGGGTTGCGCGCCCGCACCTGCTCGACGTCGATCCCCATGCGCGCACGGGAATCCGGTAGGAGATTGGTGACGAAGACGTCCGCGGTCTCGATCAACTTCATCAACAGTTCGAGGCCCTCCGGGGAAGAGGTATCCAGCCCGATGCTGCGCTTGCCCCGGTTGGGTTGCTCGACGAAGTGATTCACTCCCCCAGCGCCGGTAACGAGGCCGGAGCTGATCAATCCACGCTGAGGGTCGCCCGTTTCGGGGTGCTCCACCTTGATGACATCGGCGCCCCAGTCGGCGAGTACGGCGCCGGCGGCGGGAACGAACGTCCACGCCGCCAACTCGACGACACGGATTCCGCTGAGAATGTCTGACATCAGTTCCTTCGGTTCGCTTAGATCTAGTACGCGATGACTTTGGTCTGCAGGTGCTGCTCGAACCCCTCGGCGCCGTTCTGCCTGCCGATGCCGCTCATCTTGTAGCCGCCGAAGGGGGCGTCCGCGCCGTAGAAGATGGCGCCGTTGACGTTCACCGATCCGGTGCGGATGCGCCGGGCCACGGCCATCGCTCGTTCGGGGTCGCCGAGCACGGTTCCGGCCAACCCGTAGATCGAGTTGTTGGCCATTTCCACGGCGCCGTCGTCTCCGCCGTCGTAGGGGGTGATCGTGACGACGGGTCCGAAGATCTCCTCCTGGAACACGCGGTGCTCGGGGCTGACGTCGGCGAGAATGGTTGGTGCAACGAAGTATCCGCGGTCCAGCCCATCGGGCTTGCCGCCGCCCACGGTGACCCGGGCGCCCTGCTCCTTGGCGACCCTGATGTATTCGAGCACCCTGTCGCGCTGCTTGGCCGACACCAGCGGCCCGCAGAAGTTCGCGGGATCGGTGGGATCGCCGACGGTGACGGCTCCGAACGTGGCGGTGGCCAGCTCGACGGCCTCGTCGTAGTTCTTGCGTGGCACCAGCATTCGGGTGGTCAGGGCGCAACCCTGGCCAGAATGCATGAGAGCCCCGATGCAGCCGGGCACGGTCGTCGACAGGTCGGCATCCTCGAGCAGCAGGTACACCGACTTGCCGCCCAGCTCCATCAGGTTGCGCTTCATGGTTGCGGCGCTCAGCCGACCGATCAGCTCCCCCACCGCGGTCGAGCCGGTGAAGGAGATCATGTCCACGCGCGGATCGGTCACCAGACGCTGGGCGACCTCGTTGTCGGACGCCGTCACGATGTTGACCACCCCGGCAGGGATGTCGGTCTTCTCGGCGATGATCCGGCCCCACCGCAACGCCGTCCATGGCGTCTCGATGGGCGCCTTGAGCACCATCGTGTTGCCGGTGGCCAGAATTTGGCCCACCTTGTTGCTGATGATCTCAATCGGGAAGTTCCACGGCGTGATCGCCCCGACGACTCCCATGGCCTCCTTGACCACGACGCGGTTGTACGGCACCCCCATCAGGGCTGCCTCGTCGAGTTGCCGCTCCCAGGCGAACTCGGAGATGTACTTCGCGGGCCACCTGATGCCGTCGGCGAGCGGCCACTCCAACTGGGCGATGTAGGTCATCCCCATCGGCGCGCCCGCCTCGGCGACCACCTCGGCGCGCATGTCCTCCTTGTCCTGCTGCAGCGCGTCGTGCAACTGCATCAGGCAGCGCTGGCGGAACGCGTGGTTGGTCGACCAGTCAGTCGTGTCGAAGGCGCGCCTGGCAGCCGCGATCGCCGCGTCCATGTCCTCGGCTCCGGCGTCGGCGGTGACGCCCAGCACCTCCTCGGTGGCCGGGTTGAGGTTGTCGGCGGTCTTGCCGGACGACGACTCACGCAATTGGCCGTCGATGAACAGCCGGGTCTCGGGATTGAAGTTGACGGTGGCGGCGGCGACGGGTGATGCCGTCATTGGCGGTCCCTCTCACAGAAGTGGCAGTGTGGGTTACTGTACCTTTTTATAGATAACTGTTTAGCGGATTAGGCCCGAGCGGTCGAATCCCGACCCATGAAGGGGGAACGGGTTGTCCGCCCCTGTCGACAGCGCCGTAGCCGGCCGTCACGACGAGTATGTCTCCCGAGTCGCGACGTACCGCGAGGAATTCCGCCATTGGCTGCACGAACTGGACTGGGCCGACGAGTGGCGTTCTGCGCACTTCGACACCGCAGAGGACGAGCTTGCCTATCACGCCACGGTCCTGTCCCGCCTCTACGACGCCGGCTGGAATCGCTACGGCTGGCCCGAGGCGGTAGGCGGCTTCGGTGGCACCGAGATCCACCGCGCGGTCTACTTCGAGGAATTGGCCGCGGCGATGTTGCCCGTGCCCGAACAACACTGGACGCTGGAGGTGATTGGGCCCGCTCTCCACCAGTACGCCCCCGACCTGGCCGCTGAGTACCTGCCGAACTATCTCAGCGGCGCCGAGTGGTGGGGGCAGTGCTTCTCCGAGCCGGAGTCGGGTAGCGACCTGGCCGGCTTGCGGTGCCGGGCAGCCGACGACGGCAGCGGCGGGTTCGTGGTCAACGGGCAGAAGATCTGGACCAGCCAGGGTCCGACAGCGACGCGCTTCCTCCTGCTGGCCCGCACCGGCACACCCGAGAGCAGACACCGCGGTCTGAGCACCTTTCTGGTCGACGCCGACACACCTGGCGTCACCGTCCGCCCGATAGCGCTGGCCAGCGGCCGCCGGGAACTGGCGGAAGTCTTCTTCGACGACGTCCGGGTGCCGCACGACCGCCTCATCGGTGACGTCGGGGCGGGCTGGGGCGTGGTCATGTACCTGATGCAGTACGAGCGCGGCATGTACGGCTATGCGGTGCTGACTACGGCCTTGACCGAGTTGGGCCGGCTGCGCAGCGAGATGGCCGAGCACGGTGCATCGTCAGCCAACCGCGAGCGCTTCGCTCGGATCTACGTGGCAGTGGTGGCCGCCCAGGCGCGCGGCGCGACAACGGTTCGCGCGCTGGCCGAAGGCCGGATGGTGGGCCCGGGCAGCAGTATCGACAAGCTGCTCGTCGGCCGCGCGGAGAAGGACATCAACGACCTGATCCTCGACGCTCGACGGGACTGGATGATTGCGGGCACCGGGCCCGAGGGTCCCAAGGAACTCAATGCCGCCCGCGCCAAGTGGTGGTACACCCGCGCGGCAACCATCATGGGCGGTAGCGCCGAGGTTCAACGGGGAATCATCGCCGACCACCTCTTGGGCCTGCCAAAGGAGAAGCGGTGATGAGCGCTTGCGCGAAGAACGGACAACCGTGATGAGCGCGCCCGACGAGTCGTGGCCGATGATCGAAGAAGCCGTCTTTCGGCTGTTCGGCGAGTTGGCCGCGAAGAATCCCGGCGAACACGTGGCGATCGGACCGCCGCTCGAGGAGCTCGGATGGTCCGACATCGAAACCGAGTACCCGATCGAAGCCTGCGAGTTACTGTTCCGCGCTCAGGGCCGGTCACTGCTCAACTCGGACTGCCTCGACAGGGTCATGCTGGCCGAACTGGC
>NZ_JAVRQA010000322.1:0-30351 GCF_032161845.1 Mycobacterium sp.
CACCAGTCGTCCGATGCCGTCCAGGAGCGTCTCGGCGACGGCGAGATCACCACGAAGGTCGCGATCCTCGTCGTCGTGCGGTAGCCCGCTCGTCAGCTCGAGTGCGTCACCGACGACACCGGTGAACTGATCCACCTGCTGGCGCTGCCGCAACAGCCGCACCGCGCCGACCAATTCGCAACAGAGCAGCACCCGGTATGCGGCGACCGACCGTTCGAGTTGAAGCGCGCTCTGGGAGGCGAAGGTGGCGTCCTCCTCCATGCCCCTCGACAGCACGAGCGTGCCGACGGACGCGGGTTGCGCCGCCGCGCGGATTTCCGCGATCGCACCCGCGGCGACGTACTCGACCATCATCAGGCCGGACGATCCGTCTTCAACGGCGGCCAGAAAGGCATTGCCGCCGTTGGTCTCCGGGTCGTTGAGCATTCGGATTCGGGAATGGGTGATCGGCGCGGTCAGAGCCATCGCCAACGTGGTGCCGTCGAGTTCGAGTGACAAGGACGCCTGGTAGAAGGCACCGTGATGGACTACCTGGTCACCCTCCGGATCGAACAGTGGATTCTCCTGCGCCGTGTTCAGCGTCCGCTCCAGCTGCCCGGCAAGCGAAGTCAGCGTTGCGACGGCACTTGCCTGGGCGACCGGGTAGACCCGCAACCCGTACGGATCCTGGATGCGTGCCGGGCTGTGATCGCGATGCCCAGCGCCAGCGAACAACTCCCGCAATCGGGAAGCGACCACATCCACCTGCGGTGCGGCCGCGGCCCGTGCGGCTGCCGCCGAGAACGCCGATGGGTTTCCGTCGAGCGCGAGGAAGCTGAGCATGTAGATCACGCTCGACGCCCGTTCGAGTCTGGCCAGTTCGGCCACTGCGAGACAACTACGGCCGACGGTCAGCGCGCTGCTGCTCATGAAGGGCAGCGCGCTGTCAGCCCCCCACGGCTCCATCGGAGTCAACGGGTTGGTGGCCGGCCGCTCACCGGTCAACGTGAGCGCGGTTCCGGCGAGCGCCGCCAGGTCACCGGTGCCGATCGAGGCGTAATGGAGCAGCTTCGGCAGCGCGTCATCGTTCAGCATCCGCTCGAGCCCGTCCAGGATTCGTGGATCCAGGCCGGCTCCTGGCACGCACAATTGAACGAGTCGCACCGCGAGCATCGCGCGAACCGTCCTGTCGTCGAGCGGATCGCCGGCGTCGGCTGCGTGGCTGCGCAACAGACGCATCCCGTAGTTGTGGTCGCTGGACAGCACCGGGGTGCTGCGATTCGCGCCGACGCCGGTGGTGCGGCCGTAGGTGGCGAATCGTGTGCTGAGGTCGGCCGCCTGCTCGTATACGCGCGCGACGGCCTCGACGATCTCCGGCGCTACCGACACCTGATCGGACCGGTCTGCGAGCGCCACGACGTCGGCAATCCTGCCCGCCCCATTCAGCACGATCATCAAGTAATTCTCCTCGTTCTCTATCGCAGACCGCCGACAGGCTCTACTATCGCCGAATGTCCAACTATTCCGCTAGATGGCAATCAGTTTTTACCTAGCGGCAACATGGGGCGCATCGGGCGAAACATACCCGCCATAGATTTCGTCCGATGAGAGGAGGTGACAGTGGCTGAACCATCCACCCGGACGGTGGAACGTGCACTCGCCCTGCTCGCGACCATCTGTGATCGCGGCGGCGCGAATCTCGTCGACAGCGCTAGGGAATGCGAGCTCGCACCGAGCACGGCACTTCGGCTCCTCCGCACGCTCGAAACGTCCGGGTTCGTCACGAAGGAAGAGTTCGGGATGTACCGCCCTGGCAGTCGCATCATCCAGCTCGGTGCGCAGGCGCTGTCCAACGAGCCGTTGATCGACCTCGCTCGGCCCGTCATGGAGACGCTGGTGGAGAAGACGGGCGAGTCCGTCTACTTGAGCGTCGAGGGGCACCGTGCCACCGCGCTATACATCGGCATCGTCGAGGGAACGCACTCGGTTCGGCACACCAGCTGGGTCGGTCGAACGGTTCCGCTCGACACGTCGGCGGCGGGGCAAGCGCTTCGCGGCAAGATCCCCGAATGCGGGTACGTCGTGGTCGAGCGCGGCGTCGAGGCCGACGTGACCGCCATCGCGTGCGCGGTGTACTCGCAGGCGCGAATCGTCGCCGCACTCAGTCTCGTCGTACCCACCTACCGGATCACCGCGACCGAAGCGGCGGAGTACGGCCAACTACTGGCGTCGGCCGCGGCGAACGTGTCCGGTCAGTTGAGTCGTCCGAAACCAAGCCTCCCGGAGAGACATTCATGATCACCTTCGACAATGTGTCCAAGGTCTATCCCGACGGCACCGTCGCGGTAGACCAACTCACGCTGACCGCACCCAACGGAAAGATCACCACCCTGGTCGGTCCGTCCGGATGTGGCAAGACGACCTCGATGCGCATGATCAACCGTCTGATCGAGCCGAGTTCGGGCACGATCGAACTCGACGGCGTCGACACCCAAACCCTCGACCGGGTCGCACTGCGGCGCAGAATCGGCTACGTCATCCAGAACGCGGGACTGTTCCCCCACCGCACCGTCGTCGACAACGTGGCCGCGCTGCCGCGATTGCTCGGCGGCGGCAAGAAGGAAACCCGCTCGGCAGCAATGGAACTCCTTGAGCGTGTCGGCCTCGACGCCAAGTTCGCCAAGCGCTACCCGTGGCAACTGTCCGGCGGCCAACAGCAGCGTGTCGGTGTCGCGCGCGCACTGGCGACCGATCCGCCGTTCCTGCTCATGGACGAGCCGTTCAGCGCCGTCGACCCGATCGTACGAAATCAACTGCAGGACGAATTCCTGCGCCTACAGGCCGATATCTCCAAGACCATCGTGATGGTCACGCACGACATCGACGAAGCGCTCAAGCTCGGTGATCAGGTCGCCGTCCTGCGCGAGGGCGGAACCTTGGCCCAGCTGGCCAGTCCGGCGGAGCTCCTGGCGGCACCGAACGACGTCTTCGTCGCCGACTTCGTCGGGTCGGCACGCGGTTATCGTGCGCTCGGCTTCCACACCTCCGATGAGCTCCTCGAATTCACCGATGAGCCGACCATCACCGTGGGACAAGCCGTTTCGTCGATCCCGTCGGGTCGCGGCCGGTGGATCCTGGTCATCGACGCGAACAACGCACCGGTCGGCTGGGTCGACACCACCGCCGTGCGTGGCGATCGAATCCAGGACGGCGACGTCAACCTCAGTGCCACGTCGGCCACGCGGGGTGATCCGCTCCGTGACCTGCTCAACTCGGCGCTGTCCAGCCCGAGCGGACGCTGCGTCGTCACCGACGAATCCGGCGCGCTGATCGGCACCGCCACCGACCACGACGTCATCGACGCCATCGGACGGGCCAAGGCAGCGCGGTCCACCGGAAGCGACGGGGCAGAGCCAGCATGAACTGGATCTCGTCGAACATCGATCGCATCATCGACTTGACCATCAGTCACGTCTGGCTCACGTTGATACCGACCATCATTGGTCTCGCCCTTGCATTGCCGCTCGGATGGTGGGCACATCGATGGGGTCGCGGATATGCGGCCATCGTCGGCACCGCGGGCCTGCTGTACACGATTCCGTCACTCGCCCTGTTCATCATCTTGCCGGTCATCCTCGGAACGAAGATCCTCGATCCGATCAACATCGTCGTCGCCCTCACGCTGTACACGCTGGCGCTGCTCGTCCGAGTCGTGGCGGACGGCCTGAGCTCGGTTCCACACGATACGGTGGCCGCGGCAGAGGCCATGGGATACCGCAGCTGGCAACGACTTCTGCTGGTCGAACTTCCCGTGGCCGTACCCGTCATCGCCGCGGGGTTGCGGGTGGCGGTGGTGTCGAACGTCAGCATCGTGACCATGGCTGCGCTACTTGGCATTCCGCAACTGGGCTCGCTGTTCACCCAGGGATTTCAACTCCGGCTCTACGTCCCGCTCATCACCGGGGTCGTCATGTGCGTCGTCCTGGCGGTCATCTTCGACGGCTTGATCATCTGGTTGAACAAGCTGCTCACCCCGTGGCGACAAAGGACGGTGACGGCGTGAACATCATCGGTTGGTTGACGGATCCGGCGAACTGGACGAGTTCCGACGGCATCCCCACCCAGATCGGCTACCACCTGCTGTACTCGGCCATCGCGCTGCTGGCCGCGTTGGCGATTGGCGTTCCGCTGGGAGTCGTCATCGGCTACACGGGACGGGGCGAGGCGCTGGTGGCCGGGTTCGCCAACGCGTTGCGCGCGCTCCCGACGCTCGGCCTGCTGGTGCTGCTCTTCCTGGTCATCTCGCCGGTGGTCGCCGGGCAGCTGGTGTACGTGCTGCCCACCATCGTCGTCCTCGTCCTGCTGGCGGTTCCCCCGATTCTCACCGGAACCTACGCCGGCATCCAGAACGCCGACCCGGACGCCGTCGGGGCGGCGCGCGGGATGGGTTTCACCAAGCGTCAGATCCTGCTTCGCGTTCAACTCCCATGCGCGTTGCCCCTGATGATCTCCGGGGTCAGGAGTTCCACCCTGCAGATCGTCTCGACGGCCACCATCGCCGCGTATCTCGGCCTTCAGGGCCTCGGCCGGTTCATTCTCGACGGGAGGGCCCAGGCGAACTTCGCCGAAATGGCCGGCGGCGCCATCCTTGTCGCCGCCCTCGCCATCGTTCTCGAGTTCAGCTTCGCCTGGCTCGGTCGACTCATCGTGTCGCCGGGTCTGCGGCGCGTCGCATCGAAGTCCAGTACCCCACTCGCCACGGCCGTTCTCGAGCCGGCCACCCCCTAGGTGCTCCGGCGCCGACCATCACACCAGGAGAAACAGCATGAAGAAGCGCACCATTTTCTCGGCCCTCGCAGTCACCTCGGCGCTCGCGCTGTCCGCATGCGGTGGCGGTGGCGGCGATCCACTGTCTGGCGGCGGCAACACGGGTGGATCGGCGGGTTCGCAGATCATCGTCGGCTCGGCCGACTTCACCGAGAGCCAGCTGATCGGCAGCATCTACTCACAGGCGTTGCAGGCCGCAGGCGTCAGCGTCAAGGAACAATTCAACATCGGCAGCCGCGAGGTGTACATCGCGGCACTGAAGGACGGCTCCATCGACCTGGTCCCGGAATACTCTGGCGCACTGCTGAGTTACCTCGATCCCAAGTCGACCGCCGCGACTCAAGAGGCGGTGTCGGGTGAGCTCGCGACGAAGTTGCCGTCGGGCACCTCCCTGCTGACGCCATCGCCCGCGGAGGACAAGGACGTCGTGGCCGTCACACAGGCCACCGCCGACAAGTACAAACTGAAGACGGTCTCGGACCTGAAGCCGCACGCGGGTGAACTCGTGCTCGGCGGTCCGCCGGAATGGAAGACGCGAACCCAGGGCGTGGTCGGTCTCCGCGACGTGTACGGGCTCAACTTCAAGGAGTTCGTCAGCCTCGACGCCGGCGGCACCCTGACGATGACGGCGCTGACGAACGGTCAGATTCAGGCCGGTGACCTCTTCAGCACCGACCCGGGCCTGGTCTCGAATCACCTTGTCGCCCTTGAGGACGACAAGCACCTGTTCGCCGCAGAGAACGTCGTTCCGCTGATCAACACGACCAAGCAGACCGACACGGTCAAGAAGACCCTCGACGCCGTGTCGGCGAAGCTCACCACCGCCGATCTCATCACGATGAACGCCGAGGCCGCGACGGGAACCAACCTGTCCGACATCGCCAAGAAATGGCTCGCAGGCGCAGGCCTCAGCACCAAGTAATCATCAGCGACACTCGTTAAGGATTCACACCCCTCATGGCTCCAATCTCCGGTCCTCGTCCCGTCCGCGCCGCGCGCGGATCCGAAATCTCCTGCAAGGGTTGGCAACAGGAGGCCGTCCTTCGCATGTTGATGAACAATCTCGATCCCGAGGTCGCCGAACATCCCGACGATTTGGTGGTGTACGGCGGCACCGGGCGCGCGGCACGCAGCTGGCCGGCATTCGACGCACTGGTCCGCACCTTGCATGGTCTCGAGGACGACGAGACCATGCTGGTGCAGTCCGGTAAGCCGGTCGGGGTCTTCCGCACCAACGTCTGGGCGCCACGTGTGCTGATCGCGAACTCAAACCTGGTGGGCGACTGGGCCAACTGGGAGCAGTTTCGCAAGCTGGAGGCCGAAGGGCTGACCATGTACGGCCAGATGACTGCCGGATCGTGGATCTACATCGGTACCCAGGGCATCCTGCAGGGCACCTACGAGACATTCGGGGCCATCGCCAAGAAGAAGTTTGGCGGCAGCCTGGCAGGCACGATCACGCTCACTGGTGGCGTTGGCGGCATGGGTGGCGCGCAGCCGCTGGCGGTGACCATGAACGATGGTGTGGCGATCTGCGTCGACGTGGATCAGTCCCGCATCGACCGCCGCATCGCCAAGCGCTACCTCGACGTCAGGGCCAAGGATCTCGACGACGCCGTAGCACTGGCGGTTGAGGCGCGAGATGCCAAGCGGCCGTTGTCCATCGGTGTGGTCGGCAACGCCGCCGAGATCTTCCCGGCGTTGCTCGAACGTGACGCACCCATCGACATCGTCACCGACCAGACCTCGGCGCACGACCCGCTGTCCTACCTGCCCATCGGCATCGACTTCGAAGACATGAAGAAGATGTCGGAGAAGGACCCCGGGTACTTCACCGAGCAGGCGCAGGAATCGATGGCCAAGCAGGTGGCCGCCATGGTCGGATTCCTGGACAAGGGCGCGGAGGTCTTCGACTACGGCAACTCGATCCGCGACGAAGCGCGCAAGGCCGGTTACGACCGTGCCTTCGACTTCCCCGGATTCGTGCCCGCCTACATTCGGCCGCAGTTCGAGGAGGGCCTTGGACCCTTTCGGTGGGCTGCCCTTTCTGGCGATCCGAAGGACATCGAGGCCACCGACAAGGCGATCCTCGAACTCTTCCCCGACAACGCGCACCTGAAGCGCTGGATCACCATGGCCCGTGAACGCGTCGAGTTCGAAGGCCTGCCTGCCCGCATCTGCTGGCTCGGGTACGGCGAACGGCATCGTGCGGGTTTGAAGTTCAACGACATGGTCGCCTCCGGTGAGGTGTCGGCACCGATCGTCATCGGCCGCGACCATCTCGACTCGGGTTCGGTGGCTTCGCCATATCGCGAGACCGAAGCGATGATCGACGGTTCGGACGCGATCGCCGATTGGCCGCTGCTCAACGCACTGCTCGCCACCGCCTCCGGTGCCACGTGGGTCTCGATCCATCACGGCGGCGGCGTCGGCATGGGCCGTTCCATTCACGCAGGCCAGGTCTCCGTCGCCGACGGGACCGCGCTTGCGGCCCAGAAGCTCGAACGCGTACTCACCAACGATCCCGGCATGGGCGTCATCCGGCACGCCGACGCCGGATACGACCGCGCCATCGCCGTCGCCGCCGAACGCGGCGTGCGGATTCCCATGCAGGAGAACGCGTGACGGCATTCGACACGCTGTGGCCCGCCATCCTCGACGTGGGCAGGCACGCCGGCACCGGGGGCTATCGCAGGTTCGCGTGGTCCGATGCCGACCTGACGTTGCGGGAATGGTTCGTCGGATGCGCCGAGCAACGCGGCATGGACGTCGAGGTCGACCGCAACGGCAACCTCTGGGCCTGGTGGCTGCCGCCCGGCTGGACGGGAGACCCACGCGACGCCTTCGTCACCGGTTCTCACCTTGACTCCGTTCCCGATGGTGGCGCCTTCGACGGACCGCTGGGTGTGGTGTCGGCGTTCGCGGCGATCGACATCGTGCGGGAGCGCGGCGTCGTCCCCGCCATCCCGGTGGCGGTGGCGGCATTCTCCGACGAGGAGGGTGCCCGCTTTGGAGTTGCGTGTGTCGGATCCCAGCTGACGACCGGCGTGCTGACCGCCGACCGCGCACGCGGGCTGCGCGACAACGACGGAATCACGTTGGCAGAGGCGCTCGTTCGGGCCGGTCGCGATCCCGAGCACCTCGGCGCGGACCCGCAGCTGGTTGCTCGCGTCGGAGTGTTCGTCGAGCTGCACGTCGAACAGGGCCGCGCGCTGGATCTGGTGGATGCGCCGATCGCCGTGGCATCGTCGATCTGGCCGCACGGCCGGTGGGAGTTCACGTTCAGGGGCGAGGCCAATCACGCGGGTGCGACACGTCTCGTCGATCGGCGAGATCCCATGCTTGCCTTCGCGTCCTCGGTGCACTCGGCGAGGGCCGAGGCCGCCGCGCACGATGCGGTCGCAACCTTTGGCAAGGTCATCGTCGCGCCCAACGGCGCCAACGCCATCCCGTCGGAGGTCCGCGCCTGGCTCGACGCCAGGGCCGCGGACGAAGCGACCTTGACCGCGCTGGTGAACGAGATCTCGGCAGCGGCGCAGCAGCACGCCGCGGTCGATTCCGTCGCTCTCGACGTGATCGCCGAATCGATAACTCCGATAGTCGAATTCCCGGAGGGTCCCCGCGCCCGGCTGACCAAGGCGCTCAGCCACCTCGGCGACATCCCGGTGCTCCCTACGGCGGCAGGCCACGATGCGGGCATCCTCTCGGCCAAGGTGCCGACCGCGATGCTGTTCGTCCGCAACCCGACCGGTGTCTCACACTCGCCCGCCGAATACGCGGAGATGGCCGACTGCAATCGGGGCGCCCTCGCACTCGCCGACGTCATGACGGACTGGGTGTCCCCGTGACCAGCTGGTGGTGTGAGCATGCCTGGCTCGGGGGGGAGACCGTCGAGAGCGGAGTGCTGATCGCGGTCGCCGACGGCCGCATCACGTCGATCCGCGCCGATGCCGCGCCCGAGGACGCGTCGAAGCGCCTGTACGGCATCGTGATACCAGGTTTCGGCAATGCTCACTCGCACGCGTTTCACCGCGCGCTGCGGGCGCGCACCCAGCGTGATCGCGGATCCTTCTGGACGTGGCGTGATCTGATGTACCGCGCGGCGAATCGGTTGGATCCCGACCGGTATCGACTGTTGGCCCGCGGGGTCTACGCCGAGATGGCACTGGCCGGGATCACTTCGGTCGGCGAGTTCCACTATCTCCATCACGACGTCGGCGGCCGACGGTATTCCGACCCGAACGCGATGGGGCACGCCCTCATCGAGGGAGCCGCCGACGCCGGCGTGCGCCTGACCCTGCTCGACACCTGCTATCTGAGCTCGGCTCCCGACGGGACGCCACTCAACGACGGGCCCCAGCAGCGCTTCGGCGACGGCAGCGGGGCCGGGTGGGCGGAGCGGGTCGAGGCACTGCACCAGCAGACCCGCATCAGTGCGCGATCCGGACCGGACGTGCTGATCGGCGCCGCGCTGCACTCGGTGCGCGGGGTTCCCCTCGAACAGATGTCGGCCGTCGTCGAGTGGGCCGAGGCTCACCAGCGGCCGTTGCACGTGCACTCCTCAGAGCAGCGGGCCGAGATCGAGCAATGCGTCGCGGTTTACGGTCGCACCCCGACCGCGGTTCTTCGGGATGCGGGGGTGCTGGGATCGCGGACCACCGCCGTCCACGCCACGCACCTCACGCCCGAGGACATCGGCGACCTCGACGCAACGCAGACGGGGGTGTGCTTCTGCCCGACCACCGAACGCGACCTTGGCGATGGAATCGGGCCAGCCCCAGCGCTGCTCGCCGCGAGTGGGCTGTTCAGCCTCGGCTCGGACAGCCACGCCGTGATCGACCTGTTCGAAGAGGCGCGGGCCGTCGAACTCGACGAGCGCCTCGCCGGTGAGCAACGCGGCATCATCGCGGCGGCCACGCTGTTGCAGGCCGCGACGGCCGGTGGGCAGCACGCCCTTGGGTGGAGTGACGCCGGATCGTTGCGGGTCGGGGCCCGCGCGGACTTCGTCGCCGTCGACCTGAATTCCGTCCGCACCGCAGGAGCAGGCGCGACCCCCGAGACGGTGGTGTTCGCGGCGTCCGCCGCCGACGTCGCCGACGTGGTGATCGACGGGCGCGTCGTGGTGGCCGACCGTCGGCACGTCCACGTCGACGCAGCAGCCGAGTTGTCCTCGGCCATTGCAGAACTCATGGACCTGCCGCGAGAAGCGGTGCAGGCCAAGACGTGAGCACTCTGTATGCGGGTATCGCCGAACTGGTCACCAACGATCCGGCCCAGGGCGATGGCACCCCGCTTGGCATCGTCTCCAACGCAGCCATCGTCGTCGACGGCAGCGCGATCGAGTGGGTGGGTCGTCGGCAAGACGCCCCCGCCGCCGACGACAGGGTGGACTTCGACGGCTCGAGCGTCATCCCCGGGTTCGTCGACAGTCACGCCCATCTGGTGTTCGCCGGCGATCGTTCGGCCGAGTTCGCCGCAAGGATGAGCGGGCAGTCCTACGCTGCGGGCGGAATCGCGACCACGGTGGCGTCCACCCGGGCGGCCGATGACGCGCAGTTGGCCGCCGGGGTCGAGCGGCTGGCCGGTGAACTGTTGCGTGCGGGCGTCACCACCTTCGAAACCAAGAGCGGGTACGGGCTGACGGTCGAGGACGAAGCACGTGCATTGGCGGTCGCGCGCCAATTCACCAGCGAGACCACCTTTCTCGGTGCACACGTGGTGCCCGCCGAGTACCGCGACGACCGCGATGGCTACCTCGATCTGGTCACCGGTCCCATGCTCACCGCCTGCGCTCCGTTCGCCAGGTGGATCGACGTGTTCTGCGATCGTGGGGCGTTCGACGTCGACGAGTCGCGTGCCATCCTCACCGCAGGCAGGGCGGCCGGGCTCGAACTCCGTTTGCACGCAGGGCAACTCGGGCCCGGAGCGGGCATTCAGCTGGCAGTCGAGCTCGGGGCGGCATCGGTCGATCACTGCACGTATGCCACCGACGAGGACCTCGAGGCTCTGGCGGCCGGCACCACGGTGGCAACCCTGCTGCCCGGCGCCGAGTTCTCGACGAGGGCGCGGTGGCCGGACGCCCGCCGGATGATCGACGCTGGGGTGACCGTCGCGCTCGCCACCGATTGCAACCCCGGCAGTTCATTCACGACCAGCACGTCGTTCTGCATCGCCGTTGCGGTCAGGGACATGAACTTCACGCCAGCGGAGGCGCTGTGGTCGGCGACCGCGGGCGGCGCCGCCGCGCTGCGACGCGACGACATCGGAGTTCTGGCGCCGGGCAGGCGGGCCGACTTCGTGCGCCTCGATGCACCCACCTACGTCCACCTGGCCTACCGCCCTGGGGTGCCGCTGGTGTCCACCGTCGTGCGCGCGGGTCAGCTGGCGACTGGCACGCTCTGACGCTTGGGGGATTCAGCTGGTGACTCGAACGTC
This sequence comes from Mycobacterium sp., assembly GCF_032161845.1. Taxonomy (GTDB): domain Bacteria; phylum Actinomycetota; class Actinomycetes; order Mycobacteriales; family Mycobacteriaceae; genus Mycobacterium. The sequence goes on from NZ_JAVRQA010000322.1 coordinate 11,242, forward strand.
GCCGCTGGTAGCCCGAGATGGTCGCGCAACGTGTTGCCGGTGTAGTCGGTCCTGAAGAGGCCTCGACGCTGCAGTTCCGGCACCACCGAGTCGACGAAGTCGTTGAACGTGCCCGGCGACTGCGCCGCCGACACCATGAAGCCGTCGGCCTCGCCCGCGGTGAAGGACTCCTCGATCTGATCGGCTACCTGCTTGGCGGTTCCCACGAACTGTGGCAGCAGCACGCCCTGGGCGTACCACTTGCCAACGTCGCGCAGGGTGAGGTTGTCGCGGTTCGCCACCCGGCGGGCGGTGTCGAAGAGGCCCTGGGTGCCGGTCACCGCGATGTCCTCGACGGGCGCGTCGAGGTCGTAACCCGAGAAGTCATGATCGGTGTGCACCGACAGCGTGATCAGCCCCGAGATCGGGTCGGCGAGTTCGTTGTGGAACGCCTGCTTCTCCCTAGCGATCGACTCGGTCTCGCCGATGAACGGAATGAACGCCGGGAAGATCAGCACGCCGTCGGGGTCGCGGCCGTAATCGGACGCGCGGCTCTTGATGTCGTCGTAGTAGGCGCGTCGCCCCTCCGGTGTCGGGTCGATCTCGAAGATCGCCTCGGCCCACCTCGCGGCGAAATCCCTTCCGGTGCTCGACGAGCCCGCCTGGATCAACACCGGGCGGCCCTGGGGGGAGCGCGGCACGTTCAGCGGTCCGCGGGTGCGGAAGTACTCACCGTCGTGGTCGACCTGGCGGACCTTGTCCGGATCGGCGAAGACGCCGGTCTCCTTGTCGAGCACTAGCGCGTCGGCGTCCCAGCTGGTCCACAGTTCGAGCGCGGTGCGGACGAACTCCTCGGCCCGCTCGTAGCGGTAGTCGTGGCCGAGGTGCTCGTCGTGGCCGAAGTTCTGCGCCTCGCTCTGGGTCAGGGAGGTGACGATGTTCCACGCCACCCTGCCGCTGCTGATGTGATCAAGGCTGGCGAAGATGCGGGCCAGTTCGTACGGGTGAAAGTACGTGGCGGACTTGGTGATCGCGATGCCGAGCTTCGACGTCACGGCCGCGATGCTGGCTGCGACGATCGACGGGTCCAGCGTCGCGGTGGCCTGCGTCCCCCGCCGCAGAGGTTCGGCGATGTCACCGCCGAAGCGCGCTGGCGCGGCGAGCAGATCGGCGAAGAAGACGAAGTCGAACTTGCCGCGCTCGAGGATCCGCCCAATGCGGTGGTAGTACTCGGGTGTGGTGAACCCCGTATCACTGCCGGGGTGTCGCCACGCCGCGTGCGAGTGGGTGACCTGGGAGGCGATCTGAAAGCCGCCGAGGTGGAGTTGACGCGTCATTGGTACCTTTCGTGCGATTTGTGTGTTGAAACCCGCGGCCAACGCGGGTTTCGACACACAAATCGCGTGATCAGAAGTAGGCGTTGGCGGGGACGGGGGTGCCGTTCAGCAGGTTCTGACCGATCGCGACCGCCTTGTACGCCACCGGGTTGTGCAGAGTGATCGTGCGGATGTTGCGCCAGTGCCGGTCGAGGCCCTTCTGCCTGCTCGCTGCGCTGGCGCCGCCGAGCTCCAGCAGCCGGGTCGCGGCGTCCGGGGCAATGGCGTCCAGATGGACCTTGACCTTCGCGACCTTGAGCTGCGCGTCCTGAGCCAACTGGGCGTCCGGGTTGCCGTCGGTGCTCGATGCGCCAGAGTGGGTCGCCGCCGCAATCGCCTCCGCGGCGTCGAGCACGGCGGCCTTCGCGATGTATGCCGTGCTGGCCAGCTCGCCGAGCAGTCGCTGAAGAAGCGGATCATCGGTGGGCCGCTCGGTGGGGGCGTGGCTGAAGCTGCGGTCGCGTGAACGCAACAGCGTCACCCCGTCCTCCACGACGCCGGCCAGGATGCCCGCGACCACGGCATGGATGAACAGCTGCAGTGACGCGTACTGAACGGTGGGCACGGCTTCGGCGTCGTACGGCGCATCGGCGAGGATCTCGTCGGAGGTGACGGCCACGTTCTTGAAGATGGTGGTTCCCGTGCCGGTCCGCCGCTGACCGAAGCCGTCCCAGTCGTCGATCAGCTTCACGCCGGTGCGATCCGCGGGAACCACGACGGTGGCGACGGAATCGTGATCGGTGGTGGCGGTGACTGTCAGGTAGTCGGAGAACAGCGTGCCGGTGCTGTAGAACTTCTCGCCCTCGAGCCGGAACCCGCCGGTCGGATCGGGCAGCAGCCGGGTGTTGAACACCAGGCTGCCGACGGCGTTGGCGCCCTTCTCGCTGAAGGCGTTGCCGAAGAGCTTGCCGTCGGCGACCTTGCGAAGCCACTGCAGCGACGACGGGTCTGCCGCCGTGCGCAGCCGTTCCTCGGTGAACCAGAAGTGCGTCCGGAAGATGTGCGCCACAATGGGGTCGGCCCGCGCCACATCGATGACCGCGGAGAACAATTGCGGGACAGTCAATCCCGAGCCGCCCAGCTCCGGTGGCAGGCGCAACGTGCCGAAGCCGGCCCGCTTGAGTGCAGCCACCTGATCAAAGGGGTTCTCGTCGTTGAGGTCTCGCTCCTTGGCGCCCGCCGCGATGCGGCCGAGCAGCTCGTCCCATTGCGGCGAGCCGGGGAGAATTCGGGTGCTGTTCTCGACGGTGGTCATGGCTTCGTTTCTACGCAAGCCCTCGTGCGACGGCACTGCTTTGACTCACCCCGAACCTAAGAGTCACTTCGGAGGGCACAATGGTGGGCGATGACGATGAATGCCCGGCGCCGCCGAGTCCACGACAGGCTGGCCGCGCAGACGGGCGTGCGTTCGGTCCGCAGGCCCATCGTGGCCGATGGGCCCGACGAGTTCGACCTGTTCTACGTGCGCACCGGCGAGAAGTCGGACCATCCGCTGGTGATCATTCCCGGCGGGCCGGGGGCCGCGTCGGTTGCGCTCTATCGCGGGCTGCGCAAACGTGCCGCCGCCGATGGTCTCGACGTGATCATGGTCGAGCATCGCGGGGTCGGGATGTCACGGCACGACGACGAGGGCGCCGACCTACCGCTGGAGGCCTTGACGATCGACGCCGCCGTCGGCGACATCGCCGCAGTGCTCGATGACGCCGACGTCGAGGAGGCGGTCGTCTACGGCACGTCGTACGGCACGTATCTGGCCTCCGGTCTTGGCGTGCGACACCCCGGGCGCGTGCATGCGATGGTGCTGGACTCTCCGCTGCTGTCGGCCGACGACATCGACGAGGTGCGAGACGCCGTCCGCCGGACGCTGTGGGACGGCGACGACGAGGAGACCGCCGGACTCGCGGCCAAGGTGCACCAGCTTGTCGAGGACGGTGTGTTGACGCCGGCCGCAACCCAGCTCGCCACCGACATGTATGGCCTTGGCGGCCCCGCGCTGCTGGACCGCCAGCTCGACCTTCTGTTGAACGACCACGACTGGGTGTGGGGGGCCGTCGGCCTTGGCACCCGACAGCTCGTCGAGCGCAAGACGCCCTATTACAACGAACCGGACCTCGTCGGCCGCATCGGTTACCGCGAGCTCAACTACGGAGCCGTGCCCGACGGCAGGCCGCTCGACCCGGCGGTGGCGCTGCGCGAAATGGCCACCGGCGACGTTGACTTCGTCGCCGAGCCCTATGACCTCATCTCCGCGATGCCGGGATTCAGCTGGCCTACCGCAGTCATCTCCGGTGGTCGTGACCTGACGACACCGCGCGCGGTGGCGTGCCGGATCGCCGAGCTGATTCCCGACTCGGTGCTGATCGACATGCCCACCACGGGGCACAGCATCATCGACACCAAGGAAAGCTCGGCACTCGAGATCGTGAAGGCGATGTATGCCGGCAAGATGGCCGAATTACCTGGCCGGTCAGCGGAACTCGACGCAGCCCCCAGTCTGCTGAGCGTTCGGCTGGTGCGTCGCGCGATCCGTGCGGCCGCGGTGGCGGAGTCGGCGGTACCGTCGGTGGTGCCGCGCGCGGTCCGTCAGATCACTACTTCGTGAAGCCGATCGCGGTGTAGTTCACGTCGGACAATCCGGCAGCGCCGAAGTTCGCGAGATTGCCTCGCACGGCCACGTTTCCGGGTGCCTGGAACAGCGGCAGATTGAAACCCTCTGCCCAGATCAGCTTGTCGACCTCATTGGCCAATGCGCGGGCCTTGTCTGCGTCGAGTTCCTTCAGCGTCTCCTCGATCTTCGCGTCGATCTCGGGGCTGCCGATCTTGCCGAAGTTGCTTTCGCCGCTGGAGAGGTAGATCTGGTTGAGGCCGGAGAGCGGGAAGGCGTCTCCGCCCCAGGCGAACTGGGCGATGTCGAAGTTGCCGACGGTGACGTACTGGCTGAAGAAGCCGTTGCCGCCCTTGGCCTGCAGATCGAGGTTGACGCCGATCTGCGCCAGATTGTTCTGGGTGATCTGAGCGACCTGCCGGGTGGTCTGCGCGTCGTAGAACACGTCGCGGATCACCAGCTGCTTGCCGTCCTTCTCGCGAAACTGCCCGTTCATGCGCCAGCCCAGGTCGTCCAGTTCCCGTTTGGCCGCCTCGGGATCGAAGGCCGCCGCGGCGCTGTTGTCCTGGTAGCCCTTCTGTCCCGCCACATAGATGTGGTTGTTGAGGGGCACCGGATTGTCGGCAAGCCCGCGTTGCACGACGTTGGCGATCGTCTGGCGGTCGATGCCCTTCGAGACAGCGGTCCGCAGCGCAGGGTCGGCAAGGATGGAACCAGGCGCGCCGTTGAAGGTGAAGTGATACCAATTTGCGCTGGGTGCGCGCCGGACCACGATGCCTGGGGTGCGACGCACGATGGTCAACTCGTCGAGGCTTGCGACGGCACTCGCGTCGATGGCGCCGTTCTGCAGTGCGGGTATCCGCGCGGCGTCGTCGAGGACCGAGTAGGAGATGCTGTTGAGTCGCGGTGTCGTGCCCCACCATTTCGGGTTGCGGGTGAGGGTCAGACGTTGGGCGCCGCGGTCGACGGCCGTGATGGTGAACGGTCCTGCCGAGGGCGGCGGTCCGGTGAGGAACCCCTTGTTGAATGCCTCCGGTGTCGCGGTCACGCTCTTCGGCACCAGAAATCCGTTGCCCGCGAACATGCCCTTCCACTCGGCGTAGGGCTTGGCGAACGTCATGATGGCTTGGCGGTCGTCGACACCGCGGGTGACCGACGCGACGCGCTCACTGCCGTTGGGCCCGGCGATGAGGAAGGCCTTGTTCTCGCCCTTCGTCGCGTTGACTTGAGAGGCGATGTCTTCCCAGGTGATCGGCGTCCCGTCGCTCCAGACGGCCTTGGGGTTGATGGTGTAGGTGACCACCTGCGGGTTGGTGCTGGTGAGGGCGACGTCGGTGAAGTAGTCATGGTTGACGGTCGCCGAGCCGTCCGCGGCGATGACGAACGACCGCGGCATCGTCGGGCGCATGATGGGAAAGACCGAGTCGCCGGTGTTGCCGTCGATGTTGAGCACGTTGAAGTTCTCGGGGAAGCTGGCGAGTGCGAGCCGCAGGTCGCCACCGTCGCGGAGGCTGGCGGGATCCTGCGGATTCATGTCATTGGTACTGCCGACCTCGGCGTTGCCCCCCGCCGGCGGCGGCGGCTGGTCACCGCCGGAACACGCGGTAAGCGCAAGTCCGGCGACGAGAAGTGCGCTGGCAAGGCGTCGGATCTCCATGCGGACAGACTCTAACCGTTCACGGCTGCGGCACGGCCGCCAGCAACTGCCGGGTGTATTCGTGTTGGGGTCGCGCGAAGATCTCCGCCGCGTCGCCCGACTCGACGATCGAACCCTTGAACATCACCACCAGCCGGTCGGCGAGGTGCTTGACCACCGACAAGTCGTGCGAGACGAACAGATACGACAGTCCGAACCGCTCCTGAAGGTCCAGCAGCAAGTTGATGATGCCCGCCTGGATCGAGACGTCCAGGGCGGACACCGGTTCGTCGAGCGCGAGGATCTTCGGCTGCAATGCCAGCGCGCGGGCGATGCCGATGCGTTGCTTCTGGCCGCCGGAGAACTCGGCAGGGTACCTGCTGGCGTCCTGGCGCCGCAGCCCAACGGTGCTCAGCAGCTCGGCGACTCGTTCGTCGACGCGCTTCTTGTCGAAGCCGTTGGCGGTCAACGGTTCTGCGAGTGCGTCGAAGATGGGCAGCCGGGGATCGAGCGATGCGACAGGGTCTTGGAACACGACTTGCAGATCGCCGCGCAGGGCACGCCGGGACCGGCGGTCGAGGGTGGCGACGTCGCGACCCAGCACTTCGATCGAACCACTCTGCGGTGCAGTGAGTTCCAGAACCTCGTGCAACGTTGTCGACTTCCCCGACCCCGATTCCCCAACGATGCCGAGGGTTTGGCCCTGTCGCAGTGTGAAGCTGACCCCGTCGACGGCCCGTACTTCGCCGACCTGGCGGCGGAACACCGCACCCTTGGTCAGGGTGAAGGTCTTGACCAGATTGTCGACGCGGAGCACGACGGGAGCGTCGGGATCGGCGGGCTTGTCGATGGGTGTCGTCGAGATGCCGTACACGTCGGCTGCCGAGCGTCCTTCGACGTCCTCGGTGCGGATGCAGGCGGCGGCGTGACGCGGTGCCACGGACACCAATTCCGGTTCTGCGGAACGGCACTCGTCGATGACCATCGGACACCGGGGGGCGAACGGGCAGCCCGGCGGAAGGGCCGCCATCGACGGCGGGGTGCCAGGAATCGGCACCAGCCGCGAGCCCTGGGCGGCGTCGAGGCGGGGGACCGAGCCAAGCAGCCCGACCGTATAGGGCATCACCCGGCTGCGGGTCAGGTCGGCGACCGGCGCCGTCTCGACGGCCCTGCCCGCGTACATCACCAGGGCCCGGTCGGCGAACTCCGACACCACCCCGAGATCGTGGGTGATGATCAGTACGCCTGCGCCCGTCACGTCGCGGGCGGTGCGCAGCACGTCGAGGATCTGCGCCTGCACGGTGACGTCGAGCGCCGTCGTCGGCTCGTCACAGATGATGAGGTCCGGATCGTTCGCGATCGCGATTGCGATGACGACGCGTTGCCGCTCGCCGCCGGACAGTTCGTGCGGAAACGACCCGGCGCGTCGCTGTGGCTGCGAGATCCCGACCAAGTCGAGGAGTTCGACGGCACGTGCCCCGGCGGCCTTGCGGCTCAGGTCGCGCTGGTGCACGCGCAGCGCCTCGGCGATCTGATCGCCCACGGTGTAGACGGGGGTCAGCGCCGACATCGGGTCCTGGAAGACGGTGCCGATCACCCGGCCGCGGATGCGGGACATCCGCTGGTCGTCCAGCCCGATGAGCTCGTCACCGTGCAGTCGCACCGATCCGGACATCGTGGCGTACTCCGGTAACAGCCCAACCACCGCCATGGCCGTCGCCGACTTGCCTGCGCCGGACTCGCCGACCAGTGCGACGACCTCGCGAGGTTCGACGTCGAATGTCATGCCCCGCACCGCGGCGACGTCTTCGGCATCGGTGGTGAAGCCGACGCAGAGGTCCTTCACCTGGAGCAGTTCGGTCACGTGCGCCGCCGACGACGGGGTTTGGCGTTGGGATCGATCGCGTCACGAAGGCCGTCGCCGATCACGTTGGCGCACAGCACGATCAGCACCAGGATGCCTGCTGGGAACAGAAAGACCCACGGGAACGTGGTCACCGACGGGGTGCCATCGGCGATCAGCGTGCCCAGCGAGACGTCTGGCGGCTGGATGCCGAACCCGAGGAAGGAGAGTCCGGTCTCGGCCAGGATCGCGACGCCAACGTTCAGCGTGGTGTCGATGATGAGGATCGAAGCGACGTTCGGCAGTACGTGCCGCACGATGATCCGCCAGTTCGACACGCCCATGTACCTTGCGGCGGTGACGAACTCGCGCTCGCGCAGGCTCATCGTCATGCCGCGCACGATGCGCGCGCTGATCATCCAGCTGAATGCCGCCAGCAGCAGGATCAACGACAACACCCGGCCCGACTGCCCAAGGCTCGGTGTGACGATGGCGATCAGGATGAAGCTCGGAACGACGAGCAGAAGGTCGACCACCCACATCGCCACGCGGTCTCGCCAGCCGCCGAAGTAACCGGCGACGGCGCCGACCGTGGCCGCGATGATCGTCGAGATGAACGCCACGCACACGCCGATCAGAAGCGACTTCTGCATGCCACGCAGCGTCTGCGCGAGCAAGTCCTGGCCCAGCGCGTTGGTGCCGAACCAATGCGTGCCGCTCGGTGGCTGCTGCAACGCGAAGAAATCGAGATCCGTGTAGCTCCACGGCAGCAACGGCGGCAGCGCGTAGCAGCCGATGAACATCAGCGCCAGCACCACGAGCGCGCCAACGGCGAGGCGGTTGCCGAGAAACCGGCGAAGCGTCAGCGTGCGTCGAGTGGCGAACGCACCGGCGTCGACACCGGATTGCGCCGTCGACGACGCGTCCGTGGTGACGGGCTCCGTCATGCCACCCTCACCCTCGGGTCCAGTGCCGCGTAGATGACGTCGGACAACAGGCCGGCGAGCAGAATGGTCGCGCCGGTGAAGACCGTGATCGCGGCGATGATGTTGGTGTCCTGGGTGGCGATGCCCTGAACCACCCATTCGCCCATGCCGTGCCACCCAAAGATCTTCTCGACGAACACGGCCCCCGTCACCAAACCGCCGACGCCGTAAGCGAACAACGTGGCCATCGGGATCAGCGCGGTGCGCAGGCCGTGCTTGAACAACGCCTGCCGCCGCGTCAGCCCCTTGGCCCGGGCAGTGCGGATGAAGTCCTGGCCAAGCACGTCGAGCATCGCGTTGCGCTGGTAGCGACTGAAGCCGGCGATCGAGAACAGTGCCAAGGTGGCCGTCGGAAGGACGAGGTGCTGGAGGCGGTCGACGAACTGGCTCCAGGCACCCCCGGTCAGCGTTGCCGACGTCTCGCCGGTGTACTCGAACAGGTTGAAGCCCAGCGCCGTATTGGCTCGCAGCGCACCGAGGATCAACACATTGGCCACGACGAACGTCGGCATGCTGATCAACAGCAGGGACAGCACCGTGATGATGCGGTCGGACACCCGGTACTGCCGGATCGCGCCCCACGCGCCGACGACCACCCCGATGAACGTGCCGAGCACCGACCCGATGAAGACCAGTCGCAGGCTGACGCCGATGCGGCGCCACAGCTCGTCGGACACCGGCTGGCCGGCGATGGTGGTGCCGAAGTCGCCACGGACCGCGTCGGACACCCAGTGGGCGTATCGGATGGGAATCGGCTTGTCGAGGTCTAGTTCGGCGGCCTTGGCGTCGATCGCGGCCTGTGGCGGCCGGGGATTGCGGCCTTCGAGGCTGTCGAGCGGTGTGAACGACCACGACGCCAGCGCGAAGGTCAGGAACGACGCCAGTGCGAGCAGCACCACGTAGTTCATTGCCCGACGAGCCAAGAAACGCGTCATGCCGCGCCCGCCGGAAACCACATTGCCACAGGGTAGGAGATCGACGGCCGGTGACCGCGCTGCGGGCGTGTTTGCTGAGGAAGTGAATTCGCAGCGCCGCTGCAGCCAACCCACAGCGTGGGGGCGTTCACTCGATGGACAGCCACCACATCCATGGGCCGATGACAGATCGGAATTGTGACATGCAGTACAACACAAAGATATTCGCCGCCGTCGTTGGTGGCAGCGCGATCGTGACCCTCGGTGCTTTGAGCGCAGGCATCATCGAGGGGCAAACTGCCCCCGCATCGGCGGCCGGACCGCCACAGATGACGTTGGGCGCCACCACCACGGAGAAGACGCCTCCGAACGCACCCGCCATCGGCGAGGCCGCACCGTCAATCAAGGGTCCGGCTCCGCTTCCGTCGGAGGAGCAGGGCCTTCCCGGCTGAGAGCAGGCCGGGAAAGCGCTTCGTGTTTGGTGTTCGTCCGCTTCGGCTATTCGGATCTTGAAGGGTCGGTCAGCTCCGCCCTTCGTAATGCGTGTTCGAATAGCCCGAACGGGAGTAATCAAGCATGAACAGCAAACGAATCAAAGTGGTGGCCGCGAGTATCGGCGCTGGTGCGTTGATCGCCAGCGGGACGCTGGTGGTGGCTACTACCAGCTCCGCCGATCCGGCAGTACCTGGCCCGGTGCCGACCGAGGAAGCGACCCTTGGCGAGACCACCACCGAGACGACCCTGACGGAGTCGACCCCGGCCGAGACGCCGACCACCACGGAAGCCGTCCCACCGATCGAGGGGCCGGCGACGCTGCCACCCGAGCAGGACGACGCTCTCTAGGCCCTGGCTAGGGGCCTGACGACAGGGGCGGCCGCATGGTAATGACCGTGGCGGTCGTCCCTTCGCGTTTGGCGTCGATGGTGATCTCGTCATTGACGGTGAACGGCGGCAGTGCCGTGGCACCGACCTCGTGGATGGCATAGGTCTGCACGAATCCGTCGTCGCTGCGGGCGGTGACGGACGTGGCAGAGATCGCCGTGACCCGGCCCGTCTGCGAGACGAGGGTGGAGAACCCGCCATGGCCGTCGGCGACGACGTATTCGCCGTGCAGCGAATCGGGTTCGGCGGCGGTGTGGTGCGTCGACGGGCGAGGCCCGGCAAAGCCATCAGACCCGGCAAGACCACCCGACATGGCATGAAAGCCGCCGTCGGTGGCTGCCGCGATCGCCGCGCCGCCGACACCCGCAACGGCCGCCGCCACCGCGATGGCGCCAGCCGTCTTGCGCAAGTCCCAGGTGTTCATCGGTCCACTGTGCCCGCGCGATGTGTGTGCCAGCTGTGAGCCGTCTTCCACAGCTGGTACATAGAAATGGCACAGGTCGTGCCCATTCCGGGGGTAAACAATGACGAGGATGACCATCGCGAACGGCTCAGACCGAGAACATGCCGACCCCGCGCGCCTCGTCATGCGCAGGTCAGACGGCAAGCCGATCAATGTGCTGGTGGTCGACGACGAGCCGGTCCTCGCTGAACTGGTGTCGATGGCGCTGCGCTACGAGGGTTGGGACATCGCCACGGCCGGCGACGGCGAGTCCGCGATTGCGCTGGCGCGCGAGAACCCACCCGACGTCGTCGTGCTGGACGTCATGCTGCCCGACATGAGCGGTCTGGACGTGTTGCACGAACTGCGCGCCCAGATTCCGGGGCTCCCGTTGCTGCTCCTGACGGCGAAGGACTCGGTGGAGGACCGCATCGCCGGCCTCACCGCCGGTGGCGACGACTACGTGACCAAGCCGTTCAGCCTCGAAGAGGTGGTGTTGCGGCTGCGGGCGTTGCTCAGGCGCACCGGGGTGGCTGACGAGTCGGGCGGCGCGCAGATCGTGGTCGGCGACCTGGTGCTCGACGAGGACAGCCACGAAGTGACCCGCGCAGGGGAGCCGATCACGTTGACGGCCACGGAGTTCGAGCTGCTGCGGTTCATGATGCGCAACGCCAAGCGGGTGTTGAGCAAGGCGCAGATCCTCGACCGGGTCTGGAGCTACGACTTCGGCGGTCGGTCCAACATCGTCGAGTTGTACGTGTCGTACCTTCGCAAGAAGATCGACAGCGGCCGTGAGCCGATGATTCATACGCTTCGTGGCGCCGGTTACGTTCTCAAGCCATCGCGATGAGCTTCGGCCCCCGCCAGGAGGCATCTGGGTCGCACAGTCGGATCCTCGCACCGCGGACGTGGTCCCTGCGGCTGCGGCTACTCGTTACCCAGGTGGTGCTGCTTTCCGTGGTGTGCGCAAGCATCGGAATCGCGACGGAGTTTGCACTGCAACGCTTTCTGATGCGTCAGCTCGACAATCAGCTGGTCGAGGCAGGCAAGCGTTCGGCGGCGATCTTCGAGCTCCCGCCGCCGATGCTGCGTCCGGGGCCCCCTGGCATGCGTCCGCCCGATGTGCCGCACGATGATCCGCCGGACGGCCTAGGGCCGGGACCCATGTTCCGGGACCGTTTGTCCGACCCGGAGTTCGGGCCAGGCCCCGGCTTCCTGAACGCGCCAGGGCAGGCCACGCGGACGGTCGGCGCCGTCATCTCACCGTCGGGAGCGGTCGACGCGGGGGTCATCACCTCCGACGGTGGTCGGTCCGAGATCAGCTCCGGGGCGGCCGCGGCGTTGGCCCGAGTGCCACCGACTCGCACTCCCCAGACGGTCGAGCTCGACGGTCTCGGCCGCTACCGGGTGATCGCACTGCACGCGCGCCACGGCGATCAGATCATCGTCACGGGACTGCCGACCGCGGTCGTGGACGACACCCTGTTGTGGGTGGTCGGCATGTTCTGCGTCCTGGCCGCCATCGCCCTGGTGGCCGCTGCCACCGCAGGCATCCTCATCATCCGGCGTCAGTTGGCACCTCTGTCCAGGGTCACCGCGGCCGCGCGTGACGTCGCGGTTCTCGAACTCGACACGGGTGAGGTGAACCTGCCGACCCGGATCGTTCGGGTCGACCCGGACGGTGCGCATACCGAGGTCGGCCAGCTTGGATCGGCGCTCAACACCATGCTCGACCGCATCGCCGGCGCGCTGTCCGCGCGCCACGCCAGCGAGACGCGGGTCCGCCAGTTCGTCGCCGACGCGAGCCACGAACTGCGCACCCCACTCGCCGCCATCCGCGGCTATACCGAACTGGCGCAACGCAAGCGACACGACCTCCCCGACGACGTCGCCCATGCGATGAGCCGGGTCGAATCCGAGACCGAACGCATGACCCATCTTGTCGAGGACATGCTGCTGCTGGCCCGGCTCGATGCGGGTCGGCCACTCGTGCGCGAACCGGTCGACGTGTCGAGGCTCGTCGTCGACGCGGTGAGCGACGCCCATGTCGCCGGGCTCGACCACGACTGGGCTCTCGACCTGCCCGAGGAGCCCGTGACCGTCGTCGGCGACGAGCCGCGGCTGCAGCAGGTGCTGGTCAATCTGTTGGCGAACGCCAGAGTTCACACCCCCGCTGGGACGTCGGTGACGACGTCGCTGATTCAAGAGGGCGACACAGCCGTGTTGACCGTCGCCGACGACGGGCCCGGTATCCCCGCCGACCTGGTGCCGGAGGTCTTCGAGCGGTTCGCCCGCGGTGATTCCTCGCGATCGCGCCGCGGCGGCAGCACGGGCCTCGGGCTGGCGATCGTGGCCGCCGTGGTGAAGGCGCACGACGGGACGATCGGCGTCCGAAGTGAACCAGGTGGTACGGAGTTCGTCGTTCGGCTGCCCTGCCACACGGAACCTTCACAGCCGACCCACAGTCCGAACTAATCGGGCGCCTAGCCGGCTGACCGAGAATCGATGGGGTGATTGCCGTTCTGACGCGCCCAGCGCACGCCGATGACGGCCCCGACGACGTCGTTGACGTGCGACGTCAGCCCGCGTCGATCGGCGAGCGCGTGGCGTTCGGTCTCCTTCTTGCGACCACCGCGGTGCTGTACCTGTGGAACCTGTCCGCCAGCGGCTGGGCGAACGGCTTCTATTCGGCGGCGGCCCAGGCCGGGGCGGACAACTGGACCGCCATGCTGTTGGGCTCGAGTGACGCAGGCAATGCGATCACCGTCGACAAGACTCCTGCCGCGTTGTGGGTGATGGACGTGTCGGTGCGGTTGTTCGGGCTGAACTCGTGGAGCGTGCTGGCGCCACAGGCATTGGAGGGGATCGCTGCCGTCGCGCTGCTCTACGCGGCCGTGCGCCGAGCCGCAGGTCCGTCGGCGGCGTTACTTGCGGGTGCGGTCTTCGCCCTGACCCCCGTCGCGGCGATGATGTTTCGCTTCAACAACCCCGATGCCCTTCTGGTGCTTGCCCTCGTCGCGGGTGCGTACTGCGTGCAGCGGGCGTGCGAACGCGATAGCAGCCGCTGGTGGCTGATCGGCGCGGGCGCCGCGGTCGGCATCGGTTTCCTGGCCAAGATGTTGCAGGCGTTTCTGGTGTTGCCCGCGTTCGGGATTGCCTACCTCGTCGCCGCGGCCGTACCGCTGCGCACGCGGCTGGTCAGACTGGCCTGCGCGGTCGCCGCCATGGTGGTCAGCGGTGGCTGGTATCTGCTGCTCGTCGAATTGTGGCCGGCGTCGTCGCGCCCCTACGTCGGCGGCTCGCAGCACAACAGCATCATCGAGCTCGCCTTGGGCTACAACGGTTTCGGCCGACTCACCGGCGACGAGACCGGTGGCCTCGGCAACATGAACTTCGACGTCGGCTGGGGCAGGCTGTTCGGCAGCTCGATGGGCGCCTACATCGCGTGGTTGATCCCCGCCGCGGTGGTGTGCGTCGCCGCGGGGTTCGTCATCACCCGTCGCGCCCCGCGGACCGACCCGACGAGGGCAGGGCTGATCATTTGGGGCGGCTGGCTGGTGGTCACCGCGATCGTCTTCAGCTACGCCAACGGCATCCTGCACCAGTACTACACCGTCGCGCTCGCGCCGGCGATCGGCGCGAGCATCGGAATTGGCGCAATACTGCTGTGGCGCAACAGGTTCGACGTTCGGTCCGCCGTTGCGATGTCGACCACCGTGCTCGTCACGGTGATCCTCGCCGCGATCCTGCTGGCTCGCCGCCTCGATTGGTTGCCCTGGCTGGGCACCGTGGTCGCGGTCGCCGGGGTCGCTGCCGCGGTGCTGCTCCTGGTGGCGGGTCGGCTCCCGGCGCGCGTCGGCACGGGCGTCGCCGCACTGGCCATCCTGGCCTGTCTGGCCGCGCCGACCGCCTACGCATTGGCGACGGTGGCCACCCCGCACTCGGGGGCGATTCCTTCGGTGGGGCCACCGCGCGGGCACGGTTCGTTCGGTGGTCCCGGTGGTCCCGGTGGCGGCTTCCTCGACATCCCTGAGCCAGGGCCCGACTTGACGGCGCTGCTGGCAAACGGCGCTAGCAGGTATCAGTGGACCGCCGCGGTCGTCGGTTCGAGCAACGCGGCGGGCTACCAATTGGCCGGCGGCGCGCCGGTGATGGCGGTCGGCGGGTTCAACGGCACCGACCCCGCACCGACGCTCGCCGAGTTCCAGAGTCACGTCGCAGACGGCCACATCCACTACTTCATCAAGGGGCATTCGATGTTCGGCATGCCGATCGGCCGCGGCAACAGCGGCAGTCGCGACGCGGCTGACATCAGCTCCTGGGTCGAGGCGCACTACTCACCGAAGACGGTCGACGGCGTCGTCGTCTACGACCTGACCGAGACGCCGTCCAACTCATAGCCGGCGCATAGCTTGCTCATGAGGCCACCACACCTCGCGGATCGACGATGGAGCCATGACAGACATTCAGGACGCGCCCGTCACGCAGTTCACGGCGGTTTCCAGGGAGATGGCCTTCGGGTCGCGGCCCAACGCCGCGCTCCAGGCCCGCGCCCTCGGGGTTCCGGTGCTGGACGTGGTGATCCCGGTCTACAACGAGCAGGCCGCTCTTGCTGGTTCGGTGCACCGGCTCCACCGCTACCTGCGGGACAGCTTTCCTTATCCGGTCCGGATCACTATCGCCGACAACGCCAGTGTCGACGACACCCCCCGCATCGCCGCTCAACTGGCCGCCGAGCTCGACGACGTCCGCGCGGTGCGGCTGGAGCAGAAGGGCCGGGGACGCGCGCTGCACCAGGTGTGGTCGGAGTCCGATGCGATGGTGTTGGCCTACATGGACGTCGACCTGTCGACGGATCTCGCCGCGGTCGCGCCGCTGGTCGCGCCGCTCATCTCCGGTCACTCCGATCTGTCGATCGGCACCAGGCTGGGTCGCGGCTCACGGGTGGTGCGCGGTCCCAAGCGCGAGATCATCTCACGCTGCTACAACCTGATCCTGAAGTCGACTCTGCAGGCCCGGTTTTCGGATGCTCAGTGCGGTTTCAAGGCGATTCGCGCCGACGTCGCACACCAGCTGTTGCCCCACGTCGCCGATACCGGCTGGTTCTTCGACACCGAGCTGCTGGTCCTCGCCGAGCGCAGCGGCCTGCGCATCCACGAGGTCCCGGTCGACTGGGTCGACGATCCGGACAGCCGGGTGGACATCGTTGCGACGGCCGCCGCCGACCTCAAGGGTGTCGGCAGGCTTCTTCGCGGCTTCGCCAACGGGTCGATTCCGGTGAATGCGATTGCCGCGCAACTGGCTCCATCGCAGGCGACGACCGTGGCCCCAAACTCGCTGTTCCGCCAGGTGGTGCGGTTCGGCGCCGTGGGCGTCGCATCGACCGCGGCGTACCTTCTGCTGTTCATGGTGCTGCACCCGGTCATCGGCGCCCAGGTGGCAAACTTCGTGGCCCTGCTGCTCACGGCGATCGCGAACACGGCCGCCAACCGGCGGTTCACGTTCGGGGTGGCCGGCGCCGCGAAGGCGGCACGCCACCACGTCGAGGGCCTCATCGTGTTCGCCATCGCATTGACGATCACTAGTGGCGCGCTGGCGGGGCTGCACGCCTTCGTCGACCAGCCGCATCGGCTGCTCGAACTCTCCGTGCTGGTGTTGGCGAATCTGGTCGCCACCGCCGTCCGCTTCGTCCTCCTGCGCGGCTGGGTGTTTCACCCCCGCCGGGCCAACTGACATCGATCGAGATAGAGGGAAAACGACTGTGACACTGACTGCTGAAGACGTCCGAGCGGACGCCGTCGTCGACGAGGGTAGCCCGCCGGATCCGCGGTGGACGCGGCCCGCGTTCTGGACGCTGTTGGTCGCCACCGGCGTGCTCTACCTCTGGGGCCTCGGCTCCTCGGGCTGGGCCAACAGCTACTACGCCGCCGCCGCGCAGGCCGGTACCCAGGACTGGAAGGCGTGGCTTTTCGGGTCGCTGGACGCGGGCAATGCCATCACCGTCGACAAGCCGCCCGCCGCGATGTGGGTAATGGGGTTGTCCGGCAGGTTGTTCGGGTTCAACGAGTTCACCATGCTGCTGCCGGAGGCGTTGATGGGCGTCGGCGCGGTCGCGGTGCTCTACCTCACGGTCCGGCGCAGCAGCGGTCCCTCCGCCGGTCTGATCGCGGGCCTGGTGTTGGCGGTGACGCCCGTCGCGACGCTGATGTTCCGCTTCAACAACCCCGACGCCCTGCTGGTGCTGCTGCTGGTCGTGGCGGCCTACTGCACCGTGCGCGCCATCGACGCGAGTACCGCTCGGCGAATGACGATGTGGATGGCATTGACGGGTAGCGCGATTGGCTTCGCGTTCCTGACGAAGATGCTGCAGGCGTTCCTCGTCGTGCCGGGTCTGGCGTTGGCCGTCCTGGTTGCCGCGCCCTTCGGGGTGTGGAAACGACTGGGCGCGTTGCTCGTCGGCGGTGTGGCGATGATCGTCTCTGCCGGGTGGTACGTCGCGTTGGTCAGCCTGTGGCCTGCCGATTCACGCCCGTACATCGCCGGATCCACCGACAACAGCCTGCTGCAGTTGGCCTTTGGGTACAACGGCATCGAACGCATCGCCGGAAACGAGGGCGGCGGTCCCGGTGGCGGCGGCCCAGGCCATGGACCCGGCGGCGGGGGAATGAACCTGTTCTTCGGGGGCGATCCGGGTATCGGTCGACTGTTCGGGGCGTCGATGGGTGCCGAGGCATCGTGGCTGCTGCCCGCTGCGCTCATCGGCTTGGTCGTCGGACTGGTGCTGACCTGGCGTGCGACGCGCACGGATCGGGCTCGCGCGGGCCTGTTGCTGTGGGGCGGTTGGCTTCTGGTGACCGGCGCGGTGTTCAGCTTCATGGCGGGCACCGTCCACCCCTACTACAACGTCGCGCTCGCACCCGCCGTCGCCGCGCTGGTCGGCATTGCGGTCGCGCAGCTCGTCCAGCGCCGGGAGGTTTTGGTGCCGCGCCTGGTGCTCGCCGGGATGCTGCTTGCCACGGGCGTGTGGTCGTTCGTGCTGCTGAACCGGACGCCCGAGTGGTGGCCGGCGATCCGCTGGGTGGTTCTCATCGGGTCGATCGTGGTCGCGTTACTGCTCGCCGTTCGCGCCCACCGTCTCGGCAGGGCCACCGTGGCCGTCGTCGTGGCGGCCGCCATCGTCGGGCTTGGTGGCTCAACGGCGTTCTCGATCTACAACGTCACCAGTGCGCACAACGGTCCCGGCACCATGTCGGGCCCGCAGAAGGCCGGAGGGTTCGGCTTCGGCGGGCCAGGCCACGGACCGGGTATGCCTGGTCGCGGTGACAGCCCCGAGCTCGTAGATCTCCTCAAGAGTGCCGACAGTCGTTGGGCCGCAGCAGGTATCGGCTCGATGTCGGTGGGCGACCTCGAACTCAAGACGGGTACGTCGCTGATGGCGATCGGTGGGTTCACCGGTGGTGACCCGTCGCCGACACTGGCGCAGTTCCAGCAGTACGTCGCCGACGGTCAGGTGCGGTACTTCCTGGCGGACTCGGGTCACGGTGGCCCGCCCGGGCACAGTTCCGGTACGGCAGCCGACATCACGGCGTGGGTGGAGAAGACGTTCACCAAGACCGACGTCGGCGGCACGACCGTCTACGACTTGCAGTCAGCGCGATCCTGAACCTGTGATCTCGGGCAGGCGGTGACTATCGTCATGGCCATCGCCTGCCCGCCTAGGAGGTCCCAATGTCAGTGACCGACGAGTACCTGAAGAACAACGAGGCGTACGCCGAATCCTTCACCGGGCCGTTGCCGTTGCCGCCGAGCAAGCACGTCGCAGTCGTCGCGTGCATGGACGCCCGACTGGACGTCTATCGGGTCCTCGGCTTGGCCGAGGGGGAGGCACACGTCATCCGCAATGCGGGCGGCGTGGTGACCGATGACGAGATCCGGTCGTTGGCGATCAGCCAGCGACTGCTCGGCACCACCGAGATCATCCTCATCCACCACACCGACTGCGGAATGTTGACGTTCACCGACGACGGCTTCAAGCAGCAGATCCAGGACGAGACGGGCCTCAAGCCCGAATGGGCCGCCGAAGCCTTCGCCGATGTCGACGAGGACGTCCGGCAGTCGTTGCGCCGCATCGAGGCCAGCCCGTTCGTGACCAAGCACGAGTCGTTGCGCGGCTTCGTCTTCGACGTCGCGACGGGCAAGCTGAACGAGGTCACCCTCTAGGTCGGCACCACGTGGTGGCAGACGCAGCTCAGATGCCGGTGCACAGCGCCACGAACGGAATTGGCGCGCAGATCCCCACTGAAAAGCCTGGAGTGGGATCGCCGTTCCATGGCGGCGGCGGCGGCGGCGCCCACGCGGCAACGCAGGTGTTCGACGGCGCATCGAAGACGGTTCCCTGCCCGCACTCCGTTGCGTAGCTCGCCCCCGGCGAGATCACGGTGACGTAG
>NZ_JAVRQA010000323.1:0-18038 GCF_032161845.1 Mycobacterium sp.
AGGACGGCGCGCCAGGCGTTCCGGTGCTGCCACAGTCGGCACCGCTGCGGCCCGCGGCCCGGCTGTGGATGGACGGGCTGCTCGCCGGGCGATACTCGCGCGCCGTCGCGGCGGAGATGCCAGGGGATGGCCCGCTGGTGCTGTGGGCGTCGCAGACCGGCAACGCCGAGGGCTTCGCGTCCCAGGTCGCGAACCGTCTCGGCGGATCCCGGCTCCTAGCGATGAACGAGGCCACCCTCGACGTGCTCACCGGACGTCGCGACGTCGTGGGCGTCACCAGCACGTTCGGTGACGGTGGGCCGCCAGACAACGGCGCCGGCTTCTGGGAGCGCATCACCGCCGACGACGCCCCCAACCTCGACGGCGTGCGCTATGCGGTGCTCGGCATCGGTGACCGGTCCTACGACGACTTCTGCGGTCATGCGAAGTCGCTCGACCGAAGACTCGCCGACCTTGGCGCAACCCAGCTGGTCGACCGCACCGAGTGCGATGCCTACGACGACGAGCCGATGGCGCAGTGGGCGGCAAGGATCACCGAACTGGTCGCGACGCGGCCAGCCGTGACGTCGCCGGCCGTCCCGAAGCACGCCCCGACCGAGCCGTTCACCCGGGCCAACCCGGTCAGGGTGCCGCTGTGCCGCAACGTGACGTTGACTCCGCGTACCGCGTCGAAAGAAGTGCGGCAGTTCGGGTTCGACGTCTCCGAGGACGGTCTGGAGTACTCGGCGGGCGATGCGCTCGGCGTCTTCGCCACCAACGATTCGGCCGCCGTCGACGCCTGGCTGGCGGGAACCCGCCTGGCCGGAACCGAGTCCGTCGAGGTGGACGGTGCGGAGGTTTCCCTGCGGGACGCGCTCACCTCGTCGTACGACATCTGCCGCGTCACGCCGAACCTGCTGGGCTTCATTGCCGATCGATGTGCGGACCGTGATGCCGTCAAGGTGCTGCGTGGGTCCAAGTCGGATCGGGAGAGCTGGCTGTCGGGACGCAATGCGCTCGACGTCGTCGAGGAGTTCGCGGTGCGGGCCGAGCCCGAAGAGTGGCAGGACGCGCTCGTCCGGCTGACACCGAGGTCCTACTCGATATCGTCGAGCCCCTTGGTGAGCCCGAACGAGGTGCAGCTGACGGTGTCCGTGGTGCGGTACCGCAGCGTCCGCGGCGGCGAGCGGGGCGGGGTGTCCTCGACGTTCCTCGCCGACCGGGCCTCGCACGCGCCAGTGTTCCTGCAGCCGTCGCCGCACTTCCGACCGCCCGAGGATGGATCGGCGCCGATGATCATGGTGGGCCCCGGTACCGGCGTCGCACCGTTTCGGGGGTTCCTGCAGGAGCGCCGCGCGCTCGGTCACGGTGGCCGCAACTGGCTCTTCTTCGGCGACCAACACCGCGCCGAGAACTTCTATTACCGAGATGACTTGGAGGACATGGTCAGTGACGGCCTACTGAGCCGACTCGACCTGGCGTTCTCTCGTGACCAACAACAGCGGGTGTACGTGCAGCACAAGATGGCCGACTACGGGGCCGATGTGTGGCGCTGGCTGGAGGACGGCGCGTACTTCTTCGTATGTGGTGACGCCACCAAGATGGCCAAGGACGTTGACGCTGCGCTGAGCGCGATCATCCAGAAGCACGGCGGGATGTCCAGCGAGCAGGCACACGACTACAAGCGCGAGCTGGTGGCCACCAAACGTTATGTGCGCGACGTGTATTGAGACTCCACGCAAGTTCTCTATCAGGCCGGCTCGTCGCGCTGGTCGTCGTTCACCTCTAGGTAAAGCATTCGTTCGGGGTGGTGGAGGTTGTTGGTGCGGGCTTGGCCGGTGTCGATTTGGGGTGGTGGGATCCATTCGGTGCGGCCGTCTTGGCGTTGTCGGGTGATCCAGTTGGTGTTTTCGATGAGGCGGTTGTCGGGGCCGCAGGCCAGGGTGAGGTCGTCGATGTTGGTTTGGCCGTTGTGCTTCCAGTCGTTGACGGCGTGGTGGGCTTGGCAGTCGTAGCCGGAGGCGAGGCAGCCGGGTTTGGTGCAGCCGCGGTATTTGGCGAGCAGCATGATGCGTTGGGCGGGGGAGGCGCAGCGTCGGGTGCGGCCCAGGTGCAGTGCTTGTCCGGTGTGTTTGTCGAAGACCGCCAGGTAGTGAAAGGCGTGGGAGGCCAGTCGGATCAGGTCGGTCATCGGCAGGCGGGTGCCGCCGGCGGTGATGGCTTGTCCGGCGCCGGATTCGAGTTCTTGCAGGGTGGTGGTGACGATGATGGTGGCGGGTAGTCCGCTGTGGTGACCGAGGTGGCCCGAGGACAGGACGCTGCGTCCCATGGCCAGCAGGGCGTCGTGGTTGCGCTGTGCTGGTGAGCGGGAATCCCGTTCGGTGGTCTGCTCGGTGGGTGGCCCGTCGATGGTGGGGTGGTCGTCGTCGGGGTTGCACATGCCGGGGGCGGCCGATTTGGCCATCACGGCTTCCCAGGTGGCTCTGCCTTCGGGGGTGAGCCAGCCGTGGAGGCGGCTCATGCCGTCGGATTGTTGGGGGTCGAGGGTGATGCCGCGGCGGCGGGCGCGTTCGTCGTCGGTGTAGTTGCCGTCGGGGTGTAGCAGGGCGGCAAGCAGGTTGGCGGCCTTGCGGAGTCCTTCGGGGCCGTGTTCGGCGGCGATGCGCGCCAGGTCGGCTTCGGCGGCCGCACGGGTCTGCTGGTCGATGGTGTCGGGCAGGTAGGTGAAGAAGTTGCGGATGATGGTGAGGTGGTCGGCGCCGATGCGGCCGTCGCGTTGGGCGGCGGCGGTCTTGTCCAGCACGGGCGCCAACGTTTCGCCGGACAGCGTGCGGCGGGCTCCGAGGTCGGCGGCGGTGTCGATGCGGCGGCGGGCGTCGCGGTGGCCGATGCGTAGGTGGAAGGCGAGGAGTTTGGTCAGGGAGGTGGCGCCAAGGTCGAGGGGGTTGGCTTCGGCGGCCAGCCGATTGATGACCCGGTGTGCCACGACCGGGGTTCGGCGGGTGTCGGTCTCGAGGTGATCGAGCACCTCGAGGAGTTCGGTGTGGGTCAGGGCGTCGACGTCGAGGGCGGCGACCCGGTCACGGGCGACGCGCAGCGCGGCGAGCGCGTCGGCGGCAGCCCCTGATTCCATGACTCGAACACTAGTTCGAACCACCGACAGGAAGACCGCACTTGTGACCAGTGAAACTGAAGTGGCAGAAGAGTTTTCGCGGGTCGCTGCCACCGTCGGAGTCATCCCAACCGGCCCAGACCAGTTCGAGACATCGGTCCCGAGGAGTAGCTTCGCAGGATGGCCGCACCCACCGCACCCACCGTGAAGGTCGAACGTCCGGGCCGCCTCGGCGACCCGACCATGGAGCTGCGCTCCGATCCGCGGGCGGACCCAAGGATGATCGCGGCGATCAAGCCGTTCGGTCTCGACGCGCGGGGCGTCGAACTGCGCGTCACCAGGCAATCACCGCTCGAGGAGATCCTGGCGGTGGCCTTGGCCACCGAGCAGGGTTTCGACGGGTTGTTCGGGGCGCTCCTTGCCGACGTTCCCGCTCCCCACGGTGTCGAGATGCGCACGCTGACCATCCGCGGGGTCGACGGCAACGCCATCGATCTGTTCGTGCACCGACCAATCGGCATGGCGGGGCCGCTGCCCGGCCTGCTGCATCTGCACGGCGGCGGGATGGCCATCTTGGCGGCCGATGACTCGTCGGCGGCACTGTGGCGCGGTCACCTCGCGGCGAAGGGCTGCCTCGTCGTCGGTGTGCAGTTCAGGAACTCCGGCGGAACCCTTGGCCCGCACCCGTTTCCGGCCGGCCTCAACGACTGCGCCAGCGCGCTGGACTGGATGCACGGCCAGCGTGAGGGCCTCGGCGTGACGTCGATCGTCGTCACGGGCGAGTCCGGTGGCGCGAATCTCTCGATCGCGACGGCGTTGAAGGCCAAGCGGGAGGGGCGCCTCGATCGGATCGACGGCGTCTACGCCCAGGCACCGTTCATCTACGGCGGTTACGACACCTTCAATCCCGCCCTGCCGTCGCTCGTCGAGAACGAGGGCTACGTGCTCAGTCCCTCGGTCATGACGCTCATGGCGGCGCTGTACGACCCGGACGGCGCCCACACCACCAACCCCCTCGCCTGGCCGTACTACGCGGCCGAGGAGGACCTGCGCGGGCTGCCCCCGCACGTCGTGACGACCGACGAACTCGATCCGTTGCGCGATGAGGGGCTGGCCTACCTGCGCGCGCTGCAGCGCGCCGGGGTCGATGCCACGGGTCACACGTTCAACGGCGTAGGTCACGCGTGCGAGCAGCTCTTGGGGGCGGCCGTGCCCGAGCTGTTCGAACGTGCCCTGCGCGACGTCTCGGACTTCGCGCGAAGGGTGAATTGAAAGAGTGTCCGAGGGGGGACTTGAACCCCCACGCCCGTTAATAGGGCACTAGCACCTCAAGCTAGCGCGTCTGCCATTCCGCCACTCGGACAAGAGCGCCTAAGGCTAACCGAACGGGGTCCCCTGACCAAAACCCGGCTGCCCGTGCAATGGTAGAAAATGGTGACCGTGACTGATTCTCCCCAGCCGTCCGACGAGGTCGTGGAACTCGTCAGCGCGCTGATTCGATTCGACACCACGAACACCGGCGAGCTCGAGACCACCGTGGGCGAGCAGGAATGCGCCCGCTGGGTGGCTCAACAGCTCGAGGACGTCGGCTACGAATGTGAATACGTCGAGTCCGGGGCCCCCGGTCGCGGGAACGTGATCACCAGGCTGCCCGGCGCCGACCGAAGTCGAGGCGCCCTCCTGGTGCACGGCCACCTCGACGTGGTCCCCGCCGAGGCCGCGGACTGGAGCGTGCACCCGTTCTCCGGGGCCGTCGAGGACGGTTACGTGTGGGGCCGCGGCGCGGTCGACATGAAGAACATGATCGGCATGATGATCGCCGTCGCGCGGCACCTGAAGCGGTCGGAAATCGTGCCGCCGCGCGATCTGGTGTTCGCCTTCGTCGCCGACGAGGAGGCGGGCGGTAAGTACGGCTGCCAGTGGCTCGTCGAGAATCGGCCGGATCTGTTCTCCTGTGTCACCGAGGCCATCGGCGAGGTGGGCGGATTCTCGCTCACGGTGCCGCACCGTGACGGCGGCGACAAGCGGCTGTACCTCATCGAGACCGCCGAGAAGGGCATGCGGTGGATGCGTCTCACCGCGCGCGGCCGGGCCGGCCACGGCTCGTTCGTGCACGACGAGAACGCCGTCACCACGCTCGCGGGGGCCGTCGCCCGGCTGGGTTCCCATCGGTTTCCGCTGGTGTTGACCGACCCCGTCGCCCAATTCCTGACCGCCGTCGGCGAGGAGACGGGACACGTCTTCGACCCCGAGTCGCCCGACCTGGACGGGACCATCGCGAAGCTGGGACCGATCGGCCGGATCGTCGGCGCCACGATGCGCGACTCGGCAAACCCGACGATGCTCAAGGCCGGCTACAAGGCCAACGTGATCCCCGCGACGGCCGAGGCTGTGGTCGACTGCCGCGTGCTGCCGGGTAGGCAGGAGGCGTTCGAGGCGACGATCGACGAGCTGATCGGACCCGACGTGACGCGGGAGTGGATCACCGCCCTGCCGCCGTATGAGACGACGTTCGACGGCGAACTGGTCGACGCCATGAACGCCGCCCTGTTGGCGGTCGACCCCGACGCCCGTATCGTGCCCTACATGCTCTCCGGTGGCACAGACGCCAAACACTTTGCGCGCCTTGGTATTCGGTGCTTCGGATTCATACCGCTACGGCTGCCGCCCGAACTGGACTTCGCCGCGTTGTTCCACGGCGTCGACGAGCGGGTACCCGTCGAGTCACTGGCGTTCGGCACCGAGGTTCTCGAGCACTTCCTCCTGCACTGCTGATCCACCACCGCCCGTTCAACCGAAAGGATCTGATGAGCACCCCGTACGACAACCTTCCGAAGTTGCCCTCCTTCACCCTGACCTCGACGTCGGTCACCGACGGCGAGCCGCTGGCCAACGACCAGGTGAGTGGAATCATGGGCGCGGGAGGCTCGGACGTCTCCCCGCAGCTGAGCTGGTCGGGATTCCCCGAGACCACCCGCAGCTTCGCGGTGACGATGTACGACCCCGACGCGCCGACCGCGTCCGGGTTCTGGCACTGGGCGGTGGCCAACCTTCCCGCGACCGTGACGGATCTGCCAGAGGGCGTCGGTGACGGAAGTCACAGCGGATTTCCCGGTGACGCCATCACACTGGCCAACGACGCCGGCCTGAAGCGCTTCATCGGCGCCGCTCCGCCCGCGGGACACGGCCCGCACCGCTACTTCATCGCCGTGCACGCCGTCGGCGTGGAGAAGCTGGACATTCCGGAGGGGGCTACTCCCGCCTATCTGGGGTTCAACCTCTTCGGAAACGCCATCGCCCGCGCGGTCATCATGGGCACCTACGAGCAGAAGTAACTTCGGCCTATCGCGTTGCCGAGCCGACCGCGTCGGCAAGCGACGCGAACCCGCCGTCGTGCAGGCGTTGGGCCAGGCCGTCGTGAATGTGCTTGGCCCACAGGCCGCCGCCGTAGACGAAGCCGGTGTAGCCCTGCAGCAGTGAGGCGCCCGCGGTGATGCGCTCCCACGCATCGTCGGCGGTCTCGATGCCGCCGACGCTGATCAACACGAGTCGATCGCCGACCCGTCGGTACAGCCGTCGCAGTACTTCGACGGAACGCTGCGCCACCGGGGCGCCGGAGATGCCGCCCGCGCCCAGTTCGGCGACCCCCGGGGTGATCAGCCCATCGCGCGACACGGTGGTGTTGGTGGCGACGATGCCCGCCAACCCCAGTTCGACTGCCAGGTCGGCAATTTCGTCGACGTCGGAGTCCGACAGGTCGGGGGCGATCTTCACCAGCACCGGCGTCGTGGTCTGGGCGCGGACTGCCGCCAAGATCGGTCGCAGTGACTCGACGGCCTGCAGGTCGCGCAGTCCCGGGGTGTTGGGCGAGCTGACGTTGACGACCAGGAACGAAGCCAACGGACCGACCAGGCGGGCGCTCTCGGAATAGTCGTCGACCGCCGCCTCGGCCGGTGTGGTCTTGGTCTTGCCGATGTTGGCGCCGATCGGTACTTCGGAGACGTTGCGACTCAGTTTCGCTGCCAGTGCACCGGCGCCGTGATTGTTGAAACCCATGCGGTTGAGCAGGGCACGGTCGTCGGCGAGGCGGAACATCCGGGGGGCAGGATTGCCCGGCTGGGGCCGCGCCGTGACGGTGCCGACCTCGGCGTAGCCGAAACCCAGTGCGCCCCAAGTCTTCAGGCCCGAGCCGTCCTTGTCGAAACCCGCAGCGAGGCCCAGCGGCCCCGGGAACCGGACGCCGAAGATCGTCGTCTCGAGCACTGGATCACTTGGGGCCAGCCATCTGGTCAGGCCGCGGCGCGCCGGAGTGAGCGCGGTCACCACTCGTAGCAGGGCGAAGACCCAGGTGTGGATCCGTTCGGGGGGAATGAGGAAGAACACCCGCCGCAGCCCGCGGTAGATCACGGGTTGGGGTGTCCATCAGTGCTCGCCCACGCTGCGGACTTCCTGCGCCGCAGCAGAACCCGGCGACTGCCGTCGGTATATAGCCGAACGCGGGTCAGCTCCCAGCCGCGGTACTCGGCTTCGATGGACAACCGAGTCGACGCGGATACCCGCGTCACGTCCGGGGGCAGCCGCAGCGGCACCCACTCGTAGTCGTCGGAGAGGTCGGCCTCCCACGCCGCGGGCATGCGGCCACGCTGATGTGCCGTCACTTGGTAGCGCCGGGGATCACTTGCACACCGCCGTCAGCGCCGGACACCACGAACAGCGTGCCGGTCTTGTCGTCGAAGGTCAGGGAGTTCGGCTGCTGCACGGTTCGATAACGCACCTTTTCGACGGGGATTCCGGTGCCAAGATCGTAACCAACGACACTGTTCGTCGCCGTTTCAGACACCCAGGCGAGCCGGGATGACCCCGCCAGCCCGTAGGGCGCACCCTTCACCGGGTACTGCTGGCGCAGCATCAGCGGATTCGTCCCGAACACCAGGAGGGCCTCCCCTCGGGTGTCGGCAACCAGGATGCGGTCAAAGGGATCCGTCACCATCGTGGTGGCGCCCTCACCTGCCCGCAAGGCGTGTTCCTGTTTGGTGCCCGACGGGTCGATCGTGGTGACCGACGTTTGACCGCGGTCCAGCACCGCAACCGTATCGCCCACTGCGACAAGGGCATCCACGTGCGAAAAGATCTGCAGGCGGGCTTCGACCGCGGTGGCTGAGCCAAGTGTGTAGACCGCGCCGGCAGAGCTGCCGAGAACCACCTTGCCGTCGGCGCGACGGGTGATCGCCGTGAACTCGGTGTCGCGCTCGCCGTCGACGTCGAATCTCGCCACCGCGCCGGTCCCGACGTCGACCTTGAAGTACCCGCCCTTCGTCGAGGCGTACACGTTTCCGCTCCCGTCGCCGACGATCGCAGTGGCCGTTGCGGGCAGCGGAATGGTGCGGCCCAGCCCCGTGACGGGGAACGTCGCGAGGACCGAACCGCCCGCGGCGTCACGGCCGAGCACCACCAACGACGACGTAGCCGGGTCGAAGGCGGCGGCTTCGCCGGCAGCGGCCAGCGGTCGTACCGAACCCGCCGGTTTCTCGGTCACCGCAGGTGAGACGGCGGCGTTGGCAGGGGAGATCGTCGGCGGCGGGCCGTCGGCGGGTTTGGTCGAACACCCGCCCGATGCCGCAAGGCAGGCAACCGCCGTCACGAGCACGACGACGCTGTGAGCTAGGTGACTCTTCAGGTTTTCGTGCGGCAGCAAGGGGTAACTCTCCAGCGTGCGAATGGGATGGCGATCGAATGGTCAGTTTAGGCACGCCGACGAACCGGGCCGGCAGTATGGTTCGGGCATGACCCTGGCGGCGAAAAGCGATCTGTCCGGCGGCGAGTTTGCCATCGAGGACATTTCGACGGGCATGTACGCCAGCGGGTTTGGCCGGGTCGGCGATGGCAGGAGCTTCTCGTTCCACGTGGAGAAGCAGACCCTCTTCGTCGAGGTCTACCGGCCGCGGCTGGCGGGGCCGGTCCCGCAGGCCGAAGACGTCGTCGCGGCGGTCAGCCGAAGCCTTGCCCACGTGGACGTAGCCGACGAACGTAGCCTCACGGCCGCCGTCCGGGACGCCGTCGCCGACGCTCAACCGGTGCCGCGCCCAGCCCGCTAGCAGGAACCCCGCGGTACGGTCGTCGGCGTGATGGACATGTCGTGGCTGCAAGTGGTCGTGTTGTCGGTGGTCCAGGGCCTGACCGAGTTCCTGCCGGTGTCGTCGTCCGGGCACCTCGCGATCGTGTCTCAGCTGTTCTTCGCCGACGACGCGGGTGCATCGTTCACTGCCGTCAGCCAGCTCGGCACCGAACTGGCCGTGTTGATCTACTTTGCCCGCGACATCGGCCGCATCCTGGTGGCGTGGTTCGCCGGACTGCGCGACTCCTCCCGCCGCACTCCGGATTACTGGCTTGGCTGGTGGGTCATCATCGGCACCATCCCGATCGGGGCCGCCGGGCTCATCTTCAAGCACTACATCCGTGACGACGTGCGCAACCTCTGGGTCATCGCGACCGCGCTGGTCGCGTTCTCCGCCGTCATCGCCGCCGCCGAGTACTTCGGCAAGCAGACCCGGCCGATCGAGCGGTTCACCTGGAAGGACAGCATCGTGATCGGGGTGTCGCAGTGCCTGGCCCTGATCCCGGGGGTGTCGAGATCGGGCGCCACCATCAGTGCCGGGTTGTTCATGGGCCAGGAGCGCGAAGCCGCCGCCCGGTTCGGGTTCCTGCTCGCCATCCCCGCCGTCCTGGCCTCCGGGCTGTACTCGCTGCCCGACGCGTTCCACCCCGACGGCAGGGGCATGAGCGCATCCGGCCCGCAGCTGGCGGTGTCCATCGCGATCGCCTTCGTGGTCGGCCTCGCCGCCGTGTCGTGGTTCCTGAAATTCTTGGTGCGCCACGGCATGTACTGGTTCGTCGGCTACCGGGTGATCCTCGGCGTGACCCTTCTGGTCCTGCTCGGCACCGGCGTAGTAGCAGCAAAGTGAGCGGCGGCGCCGCGATATGACCGTAATCCTGCTTCGCCACGGTCGGTCGACGTCGAACACCGCCCACACGCTGGCCGGCCGCTCCGAGGGTGTGGACCTCGACGACAAGGGTCGCGAGCAGGCCGAGTCGGTGATCGCCCGCATCGGCGACCTGTCGGTCAAGGCGATCGTGCGCTCGCCGCTTCTGCGCTGTGAGCGAACGGTGGCGCCATTGGCGGCAGCCCTCGGGCTGGAGCCCGTCGTCGACGACCGGCTCTCCGAAGTGGACTACGGCGAGTGGACCGGTCGCAAGATCTCCGATCTCGTCAAGGAGCCGCTGTGGGCGGTCGTGCAGCAGCAACCCAGCGCCGCCGTGTTCCCCAACGGCGAGGGCCTGGCGCAGGTTCAGGCCAGGGCGGTGGCGGCGATCCGCGAACACGACCGCACGCTGGCCGAGCAGCACGAAGGCGACGTTCTGTGGGTCGCCTGCACGCACGGTGACGTCATCAAGTCGATCGTCGCCGATGCCCTTGGCACCCACCTGGACAGCTTTCAGCGGATCACCGCCGACCCGGCGTCGATGAGCGTCATCCGGTACACCGAGCTGCGCCCCTTCGTGCTCCACGTCAACCACACCGGTCCCGCCTTGACGGCAGGACTGTCGGCGAAGCCAGAACCCTCCGGTGACGCGGTGGTCGGCGGTTCCACCGACTGACGTAGACCCAGCACGCCTGCCGCCCGCAGTTCGGATTACGGCTGCGGTGGCAATACCGGTATTTTGGAGGTGCCATGACCCGTTCGATTCACGTCTTCCGTTCACCCGACCGCTTCGTGGCCGGGACCGTCGGACAACCTGGCGATCGCACGTTCTACCTTCAGGCCGTTCACGATGAACGGGTCGTGTCGGTCGAGCTCGAGAAGCAACAGGTAGCGGTGCTCGCCGAGCGGATCGCCGCACTGCTGCTCGAAATCAATCGCCGCTTCGGCACCCCGGTTCCGCCCGAGACGGGTCAGGTCGACGACCTCAGCCCTCTGATCACTCCCGTGGACGCCGAGTTCCGCGTCGGCACGATGGGACTTGGCTGGGATTCCGAGGCGGAGACGGTGGTCGTGGAACTTCTCGCGGTATCCGACACCGAGTTCGACGCATCGGTCGTGCTCGACGACGCCGAAGACGGACCCGACGCCGTCCGCGTGTTTCTGAGCCCGGAGTCGGCGAGGGACTTCGCGGCCCGCTCCAACCGGGTGATCTCCGCTGGCCGGCCGCCCTGCCCGCTCTGTGACGAGCCGCTGGATCCCGCGGGGCACATCTGCGTTCGCACGAATGGCTATCGACGAGCCACCCTGGCGGGATCCGACGATGATCCCGACACCTGAGCGGGACGGCGATCGGCAAGCTGCTCTTCGGACGGTGGTGCGGGACGGCGAATTGACCGTCATCGGTCGCATCCGCTCGGCGAGCAATGCGACGTTCCTCTGCGAGGCGCATCTCGAGGATCGGCAGGCCCACTGCGTCTACAAGCCGGTCGCCGGCGAGGCGCCACTGTGGGACTTTCCGGACGGCACGCTCGCCGGCCGCGAGGTGTCTGCGTACCTGGTGTCGGCGGCCCTTGGCTGGAACATCGTGCCCTACACCGTCATTCGTGACGGGCCAGCCGGACGGGGGATGGTGCAGCGGTGGGTGGATCAGCCCGGCGACGTGCTGGCCGACGACGATGAGGATGACGCAGACGATCAACCCGATGTGGGTCCCGATCTGGTCGACCTGCTCCCGGCGGCCCGCATCCCGCCCGGTTTCCTGCCGGTCCTGCAGGCCTACGACTACGCGGGCGACGAGGTGACGCTCGTCCACGCCGACGATCAGCGGCTGCGCCGGATGGCCGTGTTCGACGTCCTCATCAACAACGCCGATCGCAAGGGCGGTCACATCCTGGCCGGTGTCGACGGTGGCGTCTACGGCGTCGACCACGGTGTGAGCTTGCACACCGATGACAAGCTGCGCACGGTGCTGTGGGGCTGGGCGGGCAAGCCCGTCGACGACGACACCCTGCGCGACGTCGCCTGCCTGCGGGACGCGTTGCTCGGTGACCTTGACGGGGTCCTGCGTCCGCACATCACCAATCGGGAGATCGACGCGCTGTATGCCAGAGCCGTTGGTCTGCTGGAGAATCCGGTGATGCCGACGCCGGATGGCCGCAGGCCGATTCCGTGGCCCGCCTTCTGACCGTCGCCCCAGCTTCGTCGAGGCGACGGTGTTCCCACCGTTGGTCATCCCCGGGTGTTCTACGCTCAACGTCATGACTGATCACGATCACGCCGCCGCCCGCAGGGAGATCGCCGACGCCCTCCAGAACGCGCTCGACCGCCGCCACGAGGTGCTCGACGTGATCGTCGAAGCCGATGACACGGCCGCCGCCGTCGACGCCATCGCGACGCTGCTGGGAACCTCGCACCTGGGCGGTGAGGCGGTCATGTCCATCTCGTTCGACCAGCTCACCAAGGATTCGCGCCGCAAGATCGCCAGCGAACTCGAGGACCTGAACAAGCAGCTCACCTTCACCCTCGGAGAACGGCCAGCCAGTTCGGGCGAGAGCCTGGTGTTGCGCTCGTTCTCGTCGGCCGCCGACCGCGACATCTTCGTTGCCCGCACCACCGACGTCGGCGCCAGGGGCGACGGCTCGGGGGCGCCGGCGGGCAACATCGACGACGAGATCAGTGCCGCCCTCGGCAGGGTGTCCAACGAGGAGGCGGTGTGGTTCGTCGCCGAGGAGGGGGCCGACAAGGTCGGCATGGTGTTCGGTGAGCACGTCGGCGGCGAGGTGAACGACCGCATCTGGATCCACCCCGATCACCGCCACCGCGGCTTCGGCACCGCCGCGTTGCGTCGATGCCGCTCGGAGATGGCGGCCTACTTCCCCGCCGTGCCAATGGTCGTGCGCGCTCCCGGCGCCACGCCCAAGTAGCACCCGATTAGCACCAAGCCGAGCGATGCGGCGCTCGCCGCGGAGGTGGCTGCCGAGGCCGGTGAGATGCTCGTCGCGCTGCGTGCCGAGATGGGCTTCAGCGACTACTACGACCTTGGTGACGCCGGTGACCGGCGGGCCAACACCCTGATCCTGGATCGCCTGCGCGAGCACCGGCCCGACGACGCCGTGCTGTCCGAGGAAGCGGCCGACGACTTGTCCAGGGTCCGCGCCGACCGGGTGTGGATCGTCGACCCCGTCGACGGCACCAGGGAGTTCTCGACGCCGGGCCGCACCGACTGGGCCGTGCACATCGCACTGTGGCAGCGCACCGGCGGACCGGACGGCGAGATCACCGACGCCGTCGTCGGGTTGCCCGCCGTCGGCGAGGTGTACCGCAGCGACACCGTCACGGCACCGCCGCCACGCGAGCCGGGGCCCATCCGCATCGCGACGAGCCGCCACCGTCCACCGACGGTGCTGTGGTGGCTGCGCGACATGCTCGACGTCGAGCTGATCGGAATCGGGTCTGCCGGTGCCAAGGCGATGGCGGTCGTCCGCGGGGACGTCGATGCCTACGTGCACGCCGGCGGACAGTGGGAATGGGACTCGGCGGCACCGGCGGGTGTGGTGATGGCCTCGGGGCTGCACGCCTCGCGGTTGGACGGCTCGGCCCTGCGTTACAACCGACCAGATCCTTACCTGCCCGACTTCGTCATGTGCAGGCGGGAGCTGGCAGGCACTCTGCTCGATGCGATCCGCGCGGTGTTCTGACCGGTCCGGGGGAATGGATTGGCGCCGCTCGTTGTCCCACACTGCGAGTAACCACCGTCGGAGGAAGAACTGAACGCACACCTTAGAGTCGGAGCCATGCAATCGTGGCCAGCGCCGACCGTTCCGGAGCTCCCCGGCCGGGGACCGCAGTTGCGTTTGTTCGACAGCGCCGACCGGCAGGTGCGTCCGGTGTCCGCCGGTGACACCGCATCGATGTACGTGTGTGGCATCACCCCTTATGACGCCACCCACCTCGGCCACGCGGCGACCTACCTGACCTTCGATCTGGTGTACCGCTCTTGGCTCGATTCCGGGCACCGCGTGAAGTACGTGCAGAACATCACCGACGTGGACGATCCGCTGTTCGAGCGGGCCGCCCGCGACGGCATCGACTGGCGTGAACTCGGCGCCAGGGAGACCCAGCTGTTCCGGGAGGACATGGCGGCGCTGCGGGTACTGCCGCCACACGACTACGTCGCGGCCACCGACGCCATCGCCGAGGTGATCGAACTCGTCGAGAAGATGGTGGCCTCCGGTGCGGCCTACGTGGTCGAGGACGCCGACTACCCGGACGTCTACTTCCGCGCCGACGCCACCGTGCAGTTCGGCTACGAATCGGGCTATGACCGCGACACCATGCTGCGGCTGTTCGGCGAGCGGGGTGGCGACCCGGACCGGCCCGGCAAGGGCGATGCGTTGGACGCGCTGCTGTGGCGCGCCGAGCGGCCGGGCGAACCCAACTGGCCGTCGCCGTTCGGCCCAGGGCGACCGGGGTGGCACGTCGAGTGCGCCGCCATCGCGCTGGACCGCATCGGCACCGGTCTCGACGTGCAGGGCGGCGGCAGCGACCTGATCTTCCCGCACCACGAGTTCTCGGCCGCGCACGCCGAATCCGTCACGGGGGAGCGACGATTCGCGCGGCACTACGTGCACGCCGGCATGATCGGCTGGGACGGCCACAAGATGAGCAAGAGCCGCGGAAATCTGGTGCTGGTGTCACGGCTGCGCGCCGACGGAGTCGACCCAGCGGCCATCCGGCTCGGACTGCTGGCCGGACACTACCGCGCGGACCGGTCCTGGAGTGACGCCGTCCTCGCCGAAGCCCAAGATCGCCTGGCCCGGTGGCGGACGGCGACGGCGCTGCCCGCGGGGCCCGATGCAGGAGATGTGATCGCCCGCGTCAGGCAGTACCTCGCCGACGATCTCAACACCCCCAAAGTGCTTGCCGCGTTGGATGGTTGGACCACCGACGCGCTCTCCTACGGCGGGCGGAATGCCGAGGCGCCCGGTCAGGTGGCGGCCGTCATCGATGCGTTGCTCGGAGTCGCGCTCTAGTTCTGCGGTAGCTTTCCGACCATGGGTTCGGTGAGTGGGAAAGTCGTGTTCATCACCGGTGGTGCCGCCGGTGTCGGTGCAACGGTGGCCCGGCGGCTGCACGCCAAGGGCGCGCGCCTGGTGCTGACCGACGTCGACTCCGGTGCGCTCGCGCAGTTCGCCGCCACGCTTGGCGGCGACCGCGTGCTGACCGTGGCTGCCGACGTCCGCGACCTGGCCGCAATGCAGGCCGCCGCCGATGGTGGCGTGCAGCGCTTCGGTGGCATCGACGTCGTCGTGGCCAACGCCGGAATCGCCAGTTACGGATCGGTCCTGCAGGTCGACCCCGAGGCAGTCAAGCGGCTGCTGGACATCAACGTCCTCGGCGTGTTCCACACCGTGCGGGCGGCCTTGCCGTCGATCATCGACCGTCGGGGTTACGTCCTGATCGTGTCCTCCCTCGCTGCCTTCGCGGCCGCCCCCGGGCTGGCGCCGTACAACGCGAGCAAGGCGGCCGTCGAGCAGTTCGCCAACGCGTTGCGCCTCGAGCTGGCTTACCGCGGGGTCGGCGTCGGCTCGGCGCACATGTCGTGGATCGACACCGCGATGGTGCGCGACAGCAAGACCGATCTGTCTACATTCGCCGAGATGCTGTCCAAGCTCCCGTATCCACTGAGCACCACGACGTCGGTCGAGAAGTGCGCCGACGCCTTCGTCAAGGGCATCGAGGGCCGCAAGACGCGGGTGTACTGCCCAGGGTGGGTGGGTGCGCTGCGCTGGCTGCGGCCCGCGATGTCAACCTCGTTCGGCGAAGCGCCGGTGCGTCGCTTCGTGCCCGACCTGCTCCCGAGGATGGATGCCGAGGTGGCGGCGCTGGGCCGATCGACCAGCGCCCACTCCGAGACGCTGGACAAGCCGTGACGTCGAAATTGCTGCGCCGGGCGTTGACCGCGGTTCTGGTGGCAATGCTCGTCATCGGCATGGCGGCGTGCGCGAAGAGTGAGAAGCCCGAGGTCATCGGGTCCGCGCCACCGCCGGCCGCGCCGGCGGTCACCCCCGATCAGGCCAGGGCGATTGCGAAGGAGGCCTACGTCTATGGCTTCCCGATGGTGGACGACTATCGCGTCATGTACTCGTACTTCGTCGATTCCGGCGATGCCGAATACAAGGGTGGTTGGAACGAAATCCACAACACCGCAAGGGTTTACACGCCCGCCGATACCGCGGTCCAGACGCCGAACTCGGATACCCCGTATTCCGCCGTCGGAGCGGACCTGCGCACCGAGCCGTTGGTGCTCACCGTCCCGCCGATAGAGCAGGATCGCTACTACTCGCTGCAGTTCGTCGATCAGTACACGTACAACTTCGGCTACGTCGGTAGCCGAACCACCGGCAACAGCGGCGGCAAATACCTTCTGGTGGGCCCCAATTGGAGAGGGGAGAAGCCCGACGGCGTCAACGACGTGATCCGCTCCGACACCGAACTAGCGCTGGTGCTCTATCGCACCCAGCTGTTCGAACCCGCCGACATCGACGACGTCAAGCGGATCCAGGACGGGTATCGGGTGGAGCCGTTGTCGGTCTACCTCAAGCAGCCGTTGCCGCCACCCGCGCCCGCAATCGACTTCGTCCCCGCGCTGACCTCCGAGCAGGAGCGCACCTCACCTCAGTTCTTCGACATCCTGAACTTCGTCATGAAGTTCACCCCAACGCTGGCGTCGGAGAAGGAGCTGCGGGCCCGGTTCGCCACCATCGGCATCGGCCCCGACGGCAGCTTCGACGCCGAGAAGCTTTCGCCGGAGATGCGGACCGCAATTCAGGACGGGATGGCCGATGCGTGGGCCGAGCTCGACACCCTGAAGAAGGACGAGATCGATACCGGCAAGGTGGGTTCGGCGCAATTCTTCGGCACGGCCGACGATCTCAAGGGCAACTACCTGTACCGGATGGCAGGTGCCGTCCTCGGCATCTATGGCAATACCGCCGCAGAGGCGCTGTATCCCAGCTTCAGCACCGACTCGACCGGCGCGCCTCTGACCGGCGCTGAGAACTACACGTTTCACTTCGCACCGAACCAGCTGCCGCCCGTCAACGCCTTCTGGTCGCTGACCATGTACGGGCTGCCGAAGAGCCTGTTGGTGGCCAACCCCATCAACCGCTACCTGATCAACTCCCCGATGCTGCGCGAGCTCATCCCGGATGCCGATGGCGGGTACACGCTGTACGTCCAGAAGCAATCGCCAGGCAGCGAGCGGGAAGCCAACTGGCTGCCGGCACCGGAAGGTCCATTCGCCTTGGTGCTGCGGCTCTACTGGCCGAAACCCGATGCGCTGAACGGCACGTGGAAGGCGCCTGCGCCCGTCAGAACCTAGGCGTGCCCCGTCGGTCTTCCGGTGTTTCTGGAGTACCGTGTGGCCTCACGATGCCGCGACTTCTGACCGATCCCGAGTTGATCCGAGAACTCGAACCGATGGTCGAAGCGGGCTTGAGCCAGCACTTCGCGGCCACTAAGAACTGGTCCCCGCACGATTACGTGCCATGGTCTGACGGCTCCAACTACGCGGCGATCGGCGGATCGGACTGGGAACTCGAACAGTCGCCGCTGTCCGAACTGGCCCGCATCGCGATGGTGACCAACCTGCTCACCGAGGACAACCTGCCCTCCTACCATCGGGCGGTCGCCGGCTACTTCACCCTCGACGATGCGTGGGGCACCTGGGTGAACCGCTGGACCGTCGAGGAGAACCGGCACGGCATCGCGCTGCGCGACTATCTCGTCGTGACGAGGGCGGTCGACCCGATGGAGTTGGAACAGGCCCGAATGCTGCAGGTCACAGCCGGGTTCAGCCCCGGTCAGCAGGGCCAGGGCGACATCGCGCCTGAGTCATTTCTCGACGCCGCCGCCTACGTGACGTTTCAGGAGTTGGCGACCAGGGTCTCGCACCGCAACACCGG
>NZ_JAVRQA010000324.1:0-11196 GCF_032161845.1 Mycobacterium sp.
AATGTGTTTTTGATGGTAAAACGTTTTTCGGAACACCTTTAGCTAACTCATAATCGCCTGTTCCTTGGGGAACCGGGTAAGAAACTGGGGTGCGGGTGCATCATCACTGCCCACGACCAGCGTGTCCTCGATGCGGACGCCGCCTTGGCCGGGCAGATAGACGCCGGGCTCTACGGTCACCGCAGAGCCAGCAAGCAGTGTACCGGCGGATGAGGCACTGATTCCCGGCGCTTCGTGGATCTGCAATCCGACCCCGTGACCGAGACCGTGCCCGAAGTTCTCCGCGAACCCCGCGTCGGCGATGACCTGGCGCGATACCGCATCCACCCCGGACAGCGACACGCCCGGCGCCAAGGCCTCCCGCCCCAACCGCTGCGCGGTCGACACAAGGTCGTAGACGTCGAGCTGCCACTGCGCGACGGGCGACAGCACGAACGTCCGGGTCATGTCGGAGTGATAACCCGCGACCAGTGCACCGAAGTCGATCTTGACGAAGTCACCCGCAGCGAGCACGGCATCGGTCGGGCGATGGTGTGGGATCGCGGAGTTGGGGCCCGCGGCGACGATCGTCTCGAACGACACCCCGTCGGCCCCGTGGTCGAGCATCCGCGACTCGAGGTCGCGGGCGACCTCCTTCTCGGTCCGACCCGGCCGCAGCGCGCCTGCGGCCACCAGGTCGGCGAGCGCCGCGTCGGCCGCCTCGCACGCCAACCGCAGCAGGGCGACCTCGCCGGCGTCCTTGACCTCTCGCAGGGCCTCGACGGCGCCGGCCGCCCGCACCAGCTCGACGTCGCCCGCCGCCTTCGTCAACAGGGTGTGACCGTCCACCGTCACGACGTGGCTCTCGAAGCCCAGGCGTCGGATCCCGCATGCGGCCGCCGAACCCGCCAGATGGGGCGCACACGCGCGTTCGATGACGACGTCGGCGTCGGGAGACTGTTGCGCGGCCTGCGTCCGGTACCGCCCATCGGTGGCCAGCACCGGAATCTCGTCGTCGACACGGATGAGGAGCGCGGCGTTCGAACCGGTGAACCCGGACAGATAACGCACGTTGACCAGGTCCGTTACCAACATTGCGTCCAGTTCGGCGGCGGCCAGTCGGCGACGTAAGCGGGCCCTGCGCTGGGAAATCGTCACAGCGCCCGACGGTACTCGCTACGATGTGCCCCCATGAGCAAGTGGTTGTTGCGCGGACTGGTGTTCGCAGCCCTGATGGTCATCGTTCGATTGCTTCAGGGAGCTTTGATCAACCTGATGGAAAGTCAGGCGCTGTGGATCAGCGTCGTCCTGGTCGCGGTGTTCGCGATCGCGGCCTTCCTCTGGGGTCTGGCCGACGGCCGCGGCGACGCACGGGCCAATCCCGACCCCGACCGCCGGGGCGATCTCGCGATGACCTGGCTCCTGGCTGGTCTGTTCGCAGGGATCGTCAGCGGCTTCGTCGCGTGGTTCATCTCGCTGTTCTACGAGAACCTCTACGCGCAGGGTCTGCTCAACGAGGTGACGACCTTCGCCGCGTTCACCGCGCTGCTGATGTTCGTCTTCGCGATCGCGGGCGTCGCGCTGGGTCGGGCGCTGGTGGACCGCAACTCCCCACCGGTCCAGCGCCGCGGCGCCGACGGTGATCGCGCCGATACCGACGTGTTCGCGGCGGTCCATGACGACCGCGTCGAGGAAGGCGCGACCGTGCCTGCCGGTGAAACCGCGCCGACGCGCGTCGAAGAACGCCCCTAGCCCGTCAGGCTGGCCAGGTACCGCAGCGCCGACAGATAGCCCTGCACGCCGAGGCCGACGATCACGCCCGTGGCGACGGCGCTCAGGTATGAGTGGTGCCGAAATCCTTCGCGCGCATGCACGTTGGAGATGTGCACCTCGATCAGCGGTGCCGTCAGTTCGGCGCAGGCGTCCCGCAACGCCACCGACGTGTGGGTCAGCGCGCCTGCATTGAGTACGACGGGCTCCTTCGCATCGGCGGCATCGTGGATCCAGCCCAGCAGTTCGGCCTCGGAGTCGGTCTGCCGCACCACGACCTTCAGCCCGAGTTCGGCGGCTTCGCGCTCGATGATCGCAATCAGATCGTCGTGGGTGGTGCTGCCGTAGACCTCGGGTTGGCGCTTGCCGAGCCTGCCGAGGTTGGGTCCGTTGAATACGTTGACGGTCACTGACGGACCCCGATCTCCGAGTAGGCGGCTACCAGCAGGGCAGGGTCCGGGCCCTCCAGCCTGGCCGGTTTGGCCAGGCCTTCGAGCACCACGAAGCGCAGCACGCCCGAACGAGTCTTCTTGTCGCCTGCCATGTATTCCAGCAGTTGCGGCAGCGCATCGGCGTCGTAGGTCACCGGGAGTCCGAGCGCCGTCAGGACCGAGCGGTGCCGGTCCGCGGTCTCGTCGTCGAGCCGACCCGCGGCCCTGCCCAGCTCGGCGGCGAAGACCAGTCCCACCGATACCGCAGCGCCGTGGCGCCAGCGGTAGCGCTCGCGACGTTCGATGGCGTGCGCCAAGGTGTGGCCGTAGTTGAGGATCTCGCGTAGCTGCGATTCCTTCTCGTCCGCGGCGACGACCTCCGCCTTGACCACCACGGCGCGCCGGATGAGTTCGGGCAGCACCGACCCGGAAGGGTCGAGCGCCGCCTCGGGGTCGGCTTCGATCATGTCGAGGATCACCGGGTCGACGATGAATCCGGCCTTCACGATCTCGGCCATGCCTGCCACGATCTCGTTGCGCGGCAACGAGTCCAGGGTGGCGAGGTCGACGAGCACGGCGAGCGGTTGATGGAAGGCGCCGACCAGGTTCTTGCCCGCGTCGGTATTGATGCCGGTCTTGCCGCCCACCGCCGCATCGACCATGCCGAGCAGCGTGGTGGGCACGTGGACGATGTCGACGCCGCGCAGCCACGTGGCCGCGGCGAACCCGCTGACGTCGGTGGCCGCCCCCCCGCCGAGGCTGACGATGGCATCCTGGCGTCCGATGCCGATGCGGCCCAACACATCCCAGATGAAGCCGACGACCGGCAACTCCTTGCCGGCCTCCGCATCCGGGATCTCGATGCGATGCGCGTCGATTCCCTTATCCGCCAGATGTTTCCGAATCGACTCGGCCGTCTCGTTCAACACCGGCTGGTGCAGGATCGCCACTCTGTGACGTCCGTCGAGAACCCTGGCCAGATCGTCGAGCAACCCGGTCCCGATGATCACCGGGTAGGGCCGGTCGACGAGCACGTCGACGGTCACTGGGTCAGTCATTGCGCGCCTCTGCTCGACGGGCGAGTGCCGCGGGACTCGGCGGCGCCTCGGTGGTGGGTGCGGGATTGAGCACGGTGGGAAGCCTGCGCCACGACGGCCTGCGTCGCCGCCGCGCCTGCTGACGGTCGGAGTTGGCGGTCTCCATGCGTTGCACGATGTGGCGCACGACCGCACCGGGGTTGCGGCGGTTGGTGTTGATCCGCACCGTCGCCACCTCCCGATACAGCGGGACGCGCTGGGTCATCAGTTCGCGAAACCGCTCACCGGGATCGCCACCGGCGAGCAGCGGTCTCGTCGCGTTACCGGAGGTACGCCGAATACCTTCGGCTGCACTGATTTCCAGGTAGATGACGGTGTGCCCCGCCAAGGCCTCGCGCACCTCTGGCGTAGTGATCGCACCGCCGCCGAGTGACACGATGCCGTCGTGTTCGGCGAGCGCCGCGCGCACCACGTCGGCCTCGATCCGCCGGAACTCGGCCTCACCATCGACGAAGATGTCGGCGACGGAGCGGCCGGTGGTCTCTACGATCTTCGCGTCGGTGTCCAACAAGGGGACATCCAGTGCCTTGGCCAGGCGGCGCCCGATGGTGGACTTGCCCGACCCGGGCATGCCCACGAGCACCGCCTTCGGCGCCATCAGCCCGACGCCCTTTCGGCTTCTCGTTTGTTGATCGAGGCCAGGTAGCCGTCGACGTTGGCCTTGGTCTCGGCCAGCGAGTCGCCGCCGAACTTCTCCAGCGCCGCCCGTGCCAACACCAGTGCCACCATGGTTTCGACGACCACACCTGCGGCAGGCACCGCACACACGTCGGATCGCTGGTGAATCGCGACGGCTTCCTCGCCGGTGGTCATGTCGATGGTGGCCAACGCCTTGGGGACCGTCGAGATCGGCTTCATCG
Source organism: Mycobacterium sp. (assembly GCF_032161845.1). Taxonomy (GTDB): domain Bacteria; phylum Actinomycetota; class Actinomycetes; order Mycobacteriales; family Mycobacteriaceae; genus Mycobacterium. The sequence continues at coordinate 4,138 of NZ_JAVRQA010000324.1, forward strand.
CGGCGCGGACCCGCAGCGCCTGGCCGTTCGTCATGCCGCCTTCGAGACCGCCCGCGCGGTTGGTCGAGCGAATTACGCCATCGGGGCTGGGATAGATCTCGTCGTGGGCGACGCTGCCGCGACGGCGCGCGGTCTCGAAGCCGTCCCCGATTTCGACACCCTTGATGGCCTGGATGCCCATGACGGCGGCCGCCAGTTGGCTGTCGAGTCGGTTGTCGCCACTGGTGAACGAGCCCAGCCCGATGGGAAGACCGTCGACGACGACCTCGACGATGCCACCAAGGGTGTCACCGTCCTTCTTGGCGGCCTCGATCTCGGCGATCATGGCCGCTTCGGCGTCCTTGTCGAACGCGCGGACCGGGCTGTCATCGATCGCGTCGAGGTCCGCTGGCCGCGGCGGTGGACCGTCGTACGGCGCCGACGCACCGATCGAGATGACGTGCGACAGCACTTCCACCCCGAGTGCCTGGCGCAGGAACTCCCTGGCAATGGTGCCTGCGGCGACGCGGGCAGCGGTCTCGCGGGCGCTCGCGCGCTCCAGGACGGGACGGGCGTCGTCGAAGCCGTACTTCAGCATGCCCGCGTAGTCGGCGTGACCCGGCCGCGGTCGGGTCAGCGGGGCGTTGCGCGCCCCGTCCAGCTCGGACTGTTCCACCGGGTCGGAGGCCATCACGGTCTCCCACTTGGGCCACTCGGTGTTGCCGATCTCGACGGCGATCGGGCCGCCGAGCGTGAGGCCGTGGCGCACCCCGGTCAGTACGGTGACGGCGTCGGCCTCGAACTTCATCCTGGCGCCACGCCCGTAGCCGAGCCTGCGACGCTTCAGTTGGGCGGCGATGTCCTCCGTCGTGATCTCGAGACCGGCCACCATACCCTCGACCATCGCCACCAGCGCACGGCCGTGGGATTCACCAGCTGTCGTCCATCGCAACACGCGTCCCATCTTCCCACGGCGCCCTCGACCTGACGCAATCCGTTACGCCAGGCTGCGCTGCAGCAGCAACGTATCGACGTACCGCTCGTGCTTGTAGCCGACGCGGGTCAGGCGGCCTGCGTCGGTGAAGCCGAAGCGGTGGTGCAGCTCGACCGAGGCCGGACTGCCCGTGTCGGCGATGACCGCGATCACCTCCCGGACGCCTGCCGCCTCGCAGGCGGAGAGGAGGTCGCGCATCAATTCGGTGCCGCAGCCCTGCCCGACGGCGCGCGGTGAGACGTACACCGAGTCCTCGACGGTGGCCGCATACGCGGGCCTCGTCTTCCACGGCCCGCAGTAGGCGTACCCGGCGACCGCGCCGTCGCGCTCGGTGACGAGAAAGGGCAGACCGCTTTCGATGATCGCGTCGAAGCGCCGCCGCCACTCCTCGAGAGCGGGAACCTCCAGTTCGAAGGTCGCGACGCTGGTCCGTACGTAGTGGGCGTAGATCTCGGCAATGGCGAACAGATCATCCGGTGTCGCGGTGCGTGTCGGCATGGTGCGTCCTTCCCCGGGATCACGGTAGGGCTAGACGATGACCAGGGCGACCGCAGCGACCGTCGCCGCGCACATCGAGGGCCCGTGCGGCACGGTCCCCCGCTCCCGCAGGGCGACGATCCCCCACGTCGCGGTCAGCAGTGGGGCCGCCACCGCCGCGAGCACCCACACGTCGACGCCGAATGCCCCCGTCAGCGCGCCGACGCCGAGCGCCAGCTTCACGTCACCGGCTCCCATCGCGGCCGGCGCGATGAGGTGGACGACGAGGTACAGCACCGCCAGCACCAACGCTCCAAGCAGCGCCGCAAACCCGCGGCCGGTGAGCGCCGCGGCGACCAGCACCACCACCGCCCCCGGCAGCGTCAATGCGTTGGGCAGCCGACGCTGTCGGACGTCGTAGATGGTGAGCGTCGCCAACCACGCCAACGCAGATGCCACAGCCGCAATCCCCACGGCCAAAGCCTATGGTCAGCCCAGTGCCGCGATCATCGCCTCTTTCGGAGCGGGTCGGCCCGTGAACTGCTGCACTTGCGCGAAGGCCTGGTTCAGCAGCATCTGCAGGCCGCTGATGACCTGACCACCCGCGGCGACGAAGGCCTCGGCGAGCGGCGTGGGCCATGGGTCGTAGATCGCGTCGAGCAGCACGGGCGCCGCCGTGACGATGTCCGCGTACCGCGCGGCCACGTCCGCCGGAATGGTGTTCACCACGACGCCGACGCCGTCCAGCGACGTGCCCAACTCGACCCAGTGGGTCGCGACGCCGAGCCGCGTCCCGAGTTCGATCAGGGGTTCGGCCCTGTCGCGATTGCGCGCGACGATCGAAATGTCTTGCACACCAAGCTCGGCGAGGCCAGCGACGGCGGCGGGGGCCGTACCGCCCGAGCCGAGCACCGCGGCGCGGCCGAGGACTCCCACCGGCACCTCCCCGAGGGCTCCCGTCACCCCGTCGATGTCCGTGTTGTCCGCACGCCAACCCGACGACGTCCTGACGAGGGTGTTGGCCGAGCCGAGAAGTTCAGCGCGAGCGGTCCGTTCGTCGGCGAACCGCAGCGCGGCGAACTTGCCGGGCATCGTCACCGACAGCCCTACCCACTCGGGGCCGAATCCACCGACCAGTTTCGGCAACTCGTCAGCGGTGCATTCGATGCGTTCGTAGGTCCAGTCGGTCAGCCCGAGGGCTCGGTAGGCCGCCAGGTGCAGTTGCGGTGACCGGGAATGCGCGATGGGCGACCCGAGAACCGCCGCGCGTCGGCTCATCGTGCGCTGTCGAGCACACCGTTTTGTCGGGCTAGCTCGATGTTGGCGAGGTGCTGTTGATAGTCCCTGGTGAACAGCGTGGTGCCCTGCATGTCGATGGTGACGAAGTACAGCCAGTCACCCGGTTCGGGGCTTTCCGCGGCGGTGAGCGCCGGTTGGCCTGGCGAGCAGATCGGGGTGGCCGGAAGCCCGTCGCGCACATAGGTGTTCCACGGTGTGTCCCTGCCGCGATCGGCGTCGGTGGTGGCGATTTCCTGTCGGTCCAGCGAATAGTTGACCGTCGAATCGAACTCCAGCCGCCGATGGTCGGGTGCGATCAGCCGGTTGTAGATGACTCTGGCCACCTTCGCGAAGTCCTGCGGTTTCGACTCGCGCTGCACGAGCGAGGCCACCGTCAGGATCTGGTAGGGCGACAGGTTCTCGGCGTTGCCGGCCTCGAGCAGGCCGTTCTGCTCGTACTGGGTGGTGCTGGCGCCGATCAGCGTCGACAAGATGTCCGGCGCTGGCGCCGACGGGTCGATGTTCCAGGTGCCCGGCGCGATCAAACCCTCGATGCGCCGATGGTCGGAGCCCTGCGCCTTGACGGGGTCCAGCGCCCACGCGGGGACCGACAGGGTCGCGGGATCGGCCGCCCCCGCGGCCTTCTTCAGGTCGTCGGCGGTGAGCCCGCACTTGCGCTGGTCGTCGAGGGTCACGCACGTCGCATCGGCGACGAGCGAGAAGATTCCCTTCGTCACCGCATTCGACTTGACGTCGGTGATGTCGTCGAGCTGACGGCCCTCGGGGATCACCAGCCGGCCCACCCGGTTCTGTGGGTCGGCGAGCCGGGAAACGGCATTGGTGGCCGGGATCTCGGTGCGCACCTTGTAGAACCCCGGCTGAATCTCGGAGATCGCCGCATTGCCCGCCGCGGCATCGACGAAGGCTTGTGACGTAGCGACGACGCCTCCGTCCTTCAAGGTCTTGCCGATCGCGGTCGTGGAGTCACCGTTGTGAACCTGCACGACGACGTCCTTGACGCCGTCGCCCTGGTAGTCGCTGGGGGTGCCGAACATCCCGTGCCACATCCGCGAGCCGAGGAAGACGGCGCCGACGAGTACCACGACGAGCGCGGCCACCGAGAAGACGGTGATGGTCCTGCGCCTGCGGCGGTTCCGATTGGCCCGGGCCCGTTGCGTGCGATTCATCGTCCTGCGTGGCCGCCCTACCGCTTCCGGCTCCGTGCGCTCGAGACCCCAGTTGTCAGGCATCGGCCGCTCCGCTGTCGTCAGCCAGGGCGACTCGCCGCTGGTCCAGCCAGGTCTGCAGGATGCCGACGGCAGCCGCCTGGTCGATCATCGATTTTTGGCTCTTCGCACGGACGCCCGCCTCCCGCAGGGCCCGCTGAGCGGTCACGGTGGTGAGTCGCTCGTCGGACAGTCGAACGGGCACCGGGGTGATCCTGGCGGCAAGCGCATCGGCGACGGCGATCGCGTCGAGCGCCGACGGTCCGGTCCGGTCGGCGAGGGTCCGTGGCAGCCCGACGACGACCTCCACGACGGCGAACTCGTCGGTCAGTTGCGCAAGTCGGCGAATGTGCTTGCCCTTGACGTCCCTGCGATCCCGCGCCACCGTCTCGACGGGAGTCGCCAGGATGCCGTCGGGGTCACTGGTGGCGACGCCGATGCGTACCGTGCCGACGTCGACTCCGAGGCGTCGACCACGCCCGGGATCGTCACCGCCCGGCCGGTCCGGCTGACGGTCTTCGGTATCGGCCAACCGAGTCAACTCCGCGCAATCTCTGCGAGCAACGCCGACAGCGCCGCGTCGATGTTCGACGCTTCACTGCCCGAGCCCTGCGCGAGATCGGCCTTGCCCCCGCCTCGTCCGTTCACTGCGGCACCAAGCACCTTGACCAGATCATTGGCGCTCAGGCCGAGATCCTGCGCCGCCGGATTGACCGCTACGACGAAGGGCACGGTGTCGCCGTCGCCCTCGGCGATCAGGGCCACGACGCCGGGGTCCGAACCGAGCTTGCCCTTGACGTCGCCGACCAGGCTGCGCAAATCCGCGGCCGAGATGCCCCCGGCCATGCGCTGCGCCACGACACGCACCTTACCCACCAACTCTGCGCCGGCGGCGGCGTTGGCCGCGGCTGCCCGCGCCCCGGCCAGCCTGGACCGGTCGAGTTCCTTCTCGGCGACCTTGAGCCGCTCGACGAGGTTGGCCACGCGGGCGGGCACCTCGTCCGACGGCACCTTCAGCGATGACGCCAGGCCGGCCATCAGGGCACGTTCCTTGGCCAGGTACTTGAACGAGTCGAGTCCGACATAGGCCTCGACTCGGCGCACGCCCGACCCGACGGAGGACTCACCGAGGATGGTCACCGGCCCGATCTGGGCCGAGTTGTGGACGTGGGTACCGCCGCACAGCTCGAGCGAGAACGGTCCGCCGATCTCCACCAGCCGAACGTCCTCGGGGTAGGCCTCGCCGAACAGCGCCATCGCGCCCATCGCCTTGGCCTTCTCGAGTTTGGTGTTGAAGGTGTTCACCGCGTAATCGGCCTCGACGGCCTCGTTGGTGACCACTTCGATCTGCTCGCGCTGCTCGTCGCTCAGCGCGCCCTGCCAGTTGAAGTCGAACCTGAGGTAGCCGGGCCGATTCAGCGAGCCGGCCTGAACTGCGTTCGGGCCAAGCACCTGTCGCAGCGCGGCATGCACCATGTGGGTGCCGGAGTGGCCCTGCGTGGCGCCGTGACGCCACTTCGGATCGACGGCTGCGACGATGGTGTCACCCTCGACGAACTCGCCGGACTCGACGTTGACGCGGTGCACGAAGAGCGTCTTGGCAATCTTCTGAACATCGGTGACGGCGGCCTTGGCGGCACCGCTGGATCCGGTTCCGGTGATGGCACCGATGTCGGCGATCTGGCCGCCGGATTCGGCGTAGAGCGGCGTGCGGTCGAGGACGAACTCGACGCGTTCGGTGACGGCCCCGTCGGTGGCGGAGCCGCCGATCCCGCCGGAGTGCGCGATGACCGGAACTCGCTTGCCGTCGACGAAGATACCGAGAATCGTTGCCTCTGAGGACAATTCATCGAAACCGGTGAACTCGGTTGCGCCGGCGTCGACCAGCTCGCGGTACGCCGTCAGATCGGCATGCGCGTGCTTGCGGGCCGCGGCATCTGCCTTGGCGCGCTGACGCTGCTCTGCCATCAGCCCGCGGAAGCCCTCCTCGTCGACGGTCAGGCCGGTCTCGGCCGCCATCTCCAAGGTGAGTTCGATCGGGAAGCCGTAGGTGTCGTGCAACGTGAAGGCATCGGGACCGGACAGCACCGAGACACCAGCTGCCTTGGTGGAATTGGCCACGTCGTCGAACAGTCTCGACCCGGCGGCCAGCGTGCGGTTGAACGCCGTCTCCTCGGCGACGGCGATGCGGTTGATCCGATCGAAGTCGGTGACGAGCTCGGGATACGACGGGCCCATTGCGTCGCGGACGCACGTCATCAATGGGCCGACGACCGGCGTGTCGATGCCGAGGAGCTTGGCCGACCGAATGACGCGCCGCAGCAGCCTGCGCAACACGTAGCCGCGGCCGTCGTTGCCGGGACTCACGCCGTCGCCGATGATGATCGCTGCGGTGCGGCTGTGGTCGGCGATCACGCGGTACCGGACGTCATCCTCGTGGTTGCCGAGGCCGTATCCGCGCGGCGCGATGCCTGCGACGAAATCGATGGTGGGCCGCATGAGGTCCGTCTCGTAGACGTTGTCAACGCCCTGCAGCAGGCAGGCGACCCGCTCGACACCCATGCCGGTGTCGATGTTCTGGCGCGGCAGCGGACCGAGGATCTCGAAGTCGGACTTGCCGGTTCCCTCTCCCCGCTCGTTCTGCATGAAGACGAGGTTCCAGATTTCGATGTAGCGGTCTTCGTTGGCCTCGGGGCCACCGTCGATGCCGTACTCCGGCCCGCGGTCGACGTAGATCTCCGACGACGGACCACACGGACCGGGGATGCCCATCGACCAGTAGTTGTCGGCCATGCCACGACGCTGAATGCGTTCCAGCGGCAGCCCGGCCACCTCCTGCCACAGGGTGATCGCCTCGTCGTCGTCGAGATAGACCGTCGCCCACAGCGTTTCGGGGTCGAAGCCGTAACCGCCCCGGTCCTGCGGATTGGTCAGCAGCGTCCAGGCGAACTCGATCGCACCCTTCTTGAAGTAGTCGCCGAAGGAGAAGTTGCCCGCCATCTGAAAGAACGTGTTGTGGCGGGTGGTGATGCCGACTTCATCGATGTCGGGCGTACGGATGCACTTCTGCACGCTGGTCGCGCGATCCCACGGTGGCTTCTGTTG
>NZ_JAVRQA010000325.1:0-27692 GCF_032161845.1 Mycobacterium sp.
CCTACTGATGTTCATGGCCGGCCTCGACACCGTGACAGCGACACTCGGCTGGACCTTCTGGCACCTGGCCGACCATCCCGCCGACCGGCAGCGCCTCATCGACGCGCCCGACACCATCCCGACCGCCGTCGAGGAGTTCCTGCGGGCCTACGCCATCGTGATCCCGGCCCGCAGGGTGACCGAGGACATCACGGTGCAGGGTTGTCCGATGAAAGCCGGCGACATGGTCAATCTGCCCCTACACGCCGCCACCAGGGACGACGCCGCGTTCGCGAACGCCACCGCGGTCGACATCGCGCGAAGCCCGAACAACCACATCGCCTTCGGCGCAGGCCCACACCGTTGCCTCGGGTCACACCTTGCCCGCCGCGAGCTGCGCATCGCCATGGAGGAGTGGCACCGGCGCATCCCGCACTACCGGCTCGACGCGGATGTCGCGCTGTACGAAACCGGGGGGCAGGTCGGCCTACAGTCGCTTACGCTGCGCTGGGAGACGACATCGCCATGAAGAACGACGTCGCCACGAGCCGACCGATGGAAGGAATTCCATCGGGCGCTCTGCGAACTGGGGCGCCCGGGTGAGTTCGACTCGAACTCAAGATCGACGGCGCGGTAACCTGACCCTCCGATGACCGGTTTCGACTACGCGCCACTGCGCGACGAGTGGTATCGACGGGGCTGGTTCACCGAAGCCACCTGTGTCGACGCCCTCGAATCGGGAGCCGTCGAAAATGCCGATACGCCAGTCACCTTCGTGATCGGGCACGACACCTACAGCCCGACGATCGACGCGATCCGCGATGGTGCCATGGCGATGGCTGCGTCGTTACAAAGTTTGGGAGTGGGTGCGGGTGACGCGGTCGCCGTCCAGCTGACGAATCGGCCCGAGTGTGCCGTCGCCTACCAGGCGGTCCTGCTGTGCGGCGCAGTGTTGGTGCCGATACCGCACATCTACGGAATCAACGAGACCCGTTTCATCCTTGCCGAAGCGGCCGCGAAGGTCTTGATCATGCCCGACCGCTGGAGGTCGGTCTCCTATCGCGAACGGGTCTCGGACCTCACCGACATAGCGACGATGCGCGACATCGTGCTGCTCGACGCCGAGCCGGGGCCCGGCTTCGTGACGTGGTCGGAGCTCGACGGTTCCGCCGATGACTACGTTCGACCGGCCGTGACCGCCGACGACGTGTGTCTGCTGATGTACACCTCGGGTACAACGTCGGCACCCAAAGGCGTCCAGCACTCCCACAACACGCTGCTCGCCGAACATCGGACCATGCCGGCCCTGCTTGCCTGCGGTCCCGACGACGTGCTGCTGGTGACGTTCCCCCCAGGCCACGTCGCCGGCGTCGGCAGCATTCTGCGACCGCTGCTGTCGGGTAGCCGCACCGTGTTCATGGACGGCTGGGATGCGCCCGCGGCGGTAGAGGTGGTGCGTCGGTTCGGGGTGACGGCCACGGCAGGCACACCGTTCCATCTGGCGAGTCTCCTCGATCTGGGTGACAAGTCCGAGGGTCTGACGACGTTGCGCGAGTTCCTGATCGGGGCGGCGCCGGTCACCGAGGAACTGGGCCGCCGCGCGGCAGCGGCGGGGATCAGCACATTCCGCAGTTACGGCTCCACCGAACATCCGACCGTCACTGGCATGCACAGTGGCCACGATCGGTCGGCACGGCTCAGCACGGACGGCGAACCCCTGCCGGGGTCGCGGGTGCGCATCCTCGGAAAGGACGGCGCCGAGTGCCCCTGCGGTGTCGACGGCGAGGTCGTCGTGCAGGGTCCCGAGCAGTTCACCGGGTACCGGGACGGTCGGCTCGACGTCGACGCCTTCACCGCGGACGGCTGGTTCCGCACCGGCGACCTTGGTCACGTCGATAGGGGCGGTCGGCTGAGCATCACCGATCGGATCAAGGACGTCATCATCCGTGGCGGAGAAACGATCTCGTCAGGACAGGTCGAAGACGTCTTGAGCGCCCATCCCGCAGTGGCAGAGGGTGCGGCGGTTGCCGCGGCGCATCCCCGCTACGGCGAGGTCGTCGCTGCGGTAGTGGTGTTGAAGCCGGGAGCAACGGTGGACCTCATCGGGATCCAGGCGCACTTCGCGGCGTCTGGTCTGGCCCGCCAGAAGACACCGGAACGGCTCGTCGTCGTCGACGCCATGCCACGCACGGCGCTGGGCAAGGTGCGCAAGGCCGACCTGCGTGCACGGTACTTCGCGTGACCTCCTGGCAGACGCTGACCACGGGTTAAAGTCGACACGTGCCCAAGGTGTCGCCGAAGCGCGGCGAGCGGTCTCGTCAACAGATTCTCAGTGCCGCGCGTGAGATGTTCTCGCAGCTCGGCTTCGCTGCCGCAAGCACCGGTCAGATCGCCGAAGCTGCCGGGGTCGGGACGCGGGGCGCGCTCTATCACCACTTCGAAGACAAGTCGGCCTTGTTCGGGGCAGTGTTCGAAGAGGTGCTCAAAGAACTGATGGATCAGCACGTCGACCCGTTCGTCGGGCTTCCTTCGACTGGCTTCGGCCGGTTGAAGCGAACGATCGACAGCTATCTCGACACCGGCTTGGACAGCGACATGCGCCGGATCGTTCTCGACGCGCCCGCCGTACTCGGATGGGAGAGGTTCCGCGCCATCGGTTCCTCCTACGGCCTCCACACGATCCGCCAACTCGTTGTCGATGGAGTTCGCGATGGGAGCATGCGGGCAGTGTCACCGGACGCGCTGGCCCATCTCCTGCTCGTCTCCTGCGAAGAGGCCGCTCTGTACGTCGGCAACGCCGACGACGTCGCCGCCGCCCGGGCCGCGGTCGGCGAGGCCCTCGACGCTCTACTCGATGGACTTCGCAGCCCGGGTAGCTGAAACCCCCGCCTCCGCATCGAGCCAGCCCGCGCGTCAGTCGTTGCGAATCGCTTCGGCAAGGGCCCCCGGCCTATCGAGCATGACGAATGCCGAGCAATCCGGGATCTCGATCAACGTGGCGTTGGGGAACGCGTCGCGCAGTCGGCGGGCATGGGCGAGGGGGAAGAGTGCGTCCTCGGTGCCCCACGCGAGGGTGACCGGATTGTCGAACGCCTCGATCGCCGATGCGGCCCGCAGTGTGAGCGCCGGATCCAACGATGCGGTCACCGTGACGGCGTCGCGGCGGGCGGCAGCACTGGTGGCGAACGCCCCGAACACCTCGCGCTGGCGATCCTGGCCCGGCGGTGTGTGGCAGACGGCCTTCAGGAAGAAACTCCGTCCCGGCCCGGTGGCCAACAATCTCACGATGGCACCACCGACCGCCGAACTCGCCCGGCACACCTTCACGATCTGCGCGAATGAACCCGGCGGAAAGTGTTCGTAACTATCACAATTGGTGAGCACCAACCGAGCAAACCGCGAGGTGTCCAGCGTCGGATCACCGAGCGTCGCCAGGACGAGCCCGCCCCCCGTGTCGTTGGCGACGACGATGACGTCGGTCAGGTCGAGTGCGTCCATGAAGTGGACGATGCGTCGAGAGGCCGCTTCGACGCCGAGGTCGGCGCCGTTCGTCGGCGTGCTATGCGCGCCAAGCGGCCACGTGGGCGCGATACACCGGAACCCGTCTCCCAACTCGGTGACGACGTCCTTCCATACGGCGCCGGTGACGTAGACGCCGTGCACGAACAGGACCGTCGGCCCGGTTCCCGTGTCGGCGTATTCGACGTCAAGGCCGTCGACTCGAACTCGCTTCATCGTCATGTGACTCCCTACTCAGTGGCCGCGGAACTCGGGTTTGCGTCGTTCACGGAAGGCACGGACACCTTCACGAAAGTCGACGGTGTCGACCAATGCCAGCTGACCCTCGGCCTCGATCGCCTGCACTAAGTCGAGGTCGCCCAACGTTGCCGCCGCGAGTGCACGCTTCGTCCACCCATATGACACGGTTGGACCCTTCGCCACCGATCCCAGCACCGCGCCAAGGACATCGTCGTAGTCGACGTCACTGGAGAGGTGGGAGATCATTCCCCACTCGAATGCCGTTGCGGCATAAACCTTTTCTGCAGTGATCGCCATCCGCGCCGTCCGCGCCCGGCCGATCAACCCCGGAAGCAATGCGCTAGCGCCGCCGTCGGGCATCAGACCTACCCGGCTGAACGCCAGCTGGAAGTAGGCCGCCGGTGCGGCCACCACCAGATCGCACGCCAAAGCCAGCGGGCACCCGAAGCCGACGGCCGCTCCGTGCACGCCGGCCACCACCGGCTTTGGCAGCGCGATTATCGTCTGCACTACGCGATTGGCGGCATGCGCGGCACCTTCGGTGTCGCCGCCCGTCAGATCACCGCCGGAGCAGAACGCGCGCCCCGCGCCGGTGAGCAGTACCGCGCGGACCGCGTCGTCGGCCGCATCGTCCAAGCGGGCGGACAACTCGTCGAGCATCGGGGTATCTACGGCGTTGAGTTTCTCCGGCCGATCCAGCCGGATCCGCAGGATCGCACCGTCGCGCTCCGCCGAGATGCCGTTCACGGCACTGCAATCACAGGCCGAGGTCGCGGCCGATGATGTCCTTCATGATCTCGGTGGTGCCGCCGAAGATCGTCATGATGCGGTTGTCCATGTAGTCGCGGGCGACCCGGTACTCCGTCATGTAGCCGTAGCCGCCGTGCAGTTGGACGCAGCCGTCGATGACCTTCTTGGCCGTCTCGGTGCACCACCACTTTGCCTTCGACGCCTCCACCGCCGTCAACTCGTCGTCCACGACGGCCTGCAGGCAACGGTCGATGTACTGCTCGCCAATCTCGAGCTCGGTGTCCATCTCGGCCAACAGGAAGCGGTTGTGCTGGAAGCTGCCGATCGACTGACCGAAGGCCTTGCGGTCCTTGGCATATTGCAATGTCTGCCGCCAAGTCTCGCGCGCACCTGCGATGGCGGAGATGGCGATGGAGAGCCGCTCCGACGGAAGGTTGGCCATCAGGTGATAGAAGCCGCGTCCCTCCTTGCCGAGCAGGTTGGCCGCCGGCACCCTGACGTCGACGAAGTTCAGCTCTGCGGTGTCCTGGTAGTGCAGGCCCATCTTGTCGAGCTTGCGACCCCGGGTGAAGCCCTCCATACCGTCCTCGACGACGAGCAGCGTGAAGCCCTTGTGCCCGGCATCGGGGTCAGTGCGGCAGACCACCACGACCAGGTCGCAGTTGATGCCAGAGGAGATGAATGTCTTGGAGCCGTTGACGATCCAGTCGTCTCCGTCGCGGACCGCCGAGGTCTTGATACCCGCCAGGTCGCTGCCCGCGCCCGGCTCGGTCATCGCGACCGCGACGATCAACTCGCCGCTGGTGATGCCAGGTAGCCAGCGCTTCTTCTGCTCGTCGCTTCCCAGCGACGAGAAGTACGGGCCCACCACGTCGTTCTGCAGGCTCAGCGCCGGGGCGGGTCCGCCGTAGCGTGCGATCTCCTCGTCGATGACCGCGTTGAAACGGAAGTCCTCGACGCCGCTACCGCCGAACTCCTCGGGCATGTTGAAGCCGATCAGGCCGTACTTGCCCGCAGTGACCCAGGCGGACCGGTCGACCAGTCTGGCGGACTCCCACTGCTCGGCGTTGGGCTCGAGCTCGCGCTCGATGTAATCCCGTACCGTCTTGCGGAACTCCTCGTGCTCGGCCTCAAGGACGAGTCGCTTCATGTCTCTCTCACTCTCCGTACAGTCGACGCATCTGCTCGCCGAGCTTGCCTGATGTACGCGAAACGACCTGCGCCCCACGTCTTCTGAGATCGGCGTCTGGAACCGGAAGGACGACGGCGCCGCTTGTCTTCGACGGTAGCAACACCTTGGCTGTGCCGCGAGTGGTGGTCTCGTCGCGCTGACTGGTGGCGGAGACGTCAAGCGATATCGCATCGTCTGCCGACTCACCCTTCCCAGTGACCTTGCCCGTGCAGCGGTGCACGTCGCCGTGGTAGTTGAACCCCCGCATCTGGAGGTCCATCTCGGCCAACCAGCCGTCGTCGCCGATCCAGTTGGTCAGCAGGTGACTCACCCACGCCGCGCGCATCTGGCCGTAGTCATACGGTGCCGGGATGCCCAGCGACTGGGCTCGGCCGGCGTCCCAGTGCAGGCGCTGCACGACGTCGGGAACGCCGTACTCGTCCGGTTGATAGAACGCGGGCATCCGCTTGCGCAACTGATGCGCGAACTTCAGCGGTCCGACGCCGTAACCGCCCCAGCCCCAGCCCATGTGCATGGAGATGATGTCGACGACGGTCAACGGGCCCTTGATGATTCCGGGAAGCTCGTCACCGACGCCCACGTCCTCCCACCACCGAGGGTCGGCGCCGCGACGCTCCTCTGCCTCGTACTCGGCTTCGACCTGCGCGAACTCCTCGGGAGTCCAGTGCTTGCGCTCGATGTCCTTGAGCTTGCCGGACTTCTTGGAGCCGTGACGTTCGGCGTTGATGTAGGACTCGTCGCGCGTGGCGATCGGATTGCCGTCGACGTCGACGTAGAGGTAGCGGAAGGTCTCCTTCACTGATCGCCCACCGGAGAATTCGCTCTCCTTGACCTGCACGTCAAGGGTGTAGTTCTCCGCGAGCACGGGGCGGCCCGCATGGATCGGCCGATACCACGTCCACTTCACGCCGGAGTAGTACTTGCCCGTGCCGCGGAAGAGACCGCGGAACAACTTCTTTCGTTCCGGATCGATGAACTTCGGGGTCTGGTCCAACCCGGTCGAGATCGGGAAGGTCGGCGAGGCGATCTGCCCGTGCCAGCGGGTGCGCGGTCCGTGGGACGGATCGTGGAACAGTGGGTTGTCGTCACCGCAGCCGAACGCGAACTGGGTGATGGCGTCACTCGACGGCAGCTTGTGCCACGCCTCGTCGCGCTGAAAGACGGGAATCCCGATCTGCGCCTTGGCCCGTTCGATGTCCTCGTCGGTGATGCGGCCCTCTTCGGCGGCTAGATCGTTCCCCGTCGCTTCGCTCGCCCCGGCATCGGCGCTGGGCTTCTCGGTTGTCGTCATCGGTGCTCCTAGAACTTCAGCATCGCGCCGGCGTCGACCTTGAACTGCAGACCGGTGACGTAGCGGGACTCGTCGGAGGCCAGGAAGCAGACCGCGTTCGAGATGTCGGATGGCTCGACGTAGGGCGTGGGCATCGCCTGCATGGCGGGGAACGCCAGCAATGCGTCATCCCTGGTCGGGCTCTCGAGATCGGGCCGGAACTGCCGGTACATCGGCGCGCTGTTGAGCATGTCGGTGTTGACGTTGGTCGGGTGAATGACGTTGGCGCGGATCGACTGTGGCGCCAGCTGACCGGCAAGCTGGATGGTGTAGGAGTCCACCAGTTGTTTGGCGTAGCTGTACCCCGCTCCGCCCGGGCCTTGCGGGCCTGCTGCCCCTGGGGGCTGCGAGGCGGCGATGAGACCGGCGATCGATCCGGTGGTGATGATCGACGCACCGGGCTTCAGATAGGGCAGGGCCGCGTGCACGGTGTTGACCACACCGATGAAGTCGACGTCGAAGGCGTCCGCGAACGCCTGGATCCCAAGGTTTGCGCCGAGCGGGCAGATGCCTGCGTTGGCGACCACGACGTCGAGCTTGCCGAATTCGGCTACCGCATTGGCGAGTTCGCGGGCCACGGCCGTTCGGTCTCGGACGTCGACCTGCGCGGTGTAGGCCCTGCGGCCGGTCTTCTCCACCTCGAGGCCGGCCTCTTCGAGATCGTGCGGCGTCGCCAGGGCGTACTCGTTGGTCTCGATGTCTTCGCAGATGTCGAAGAGGATGACGTCCGCACCCTCCTCGGCCAACTTGACCGCGTGACTGCGGCCCTGACCGCGAGCGCCACCGGTGACCAAGACGACCTTGTCTTGTACTCGACCCATTTAACGTGCCTTCCATACGGGTTGACGTTTCTCCGCGAAGGCCAGCGGGCCTTCCCGTGCATCTTCGGTCTTGAGCAGTGACGTGAACTCGCGGGTGGTGCGGTCCCACTTGGGTTCTTCGTCGGCGATCACGCTGTCGTCCGCGCCGTAGGCGAGTCGCTTGCTGGCCTGCACCGACAGCGGCGCGTTCACCGTGATCCGCTCGGCGAGCGCCAGGGCAGCCTCCACGACGGTGCCGTCGGGTGCGACCTGGTTGATCAAGCCCCATTTCAGTGCATCGGCCGCGGACATGGGTTCGCCGGTGAAGACCAGTTCGAGAGCCACCTTGCGTGGCAACTGTTCGACGATCCGGAACACGCCGCCTGCGCCCGCGATCAGCCCGCGCTTGACCTCCGGCAACCCGAAAGAGGCGCTCTCGCAAGCGACGATCAGGTCGCTCGCCAGCGCGAGCTCGGAGCCGCCGCCCAGCGCGGTGCCGTTGACGGCGGCGATGGTCGGCTTGTCGATGAAGTGGTGCACGTAGCCGGCGAAGCCCCACTCGGCGTGCTCGGCGTGAAAGAGGTTCTCGCCCCGGGAGATGGCCTTGAGATCGGCTCCAGCGCAGAACGACTTGTCCCCCGCGCCGGTGATGACGACGGCCCAGACCTCGGGATCGGCCTGCGCCGCCGCCAGTGCGTCGCCGACGGCCGTGCTTACGGCGCCGTTGACGGCGTTGCGCGCGTCGGGCCGATTGATGGTGATGAGCGCGACGTTGCCCCGTCGCTCGACGAGGGCGGCGGGGTTCTCTGCGTCAGACAACGGTGGTCTCCTTCACGTGGGTTGCACTTGCATGGCGCCGAGCTCGTCGAGCATCGCGAGCAGTCGGCGGCGGTCGACCTTGAGTGCCGCGCCGCGGGGCAGAGCGTCGACGACGAAGATGCGGGCAGGCACTTCGTAGGGGGTCAGCAATGTTCGGCAGTGTTCGCGCAGCTCGTCGCCATCGGCTTCGGTGCCGGCGCGCAATTCGACTGCGGCGACGGGGATCTGACCAAGTCGCTGATCGGGTATGGGCGCAACCGCGGCGTCTGCGACCGCCGGGTGAGCCCGTAGTGCGCGGACCACTGTCTCCGGCACGATCTTGAACCCTCCGCGCAGGATGACGTCGTCGGCGCGGCCGTCGACGTAGAGGAAGCCATCGGCGTCCAGGTGCGCCAAATCGCTGGTGGTGATCCAGGATTCGCCGGATCCACCGGCCTGGGCAGAGGCGACCTGCAGCCTGCCCGTCCCATCCGGTCCAAGCACCACGCCGTCGTCGTCGACGACTTGCAGACGCACGCCGGGGAAGGCGCGCCCGACGCTGCCCTTCTTGTCCGTCCACCGCGTGTGGAAGTCCTTGACCGTCCAGCCGGCCACCGCTCCGGAGAATTCGGTCGCGCCGTAGACGACGAGGATCGGGATGCCGTACCGCTCGAAGAACGCGTCGACCAACTCTGGGTCGACCGGGCTCGTACCCGCGTTGACGGCGCGGATGCTGGCCAGATCCTCCCGTGGGATGTTCGAGTCGAGCACCGAGCGGATGGCGGCGGGAGGTAGTCCGGCGACGGCGGGCCGGTGCTCCTTGACCACGGCGTGCCAGCCCGGCACGGTGAAGCGGTCCAGCATCGCCACGGGACGCGCCGCGACCAGCGACTGCAACAAGGACCACAGCCCGCCGATGTGAACGATGGGCAGCGTCACCAGCCCAACGGAGCCCGACAATGGCGGTTTCGTTCGGGCCTCGGGTCGATCGTTGTGCTGCAGCGCCGCACCGAGGGAGGCCTCCAACTGAGCGCGCGTGAGGGGGATGCGTTTCGGAGCCCCCGTCGTGCCCGAGGTCAGCATTTCGATGGCCACGCTGGGATCGCCGATCGAGGCTTCCCTCGTCCCTCGCGCCCGAACGGCCAAACCGTCCTCGTCCAGGCTCCAGCCGGTGATGTCACCGCCTGCGACGGTGCGAGTGAAGACCTCGTCGGACCACAGCGCGGACGGTGCAAGGACGAAGGACACCGCTGCGGCGGCGAGGTCGGCACTGAGGCGTTCCGGGGGCTGGAGCGGGCTGATGGTCACCAGTGTGCGACCGCCCCGGAAGATCGCGATGAGCGCAGCAACGGACTCCATGCGATTGGTGAGCACGACGGCGACCCGCCCGCCGTTGCCGCAGCCGGCGTCGCTCAACTCGTGGTCGATCTGCTCGACCAGTGCCCGGACCGCACCCCAGGGAGCCCAGCGTCCGTCGTACTCCACCATGCGGTCGTGGTCGTTCGCGTCCCACAGCCGTCCCAGCGCGTCGTGGATGCTCGTCATCGTCACTTTCCGAATCGACTTCCGCGGTCGATCACTGTTCCCTCGAAACTAGTCGACATGGTTTACTAGGTCAACCTAGTGAAAGGGGTCGGCGATGGACTTCGGTTTGACCGACGAACAGGACCAACTCGCTGCGGCGGAGCGCGCCTGGCTCGGCCGCAACGATCCAATCGCGAGAGTCCGCGCCGCCATGGACTCCGCCGCCGTCACCATCGACCCCTCGGCAGTGAGCCACGCCGCCGAGTCTGGCCTGCTGGCCTTGCTGACGCCCGAAATGGGCGGTACCCACGTAGATCTCGCGGTCGTGACCGAAGCGCATGGCTACGCGGCGAGTTCCCTGCCCGTCGCCGACCTGGCGGTCGCCTCCTGGCTTCTCGACGGCGTTGGCATACCGGCGGCCGAGAGCACGTTGATCGGGGTGGCGTTCGGGCTGACGGGAGCCAGCAGTCCCGTACCGATGGCTGCCGACATGACGTCCGTCGCGGCGGTCGGCCCCGTCGGCGAGAAGGAATACCTCGCGGTCCTGACCGCACCGACGCTGTCCGCCATGGCGACCCTCGACCTGACGCGGTCGTGGGCACGGCTGGAGCTCGACACGACGGCCGCCGATCGGACGGAATTGCCGCCGGGCACCGTGGCAGGGCTGCGCGATGCACTTGCGGTGCACCGGGCGTTCGACGCACTTGGGGCCGCGGCGCGGTTGCTCGAGATGACGGTGGCCTACGCAGGCCAGCGAGAGCAGTTCGGCGCGCCGATCGGCTCGTTCCAGGCCGTCAAGCATCACTGCGCCGACATGGTCCTCGCCGTGGAAGCCAGTAGAGCCTCGCTGTGGGCTGCGGCGCTGGCGTTGGACACTGCGTCGGGTACCGCCCATCCCCCCGTCGCTTCGCTCGCCGGGGTGCGGACGCGCGCCGCCTCCGCGGCAGCGGCATACGCGAAGTCGGCCGCCGCGAGGGTGGCCGGCACTGCTCTGCAGGTGCACGGCGGCATTGGCTTCACCTGGGAGCACGACCTTCATCTGTTCCTGCGCCGCATCAAGGTCGACGAGGCCTTCGACGGCACCGTCGCCGAACACCGCGCGGCACTCGTCACGGCCTGACATTCAGGGCGCATCCTCTGCTCTTCGCGCAAGCGCTCATCGCCACCCTCTGCTCTTCGCGCAAGCGCTCATCGCCGTTCCCGCGGCAGCGCAAGTCCACGCTCCGCGATCAGGTTCCGCATGATCTCCGAACTGCCGCCCGCGATGGTGTAGGCCCGCGCGTACATCCATTCGTCCTGCCAACGGCCCCCGTCGAGGGCGTGCGGATCACCTTCCACCAGTACGCCCTCCGCACCGCCGAGTTCGACTCCATAGCGCGCCATCTCGAGGTTCAGCTCGCTGAACATCAGCTTGGCCATCGCGCCGTCGTGCATGCGTTCAGTGCCGCGCAGCCAGCGCGTGAGGTTGGCGTAGGTCAGCGCGGAGAGCGCCTCGACCTCGGCGGTGAACTGCCCGATCCGGTCGCGGACGAGGTCGCTGTCAATCGCGCGACGGCCGTCGATGGTGACCTGTGAGGCCAGCGCCACCAATCCATCGATGGCGAGCCTCAGCTTGACCACGGCGGCTCCCACGCTGGTGCGTTCGTGCCCCAGCGTCGCGTTCGCGATGGCCCAGCCCTGCCCCGGCGTCCCGATCATCGCGTCGGCCGGAACCTCGACGGAATCGAAGAAGACCTCGTTGAAGTCCGAGGTGCCGGTCAGCTCACGCAGCGGGCGGACGGTGATACCCGGGCTGGACATGTCGAGGATGAACGCACTGATGCCCTTGTGCTTCGGTGCATCGGAGTCGGTGCGCGCCAACAGGTATCCGTAGTCGGCCCAGTGCCCGTCGGTGGTCCAGACCTTCTGCCCGCTGACCGTGTACGTGTCGCCATCGAGGACCGCCCTGGTGCGCAGTGATGCGAGGTCGCTGCCCGCGCCCGGCTCACTGAACAGCTGGCACCACATTTGGCGGCCTGCGCGGATCTCCGGCAGATGCCTGCGGCGTTGCTCGTCGGTGCCGTGGTGGATCAACGCATGCGAGGCGAGCGCGTTGCCGCTCGGCACTCCGGGCACCGCTGCGCGCGCCAACTCCTCCCCAACCACGATCGCGTGTTCGGCGCTGAGGTCGTCGCGGCCGCCGAATTCCGCCGGCCAGTCGGCCCCTGCGTAGCCTGCTTCGAAAAGCTTTGCCGCCCAATCCTGGAGAGCCTTGAACTCCTCGTCGCTCTCCGCACTGCGCACACCTGCCCGCTGGGGTATGCGCGGCGCATGCTCGCTGACGAACTCCCGCACCTCTGCGCGGAAGGACTCGAGTTGCGGTCCCATGCCGTATTCCACGTTGCTCCTCTTCGGTGTGACGTCGTCGTCAGGCGCCGGGGCGCTGTAACAGTTCAGCGGCGGCGCGGTCGCGGAGCGCGTCGGCACGGCCCACCAGGACGGCATTGGCCTGAGCCCGACGCAGCAGCAGGTGGACCGGGTGCTCCCACGTGAAGCCCACACCGCCATGGATCTGCAGCGCGCCCTCGGTCGCAACGACCCCGGCGTCCAGCGCTGCTGCGGCGGCCAGATCCACCAGGTACGCCGGGCCATCGAGATCGGCGTCGGCAGCGGCGAGCACCAGGCTGCGGGCACCCTCCAGGGCGACCAGGATGTCGGCACACCGATGTGACACCGCCTGGAAACTGCCGATGGCCCTGCCGAATTGGTGACGTTCGCCCGCCCAGCCGACAGCCATCGCCAGAGCGCGCGAGCCCACTCCCACCGAGTCCGCCGCCACCGCCAACAGCGCCTGGCGTCGGGCGTTGGCCAGGATCCGGGCTATGTCGACTCCGTCGGCCAGCACCTCTGAGCTCGCCGCGTCGAAGGTGACCGAGCCGATCGTGGCGGTCAGGTCGAGCGGTTGGTTCGCGGCCACCGTGACGCCTTCGGCGGACGCGTCCACGGCCAGCAGAACTTCGCCGTCGATGCCGTTGTGCGCCAGCACCAGAAGCACCTCGGCACTGGGGGCGCCCGCCACGATCGGCACCACGCCATTGAGCGCGAATCCGTCCCACCGGGGCAGCTCCTGGCCACTCGTCACCCACCCGGCGTCGTCGAGTGGCACGACGAATGCAGCGCGCGCACCCTCTGCGATCCGCTGGATCAAAGCCTTTGCGCCGCACTGCACGGCGACCTCGAGCGCGGTCACGGTCGGGACGAGCGGCGCGGCTGCCAGCGCCTTGGCGGCCTCCTCGAGCGCAGCGTAGAGGAGCCTCGGCCGCGCCCCGATGCCTCCGAGTGACTCGGCGACCGTCAGGCCCGGCAACCCGAACTCGACGAGGGCAGACCACACGGCGGGTTCGGTAGCGTCGACCGGACGCTTGCGATCGAGCAGCTTCGCCACGTCCACCTTCGCCGCGAGCGTCGCCGCCAGCACGTCGCGCAACTCGCGCTCGTCCTCCTCGGGCACGGCGAGCGGCTCGCCGGCAGTGACCGCGGCGGTCCTGGTGTTCTCGCCCCGGTGCGACGGTAGCCCGAGCACGCTCTCGGCAATCGTATTGCGTTGGATCTCAGAGGTTCCCGCGCCGATCGTGGTGGCCCGGCTCATCAGGTAGCCGAATGTCCACCGCCCCTTGTCAACCGCATCCGGAGCCCGGCTGCCAAGTGCGGCATGGGGACCGGCGGCACGCAGTGCCAGCGCATGCATGTGCTGTTCGAACTCCGACTTCACCAAGCGGTTCACCGACGCCACGCCGCCAGGATCCTCGCCGCGCAGGACCGCGGCCAATGCGCGGGAACTGTTGGCGGCGATGGTGCGAACCCCCGACTCCAACCGCGCGACGTCCTGTCGGACCAGCGGATCGCCGGCGAGCCCGCGCGACACCACCAGATCGATCACCCGGTCGGCGGTGCGGCGGTACTTGAACTCGTCGGCGAGGAAGGCAGTGGCCCGCTCGTGTCCGAGGGAGGTCCGCATGATCGACCAGCCTGCGCCCTCGTCGCCGACCCGGTTCTCGACGGGCACCTCGACGTCGTCGAGGAACACCTCCGCGAAGTGCGCCGCTCCGCTGACGTCACGCAGTGGACGCACGGTGATGCCCGGACTCGTCATCGGGATGAGCAGATAGGTGATGCCGTCCGACGGTTTGTCACCCGAGCCGGTCCGAACCAGCGCGAACATCCAGTCCGCCCGGTCGGCCATCGTGGTCCACACCTTCTGGCCCGTGACGCGGTACACGTCGCCATCGCGAACCGCGCGCGTGGACAGCGACGAAAGATCGCTTCCTGCGCCCGGCTCCGAAAACCCTTGGCACCAGAACTCGTCCGCACGCAACAGCGGATTCAGAAACCGCTCCTTCTGCGCACTCGTGCCGTGCGCGATGAGCGTGGGAGCGAGGATGAACGAGAGCGGGCACGGGTGCGGCGGTGCGCCTGCGTCGGTGGTCATCCGGTAGTAGTCCAGCTGATCCTCCAGCGACAACTCCAGACCGCCGACCGATCGCGGCCAGCCCGGTGCCGCGAGGTGATGATCGACGAGCTCGGCATGCCACGCGCGGGCGACATCGATGCGGTCGGGCTTCTCGCCCGGCCGGAGGTCGGTCGGCCGACGCCGAAGATCCGCGAGTAGCGACTCGAGTCTGGGACGCCAATCAGCTGTCTGCATCACACCTCACATAGTAAACCTGGTTATCTATGTGGAAGTGTGACCCGCCAACCCGCCGATTGGCAAGCACGACCCTCAGTCGCCCTCGAGGATGAGGGCGAGTTCGGGACAGGCGGCTACCCCGTCCCTGGTGGCCCGCTCGTCACCAGGAAGGACGTCGTGCGCTTCGAGGGTCGAATAGCCCGAGTCATCGATCGGGAACAGCTCCTGGTCGACGGCATAGCACTGCGCGTGGCCGACGCACTTGTCCTGCTCCAGCCGAACCTTCACCCGAGACCTCCTTCACCAGACCGCCGTAGAACTGCGGCGGTCTTCCCGTCCATAAGACTAAAGGATTAACTATTTAGATCTCTACCGGCAGTCCCCGACAGTGCGCCGGGGTGGATGGTGCGCCGCGATCCTGGCGCAGTCGCCACGCCATCTTGCGTGCGGTCACCAACGCCAGCGCACCGACCAGACCAATGAGAGCTGCGTCCGGCCAGTCCTGGCGCGTTGCGACGAACATGCCGCCCACCGCGCAGAGCAAGACGACGACGTACGCGATCCTGCGCACGATCACATCGGTTCTCAACCTGTCCTCGCATCCCCGCCAAGTAGCGTGCCGCTACACCGAGGCCAGCGCCGGGGCGTCTGCGGACACTCGCGGGAAGTTGAGCATCCGGCGTGCGTTCTCCTCGACGATCAATGAGCATTCGTCATCGGGGACGTCGGCGAGCACCTCGCCGGCCCGCTTGCGCGAGTTCGGCCAGTTCGAGTCGCTGTGCGGGAAGTCGATCTCAAGCATGATCCGGTCGACGCCGATGGAGTGGCGATTCTTCAAGCCATGCTCGTCATCGATGAAGCAGCCCCAGAAGTGCTTGCGGAACAGGTCCGACGGGCGCGTGTCGAAGTCGATCTTCTGGTAGTAGCGGTGCCGCTCCCACACGTAGTCGGTGCGCTCCAGGATGTAGGGCACCCAGCCGATGCCACCCTCGGCGAGCGAGATCTGCAGGTCGGGGAACTGCTGCAGCTTGCCCGAGAACAGCAGGTCGACGGTGGACCACATCAGGTTGGTGGAGAACAGGGCCGTTGCGACCGCGAACGGTGCATCAGCCGTCATCTGACCCGGGATCGGCTTGACCGAAGAGAACGAGAAACCCGGCACATACGAGCCGGAGCCGAAGTGCAGCGAGATCGGCATCTTGGCGTCCGAGCACACCTGCCACAGGCCGTCCCAATGATCGGAGTGGAACGAGGGCAGTCCCAGCGGCACCGGGCTGTCAGGGAAGGAGATCGTGCGGGCACCCTTGGCGGCGACGCGCTCGGCCTCGGCCACACACGCATCGATGTCCCAGGTGGGCAGGATGGCCAGCGGGATGTAGCGCTCCGGCGCGGTCGCACACCACTCGTCGAGGTGGAAGTCGTTCCACGCCTTGACGCACAACAGCGCAAGTTCCTTGTCCTCGGCGCGCTGGAAGGTGCCTCCGCCGAACCCGGGGAAGGACGGGAAACACAACGCCGACTGCACGCCGTCGGTGTTCATGTCCGCGACGCGCGCGACCGGGTCATAGCAGCCGGGAATCATGTCCTCGTAGCGGACGGGATCCATGCCCCACTCTTCCGGCGGCTTGCCTGCGACCGCGTTGAGGCCGATCGTCGGGAAGATCTGGCCGTCATAGCTCCACAGATGCATGCCGTCCTTCTCGATGATCCGTGGTCCCCGGTCGAGAAACTTCTGCGGAAGCCGGTCCTGCCAGACGCGTGGATGCTCGACCAGGTGGTCGTCGACGGAGACGATCTGATGGTGGTCCTGAAGCGGCATGAGGTTCCTTCACTCCTGATTCTTCGGGTCATTTTCTGACGAAGAGTCTTGTTTTCTGACGTTTCATCTCACAGACTATATGACGTACACCACAACAGTCCATAGGTTGAGAGGCACAACATGAACTCCATGGACGGACCCGCTGACGACACCGCGCGGGACAAGATCGACGAAGACGACCACGACCTGCTGACGTTCGGCGAAGTGGGCGAACGCCTGCGGCTCGAGATAGCCGCCGCGAAGGCCGAGGTCGAACGGGTACGGCAATCCGGGTCTGCGGAAGAACTCGAGAAGGTCGACATCCGGCTCGAGGCATTGCGGTCGGCCGCCGCGCGCAACAGTGCGCAACCCATCAACGACGCCAACTTCGAGAAGTTCTTCGGCTACCCCGGCAAGGCCAAGCGCAACCTGCCGGGGCCGTCGGCGACGTGACCGCCACATCGGCGAGGGTCTACCGGGATACTTCTCCCATGGCGCCATCTCCGGACAAGCTCCGCCGCCCCGGATACGCGCCCGTCGCCAACGTGGGAGTCGGCAGGCGCGGTCTGCACACACGTGACCGCATATTGCAGAGTGCGGCGGACGTGTTCCTGGCCAACGGCTTCCACAGCACTTCGCTCGATACGATCGCCAAGGCGGCGAAGGCTTCGCGCGCCACGGTCTACCAGTACTTCGCGGGCAAGGAGGACATCTTCCGCGAACTGAGCGCGGTGTCCGAACGCGACGTCCTCGCCCACGCCGAACGGCTGGGTGGACTTGGTCCGACGATCGACGGCGTGGCCGCCCTGCACCGTTGGCTCGTCGAGTGGGCGGAGATCTACGACGCCCACGCCGCGGTGTTCGCGGAGTATCCCGGCATCGGAACCGAACTGTCGGTCATCGACGTCGGAACGGTCGCCGAGACGTTCGCGCGAACGGTCACCGCCAAGGTCCGCGGAGCGGGCCTCGACGGACTGGACCCCGACGACGCCGCCGCAGCGCTCATGCGGATCCCCCACATGGTCCACCTCTACCGGTACCGCGCCATGTTCCCGCTGCCCGCCCCAGCAGTCGTGTCGTGGTCGTTGACTGTCGCCCTGCAGCTGATGCTGTTCCCCGACACCCCGCCGGACGTCCTGCAGGCGGTCGCCCCTCTGGACGCCCTCCAGTCGGTGAGCCAGCCCATCGCGGTCACCGACGGGGCCGAATCGACCGATCCCAACGACGTTCCGCTGTCACCGATCGCGCAGGACGTGCTGTCGGTCAGCTCGGCACTGTTCGCGGAACGCGGTTACTACGCGGTCGGCATGGAAGAGATCGCCTCAGCCGCCGACGTCAGCCGGGCGACGCTCTACCGATACTTCAGCACGAAGGCCGAGATCCTGGCCGAACTGACCCGTCGAGCGGTGACGGAGGTGGAGCACCACGCCGCCGCGCTGCCTCGGACGGCCGACGCGGACAGCTGGCCCGAGTGGATGCTCGGCTACGTCCGCTTCCATCGCGGCTATCGCGGTGTCATCCGGGCCTGGCTGGACGGCACCGTGGCCGAGCAGCTCTCCGACGCGTCGGTCGACCACGGCATCGGCGCGATTCACGGCGCGATCGCAGCGTTGTTGACCGCAGTCGACCTGCCGGCGAACGTCAATCGGGAAGTGGCCGGCGCGGTGTTCCTGGCGGTGCTGGGTCGGATGACCGAGCCGACGTCGCCCAATGCGGCGGACGGCGACGAACGGGCTGCATCGCTCATGATGAATCTGTTGCGGCGCTCGCTGCTGCGACCGGCCTGAACGGCTCGCCCTCAGCCCGGCGGCGGTACGTAACCGGCGGCCGAGTTACGCAATGCCCAGATCTGGGCGGGGCACAGGATCCCCACCGCGTTCGACACCAGGAAGTTGGCGGCGAACTCGTCGTTGGGGAGGGTGTCGCGCTTCACGTCGCCCATCACCGCGGCATAGCTCTCACCCCGAGTGACCTTGTCGCAAATCCCAAAGCCGTAGCCGATGGCGTCGTTGTTGGGAAATTCGTAGTACCGGCGCACCTTGACGTTGTAGACGTACTCGACCTCCGGCCCAGGGACGGCGACCGCCGGAGGTGCCAGGAGCGAGGCCATCACACCGAACGCGCAGGCCGTCGCCACTGCGGCGGCGATCGACTTGCGACGCAGCATCAGGGTCATAGGCGTTCGAGTGCGCTTCATAGGTGATCGAAAGCGTAATTCATTTATCTGTTTGCAGGTAGTCTCTTCGACCATGAGGTTCACGCTGGCGGTCCGACGTTGCGCACTGACACTGGCACTGCTCACCGTGCTGGTCGCCAGCGCCGTGACACCGTCTGCTCTGGCCGACAACAAGCGACTGAACGAGAGCGTGTTCGTCAACATCTACACCGCTCAGCAGCAGAACGGCTGCAAGACCGACCCGAAGCTCGACGGTCGCCTGGTGGAGGCCGCGCGTCTGCACGCCATCGACGTGCTGAACAACCCGAACACCAACGGCGACATCGGCTCCGATGGTTCCACCCCGCAGGACAGGGCCAACGGCCAGAACTTCACCGGCAAGGTCGCCGAAACAGTGGCCATCAATCCGGCGCTCGCCATCAGTGGCATCGAGATCCTCGGCCAATGGTGGTACGACCCGCCCTCGAAGGCCACCATGCAGGACTGCGCGAACACCGCCATCGGTGTGTGGTCGGAGAACAGCCTGGCGCGGTCGGTAGTGGTGGCGGTCTACGGCCAACCTGCGCTGTAGCTCATCGCGCGAGGTCGGCGCGCAACCGCTTCTTGTCGACCTTGCCGCTGGCCAGCACCGGCAATTCGGCGACCAGTAGCAGTCGACGCGGCACCTTGTAGCCGGCCAGACTCCGCCGCACATGAGCCTGCAGAGACTCCAGCGTCAGCGACGCACCGTCGCTCGGAATCACCACCGCGCAGACCGTCTCACCCCACCGCTCGTCGGGCACCCCGACCACCGCACAGCCGGCCACCCCGTCGAACGAACTGATCGCATCCTCAACCTCGGGCGAATAGACGTTCTCCCCGCCGCTGATGATCACGTCCTTCTTCCGGTCCACCAGATGAAGAAGCCCGCGTCCGTCGATCCGGCCCACGTCGCCGGTGTGACACCAACCATCGCGAAGGGTTGCGTCGGTAGCGGCCTGGTCGTTCAAGTAGCCACGGAACACGGCATCGGACTGCACGACGATCTCGCCGGGCTCTCCCCCGGCCGCAGCGCGCCCGTCCTCGCCGACGATGCGAACCCGAGTGCCAGGGAACGGAAAACCGACCGAGTGCAACCGATCCTCGACGTCGGGGCCGTCGAGGGAGTGCAGTTCTCGGGGTAGGCCCGACACGATGACCTCGGTCTGCCCGTAGAGGTTGAGGAAACCGGCACGCGGAAGTGTGAGCATCGCCCGCTGCAGCGTGCTCGCCGTCATCGGTGCTGCCGAGTACACCACCGTCTCAACCGATTCCACGGCTGACCCCACCTCGACCTCATCGAGGAGCGCCTTGAGCATGACCGGGGCGAGGTGCAGCACGGTAATTCGCTCGGACGCGATGAGCCGGACCGCCTCAGCCGCGTCGAACTGCTGTTGGAGTACCACCGTCCCACCGCGAGCATGCAGGCCTCCGATGATCGCCATCGCGCCCACGTGGAACATCGGCATGTTGATCAAGCCGCGTGCGTCACTGCCACAGCGCATTTCGTTGTTCATCGTGTAGGCGATCCGCCGAAGCTCGCGTTGCCCGATGATGCAGCACTTGGATGCGCCCGTCGTTCCACTGGTGAACAACAGGCAGGCGACGTCCTCGGGGGTGGCGACGAACTCCAGATCCCCGCCGCGGCCGCTTGCGACGAACCGCTCGTACTCGGTGGTCCCCCGAGGCGCCTTCCCGATCACTACCAGAACCGGCGGCGACGACAACTGCGCGGCGATCTCCACCACCACCGGGGCAAACTCTTCGGCGACGAACACCACCGAGGGCTCCACCCGACGCAGCACGTCGGCCACTTCCGGCGGCGAGAGCCGGAAGTTGATGGTTGCCAGGATGATTCCGCCGAGCTGCGTCGCCGCGATCACCTCGCCGAACTCAATGGAGTTACGGCTGAGCACCGCGACGCGGTCCTGGTGTTGCACGCCGACGGATGACATCGCCGACACCAGCTGCACGGCGCGGGCGCGCAGTTGCGTGTGACTGACGGTCCGCTCGCCGTGGCGGTACGCCACCACCTCACCGAAGCGCACCGCGTTGTCGGTCACGATGTCGCCGAGCGTCAGGTCACTCGCTGCGGCGCTTGCCATCGCCGTCGAGTTACCGACTGCTCAACAGCATCGACCCTGCCACCGGTCCGCCGCCCACACCGACCGCGACCACCTCGGGTGTCTTGGGGGCCTGACGGTCGCCGCCTTCGCCCCACATCTGAATGCACGCCTCGTGGAGGAAGCCCATGCCGTGCAGCCGACCGCCGGAGAGTTGGCCGCCGCTGGTGTTGATCGGCAATGAGCCGTCGAGCGCGATGCGCGACCCGTCCCCAAGGAATTCGCCGACCTTTCCGTGGTCACAGAACCCCAAGGCCTCCAACCACATCACGGTCAGGAACGAGAAGCCGTCGTAGAGCTGGGCCATGTCCACGTCGTCGGGGGTCAGCTTCGTGTGTTCCCACAGCGTGGCGCCCGAGTCATGTGCGGCCATCGTGGTGATGTCCGAGCGTTGGTCCCACGTGGCGCGTTCGAACATGCCCGGCCCCACCGACTCCACCGTCAGCGGATGCCGCGGCAGTCCCTTCGCAGCGTCGCGACGCGAGATGATCACGGCGGTGGCGCCGTCACAGGGCACGTCGCAGTCGTAGAGACACAGCGGCTCGGAGATCATCCGAGCACTGAGGTAGTCGTCCATCGTCATCGGCTCGCGGTAGACCGCATCGGGGTTGAGCCCGGCGTTGGTGCGCGCGTTGATCGCGATGCGGCCGAGGTGCTCGCGCGTCAGACCGAAGTCGTGCATGTAGCGCTGGGCGGGCATCGACAGCCAGTTCGCCGCCGACAACGCGCCGAAGGGCGCCATCCACTCGAGGTGCGGGGGTAGCTCCCCGCCGCCGAACAGCACTGACGCGCGCCCGCCGCCCGCCTGCGCCGCTGCGGTGGACTCCCACACCGACCGGTACACGACGACGTGGTTGGCCAGGCCCAGGCTCACCGCCATGCACGCCTCGATCGCCGGGCCGATCTGGCCCGCGGTCTCCATCGCCGAGACGTACCACCGAGAGCGCAGTCCCAGTGCATTGCGGACCTCCTGGACAGTGGCTCCGGAGAACCCGGCATCGGGCACGCCAGGTCCCGGGTAGCTGGCGATCCCGTCCACGTCGTCGACGCTCAGGCCGGCATCCTCGATCGCCCGCAGCACGGCTTCCAGTGTCAGATCCAATCCGGTGCGGCCCAGCCGTCGCCCGACCTGGGACTTGCCCGCCCCGGTGAGGACTGCCTTTCCGTCGAATGGTCCGGTCATTGGTGCGCCTCCTCGCGTCTCGACACGATCATCAGAACACGAACCTTGCGATCAGTTCGGCGACGGCGGCAGGCTTGTCCGCCCCGTCGATCTCCACGGTGTGCCGCACGGTCAAGTTGACGGTGTGGTCGCCGACCGGGGTGGCGTCCGCGAGATGGGAGCGGACCCGGATCCTGCTGCCCGCCGTCACCGCGGACAGGAAGCGCACCTTGTTCAGCCCGTAGTTGATGCCCATCTTCGCGTTCTCGACACGGTAGTTGTCCTTGCTGACCCCAGGGATGAGCGACAGCGTGAGAAAGCCGTGGGCGATCGTTGCGCCGTAGGGACTCTCGGCCTTCGCCTTCTCGACGTCGACGTGAATCCACTGGTGGTCCATCGTGACGTCGGCGAACTGGTCGATGCGCTCCTGGTCGACGTCGACCCAGCGACTGACTCCTAGTTCCTCACCTATCGTCGCCACCGCGTCGTCCACGGACGTGATCACCTTCACCGATTGCTCCCTCGCCGCCTACCCGAAATACCGATATCTATTTAACGGTATAGACTGGTCGCGCCCGGTGGGCAACCAGCCCCCATACCCGGCGAACTTGGGAGACACATGGCCTCGTCCCGAACGTCCCGCGCAGCGATCGTGGCTGCGGCACGCACACCGATCGGCACGGCGCGCCGCGGC
Source organism: Mycobacterium sp. (assembly GCF_032161845.1). Taxonomy (GTDB): domain Bacteria; phylum Actinomycetota; class Actinomycetes; order Mycobacteriales; family Mycobacteriaceae; genus Mycobacterium. The sequence goes on from NZ_JAVRQA010000325.1 coordinate 22,770, forward strand.
ACGCTGGCCAACGTGCCCGCGGTCGAACTCGCCAAACCCGTGGTGTCGGCCGTCATCGAACGCTCGGGCCTGGACGCGGCCGAGTTCGACGACCTGGTGCTGGCCGAGAGCATGCAGGGCGGCGGTGACAGCGCCCGCTACGTCGCGGTGGCACTCGGGCTGCTCGACATTCCCGGGATGGCGGTCAACCGGCAGTGCGCATCGAGCTTGTCCGCCATCGCGGTGGGCGCGGGCCAGATCGCCTCCGGAATGAGCCGCGCCATCCTGGCCGGCGGCATGGAGTCGATCTCCACCGGCCCGATCATGCAGAAGCGCAAGGCCTTCACCTCCGGCAAGTCCCCCGAGGACTACGCGCAGTGGTTCCCCGAGTCGCATCCGCCGACCGCCGAAGCGCCCGCCATGGACATGTCCATCACCGTGGCGCACAACTGCAACCTCCAGTACGGGATCACCCGCGAGGATCAGGACGAGTGGGCGCTCCGCAGCCATCAGCGTGCGATCAAGGCCATCGACGCCGGGTCGTTCGTCGACGAGATCATCCCCATCCAGGTGCCCCAGGCCGACGGCAGCTCCATTACCTTCGCCGTCGACGAGCATCCTCGCCGCGGCAGCTCGCTGGAGTCGCTCGCCGGACTCAAGGTGCTCCATCCAGAGATCGAGGGGTTCTCGGTGACGGCGGGAAACTCGTCGGGCATCAACGACGCCGCCGCGGTCGTGGCGCTGGCGTCTCCGGACACCCAGCAGAACGTGCTGGCGAGCGTGCTGTCGTGGACACAGGTTGGACTGGACCCGACCCGCACCGGCAGCGGGCCGATCAAGGCGATCCCCAAGGCGCTGGAGTTGGCAGGCCGCAAGCTCGAAGACGTGGCGCTGTTCGAGATCAACGAGGCGTTCGCCGCCCAAGCGGTGGCGTGTGCCCGCGAACTCGGACTCGACGAAGAGATCGTCAACGTCTACGGCTCGGGCATCAGCCTCGGCCACCCGATTGCGGCGACGGGTGCCCGGATGGTCACCTCGGCCATCTACGAACTGCGCAGGCGCGGTGGCGGAATCGGCGTGCTGTCCATGTGCGCGGGCGGCGGCATGGGCGCCGCGATGGTCATCGAGGTGGTCTGAGATGACCGCACTCATCACCGAGGGACTGTTCCGAGTCGACGGCGAGCGCACCGTATTGTTCGCGTCGCGCAGGCGCTCGTCGGGCGCAGTGAAGTTTCCCGCCGAGCGCCCCGAACTCTTCGACGGCGACCCCGAGATCCAGGAAGACATCGAGGCGATCGAGTTATCCACGGAGGGAACGCTTTACACCTACACCACCCAGGAGTTCGTGCCTCCCCTGCCGTACAAGGGCGATCGCTCCGCCGCCGGGTTCAGGCCGTACGTGGTGGGCTTCGTCGAGTTGGCCGAAGGCGTGCTGGTGGAGACGCTGATCGTCGGCGCGACGCCGGCCGAGCTACGAATCGGCCAGCCCCTCGTTTCCACCACCACGACGCTTCGGCCCGCCGACGGCGAGCCGGTGTTGACGTTCGCGTTCCGCCCCGCGGGTTAGGGATCAAAGGGTGACTGACCTGGGCACCCCGCGTTTCGGGCTTCATCCCCTGCACGGGGTGCACCTGCCCACGACTGGTAATCCGTTGCGGCGCCCTGGGTCCGCGCGCCGGACCACCTCGATCGACATGACCCGCGACGTGGGTTCACTGGACCCGGTGTACCTGAACGGTCGAGCGCGCGACATCTGGACAGACGAGGACGGCGAGGTCTCCGAGTTCGGTGCGGCCGGTTTGTCGGCCACCATCGAACTGATTGCCCGGGTCGTCCGTCACGTCGAGGTGACGCCGCCCGTCGCGGCAATATCCCACCTCTCCGGTGCACCGGCGATGAGCGGGTTCCGTGCGGCCGCCGACACGGCCGCCCCAGAGCTGCGGGCAACCCGAGACCTGCGCTACACACTGCTCGACGACGTTCCCGTCGCCACGCTGATCTCCGGCCACGCACTGTCGGCGTCCGGTCTGCTCGGGGACGTCGGCAAGTCCGGGTACCTTCCGGTCGCCGACCAGTGCGCCGGCTTCGCCACCGGCGGACTGCTGATGAATTCGTTCGAGGCAGGCGATCCCGTGATCGTCACCGGCCCCGAGGCACCCGACCTCGACCACGGCGACGATCCACTTGCCTGGCACCCAGTGGTGCGGTTGCCACCGCAGGCGATGCGCCGGCGTCGCCGCATCGACGCCTTCTCCGTTGGCACCGGACGAATCGGCATCGACGCGATGTTCCGCGATACCTACGTCCGAACCGACGGGGTCGAGACGATCATCCACGAGTACACGCTGAGCGCCACCGTGGACGCCGACTCCGGACTGATCGTCGATTCGTCCGCGACTCCGCGGGTGCTGCCTTGGCAGGAGTGCCCTGGGGCCGTTGCCAGCGCCGAGCGGATAACGGGTATGACGTTGCGAGAACTGCACTTCCGGGTCCGGCAGGAATTGTTCGGTACCACTACTTGCACCCACCTCAACGATCTACTGCGCAGCGTCGCCGACGCCGAGGCGCTGATCGACCGCGTGCGAGGCGGCTGACATCGCCTGTCAGGGCACCAAGGTCGATGGCTCACCCAAGGTCAGCCGAATCACGATGGCCGGCGTGATCAGGCATACCCAGTAGGTCACGTTGAAGGTAATCACCCATGCCACCGCGCGCAGAACCTCACGTTTGAGCCCCTGCGGGAGGCTGGGTTTCGCGATGAGCGCCTCAAATCGAGGCCGTCCTTCTTGGTTGGTCCAGCCGATGAGGAAGGCGGTGACCGCACCGAAGAGACCGAACGGAATGTTCGGATACAGCAGCGGCATCGTGCCCGCATCGCTGTGCAGCACCGGCCCGATGGTGTCGACGTAGGTCCACAGCCCGAACGTCTCCACCGAGACGTATTCCATGACCAGGTTGAAGACGATCAGCACCGGGCCTGCAGTGGCGAGGCTCAGCAAGAGCGGGTGAACTCCCGGCCAACGCCCGCGCGCCCACCTTTGCAGCGCCAGCATCGAAAGGAAGGCCGACGTCATGAACACCGGGTACGAGGTGAGATTCATCGCGGGCTTGTCCGGTGTGGTCCAGGTCGTCGAACCCCAGGGCAGCATGTGGAAGTCGGGCGTCCACGACAGGTACGCGCCCCAGTCGGCGTAGAACTCCTGCCAGAAGATGCTGAACCCGGCGATCGCGAGCAGCCCGACCACACCCAACTCGCCGCGCTTGCGGGTGTCGATCACGACCCAGACGATCAGCGCCGCGCATGCGGCGACCGAGACGAGCTCGAAGTAGTTCGCGGCGCTCAAGGTCAACCGGCGCCCGAAAGGGTCGAATCAGCAAGGGCCGGTTGGGAGTCGGGGTAGAAGCCGCGCGCCCAGGTACGCAGCTGCTTGAACCCCGCGGCTTCCGAGGTGGTCAACCCAGGCGGATCCATGTAGATCTGGTGCTCCCAGATCGCGATGTCGTCCGGCAGCGCTGCCTGCGCGGCCGTGAGGCGCTCGTCGTACCTGCCGTTGGCTTCGTCAATCCAGTACGTGGAGAAGATGTCCGACGTCGCATCGTCGACGGGTGTGGCACAGATGGCGATGACGCGGTAACCCTCGCGAGTGTGCTCGCCGTTGAATGCGATGCCAAGTCCGGACCAGTAGATCTCCAGGGTGTTGGTGGTCTCCCCCGGAGTGTCCGCTCCGTCGCTCCACCTTCGACCGAAACCGACCTTGGCCGACCAGGTCACGTCATCGGTGTCCTCCCGAAGCACCGTCGGGCTGACCGGCGTCTTGTGCACGAAGCGGAAGTGATGGGGGTCCACGGCGTTCTCGGCGATGACCTGGGGGTGCACGTGGATTCCGGCGAACCTGATCCGTGCCTCGGGTCCGACGGGCAGGTACGTCCGGGCGTGAATGTGGTCGCCGAGTACCTTCAGGCCGTCGGGTACCTCCCACATCGGAGGGCGTCCAGATGCGTCGTGCCAGATGTAGATGGACTCATTGAGCTCGGTTACCGGCCAGGACCGCACCTTGCGTCCGCGGTTGGGACGGTTCTCATACGGAATGCGCACGTTGCGACCCTCTCCGCTCCACACCCAGCCGTGGAACGGACATTGAATGCCGTCCTCGACGACACAGCCACCCCTGGACAGGTTGGCCCCGAGATGCTGGCAGTGAGCATTGAGGACGTGAACGGCTCCTTGCAGATCACGGAAGGCGACCAGTTCGACGCCGAAGTAGCGCAGTGGAATGACGGCGCCCTCGGCGAGGTCGGCGCTCCAGGCGACCTGAAACCACCCGGTCGGCTGCATGCTGGGCAAGCCCTTCACGTGTTCTCCTTCCAACGGCGTCGACATATGCCCTCACCGTATCGGGAATGGCGTTCCCAAACAACACGCGTGCTAATTTGGGAATAACATTCCCAAAAATGGAGCGACAGCATGGTGGACGACGGCCGCCAGTCGGAACGCGACGCGATCATGCGGGCCGCGTACCGGTTGATCAGCGACGGCACCGCCTCGACGGCGGCAGGCACGTCGATCGAACGGATCCTGAAGACGGCAGGAGTGAACCGGCGGGTCTTCTACCGACACTTCGCGTGCAAGGACGACCTCATCATCGCGATGCAGGCATGGGCGGGCGATCTGATCATGGTCGACCTGCAGGAGGCGGTCGCTGCGGCGGACACGCCTGCCGGTGCGGTCGTCGCGTGGATCGAGCACTACCTGAGTATTGGCTGGCAGGAGGCACGATTTAGGGACGCATTGGCCTTCATGTCCACCGAAGTCACGGGCGCGCCGGGCATCGCGGCTGCCTTGGAGGCCACCTATGCCCGGCACCGCGAGCTACTCACCGACGCGCTGACCGCGGGTCTGGCCGACGGCAGCCTGCCGAACGCACGCCCCGACCTCGACTCGTT
>NZ_JAVRQA010000326.1:0-2913 GCF_032161845.1 Mycobacterium sp.
CGTTTGACGCCGGGGACCATGGTGGCGCGCAGACGCGTCACGTCACCGACGAGTTCGATGGTCGGGTAGGTGCTCAGTAACACCTCGAACATCACACGTGCTTCGAGGCGGGCCAGTTGCGCTCCGAGGCAGGCATGCTCGCCTGCGCCGAAAGCAATGTGCGGGTTCGGATTTCGGGTGATGTCGAATGTCTCGCCCGTATCGCCGAAGATCTCCTCGTCCCGGTTCGCCGATCCGTAGAGCATGACGACTACCTCGCCCGCCTTGATCCGCTGTCCGCGGAGATCGACGTCCGCGGTGGCCTGGCGTGCCATGTGGGTGACCGGGCTGGTGTAGCGCAGCATCTCCTCGACGGCCGTCGGAAGCAGCGACGGGTCCGCGCGCAGCATGGCGAATTGTTCGGGATGGTCGATGAGTGCGAGCGTGCCAAGGGCAATCAGATTGCGGGTGGTCTCGTTGCCGGCGACGAGGAGCAGGAACGAGAAGTTGAGCAGATCCGCGTCCGTGAGCCGCTCGCCGTCGACCTCCGCGGCAGCGAGGATGCTGAGGAGATCGTCCCGTCCCGTTTCGGACCGGCGAGCCTCGATGAGATTGGTGAAGTACCCGTACAACTCGGCAAGCGCGACCATGTGGTCCATCTCGATGTCCGGATCCGCTGCTCCCACCGCCGCGTCAGACCAGGTCCGGAACTGCTCCCAGTCGTCTGCGGGCGCACCGAGCATCTCGGCGATCAGCCGGGTGGGCAGCGGCGCGGCGATCTCCTCGGCGAATTCGTGGTCGCGTGTCAGGTCGACGCCGTCGAGGATGCCCTTGACGATTTCTCTGACCTTGGGCTCCAGCAAAGTGACCTGACGCCGCGTGAAACCGGAGTTGATCAGCTTTCTGAGCTGCCGGTGCCGAGGGGGGTCGGTGAAGATGAGGTTGCCCTCCTGAACCGGCTCCGGCTGGCCGGGGTCCGGGATGGTGATCCCCTTCGTGGACGTGAACAGGCCCGGGTTGCCCGACACGAAGCGCACGTCCTCGTACTTCGTCAGGGCCCAGAAGTTGGTGACGTCGTTCCAGACGACGGGACTCGACGCCCGGAGTTCGCGGTAGGACGGATACGGATCGCCTGCGTAGAAGTCCGGTGAATGCAACGGAACCGAGGTGCGCACCGCAAACCTTCCTCGACAGCAGAGCCGATCCGACACATCGAATGAGAATGTCCGGCGTCTTTCGTGTCTACCCGACGGGCGTTACGACTGTCAATCGCGATTCATGCAGATCGTCGGTGTCACCGTTGACGCGCGCAGCACCGCGGGTGTACACACGGAGTCGCTATGTAGGACCACACGGGTGAGGAAGTCGATGTCTGATTCGATTGCAGAGACGCGTTCACTCGTCGACACGTACGGCCTCTACGTCGACGGCCGCTGGGTCGAGCCGGACGGCGGTCGGTATGACGTCGTCAATCCCGCGACGGAGGAGGTCATCGCCACTGCGCCCGATGCGAGCGTGGCTCAGGTCGCGGAGGCGGTCGGGGCAGCTCGCCTTGCCTTCGACGGCCCGTGGTCGTCGACGACTCCCGAGGAGCGCGGGCGCTGCCTGCAGCAGCTCAGCAACGCACTCATCGAGCGACTCGACGACACCTACGCGCTCGCGCAGGCCGAATGGGGGTGCTCGGCAAACTCGCGAATGTTCCAGATCGAGGGGCCGGCGTTCATGGCGGGGCGTTCGGCCGAGCTGGCGGCGATGCCCGTCGAGGAGAAGATCGACGCCTACGGTGCGGCGGGCACCACGGTCCTGCGGTTCGAGCCGCTCGGCGTCGTGTCGATCCTGACGCCGTGGAACTTTCCGCACACCCTCAACGTCATGAAGGTGGGCAACGCGCTGGCTGCGGGTAACACGGTCGTGCTCAAGCCGTCGCCGTTGACCCCGCTGGCAGGCCTGGCACTCGCCCGGATCATCGACGAGCACACCGACATTCCGCCCGGCGTGGTCAACGTGGTCACGCCGACGAGCATCGACGCCAGCAGGCTGATGACCACCGACCCGCGCGTCGACATGGTCAGCTTCACTGGGAGCTCAGCCGTCGGCCGGGAGGTGATGGCGGCGGCCGCAGCAAGCATGAAGCGAATCCTGTTGGAGTGCGGCGGCAAGTCGGCCGCAATCTTCTTGGACGACACCGTCGTCACCGACGAGTTGTTGGAGCGCACCCTCTTCGAGGGCTGCACGTTGCACGCGGGACAGGCCTGCATCCTGAACAGTCGCTTGCTGGTGCCCGATTCGCTCCACGATGACGTCGTTTCGCGGCTGGCGAGTCTCGCGCAGAACATGACGGTCGGCGATCCGCGAGATCCCGCAACCGACATGGGTCCGTTGATCAGTCGGGCGCAGCTGGAGCGCGTCGAGGGCCTGGTCGCCAGGGCGGTGCGTGACGGTGCGACGGTCGCCGCAGGGGGTGAGCGGCCGAAGGGCCTCGACAAGGGTTTCTATTACCGGCCGACGATCCTCACCGACGTGACGCCCGCCGCCTCCATCGCGCAGGAGGAGGTGTTCGGTCCCGTGATGACCGTAATCCGCTACCGCGACGACGACGAGGCGGTCGCGATCGCCAACGACTCGCAATACGGTCTCAGTGGCGGGGTGTGGGGGACCGACGTCGATCGCGCCGTCGCCGTTGCGCGCCGGATTCGCACCGGTCAGATCGAGGTCAACGGCAGCGGAACGGGCGGCGCGCCGTTCGGCGGGTTCAAGCAGAGCGGCATCGGACGCGAGGGCGGTGTCCTCGGTCTCCGCAGCTACATGGAACCGAAGGTGATCGGGATCCCCGGATGAGCGGTCCCCTCGCGGGGCTACGGGTCGTCGAGATCGGTCGTGACATCGCGGGACCCTACTGCACCAAGCTGCTCGTCGATCTGGGCGCAGACGTCT
>NZ_JAVRQA010000327.1:0-5410 GCF_032161845.1 Mycobacterium sp.
TTACCGAATGCCATCACAAACTCTCGTGTCCGCCGGAGGAACCGTGGCCGCCAGCGCCACGGGTGGTGTCAGCCAGCCCGGCCTCGTCGAATGACGTGACCTCGACCAACTCGGGTAGCTCGACCCGCTGAACCAGAAGCTGTGCGATCCGGTCGCCGCGTCGCACGATGATCGGCTGCTCGGGGTCGAGGTTGATGAGTGTCACCTTGATCTCGCCGCGGTAGCCCGCGTCGACCGTGCCAGGGGTATTGACGATCGAAAGGCCAACGCGCGTCGCCAATCCCGACCGCGGATGGATCAAACCCACCATGCCGTGGGGAATCGCCACCGCGATTCCGGTGGGAACCAGGGCACGTCGGCCGGGGGCGAGTGCGATGTCGACTGCGCTGTACAGGTCGACGCCGGCGTCGCCGTCGTGCGCCCGGGCAGGCAGGGGCAGGTCGCGATCCAGCCGCACGACCGCCAGAGAGGTGGACACGACCACGGAGATTACTCTTGACCGCGTGTCCGACACGCGCGCAGCCACCCAAACGGTGCGGTATCAGGAGCGCCTACGGGTGCCGTGGTGGTGGCTGGTGCCGGCATTCGTGCTGGCGACGTTGATCGCGCTGGAGGTGAATCAAGCCGTTCAGGCCATGCCGAACTGGGTTTCGTTCGCCGTCCTGCTGCCGGTCGCCACCGCCGTCTGGGCCTGGCTCGGGCGCGTCGACGTGCGCGTGGTCAGTACGGCGACCGACGGGGGTGCCGACACCGAGCTGTGGGTGGGGGCAGCCCATCTGCCCGTCAGTGCGATCTCCAGGTCGGCCGAGGTGCCCCGCTCGGCAAAGTCCGCGGCGCTGGGCCGCCAGCTCGATCCCGCGGCCTATGTCGTCCACCGCGCCTGGATCTCATCGATGATTCTCGTCGTGCTCGACGATCCGGACGACCCAACCCCGTACTGGCTGGTCAGTTGCCGTCGACCGGACCGCATCCTCGCCGCCTTGCGCAGCTGAGGCGTCAGGCCGCGCAGTCCGTGCAGAGCATCATGCCGCCCTTTTCGCTCGCCAGCCTGCTGCGGTGGTGCACCAGAAAGCAGCTCGAGCAGGTGAACTCGTCCGCCTGTTTGGGCACCACCCGCACCGACAGTTCCTCGCCGGAAAGGTCGGCGCCGGGAAGCTCGAAGGACTCGGCCGACTCGGATTCGTCTACGTCGACGACCGCTGATTGTGCTTCGTTGCGCCGCGCCTTCAGTTCCTCGAGCGAGTCTTCGGAAACGTCATCGGTCTCGGTGCGCCGTGGGGCGTCGTAGTCGGTAGCCATCCTCATCCCCTCCTTGTCGATCCGTCTTGGAGCGACAGAGCTTTGTACCAGCGCAGAACGCATCCGCCAAATGATTCGTGCCCCGTTGGGCGCCGGATTGGTTGTGATTTATATCACATCGCGAAAGACCTGGTAGAGACCAGTGGTAGTACCTGCCCTTACAGTGCAGGGGTGGTAGCGCAGATCACCTCCGGCACGGCGTTCGACAAGCACGGCCGTCCCTTCCGGCGAAGGAACTACATTCCGGGCATCGTCGTCGTGGCGGCGCTCGCCGTGGTGACCCTGGTGGTGTGGGTCATCGCGTTCAACCAGCCCACTGACACCCACCAATTGGCCGCCTGCAATCCGCCGCCACCGGTGGCCAACGCCACCCAGACCGCGCTCGGCGAGCAGGTGACCACCGCGACCATGTCGGACGTCACCCCGGCCAAGCTCGCCGACACGAAGATCCGGGTGCTGAATGCCAGCGGCCAGGGCGGCCAAGCCGCCGAAGTGGCCGGCGCGCTGCGCGACCTCGGCTACGCCCCGCCGACCGCAGGCAACGACACCGTCTACGAGAACACCCGGCTGGAGTGCCAGGGCCAGATCCGGTTCGGGCCGTCGGGTCGCGCGGCGGCCGCGGCGCTGTGGCTCGTCACGCCGTGCACCGAACTGTTCGAGGATCAGCGGCCCGACGACACCGTCGACCTTGCGATCGGCACCGAGTTCTCCGAGGTAAGCCACAACGACGACATCGACGCCGTCCTTGCGAGTCTGCGCCCCGACGCGACCCAGCCCGCTGAGTCGACGCTACTGAAGAAGATCCACTCCGCCGCCTGCTGAGCGGCTCAGCGGGCACCCGCCCGACGCAATGCCTCGTCGAACTCCACGGCGATCCCCGGCGCCGCCGCGACGATCAGACCCGGCTCCTCGGCTCCCCCTTCGCCTCCCTCGATGGGCGGAAGGCGCATTCTGGCGCCCGCCTCCTCGGCGACCAACGCGCCCGCCGCCCAGTCCCAAACGTTCACGCCGAGTTCGTAGTACGCGTCCAACCGACCCGCGGCCACCATGCACAGGTCCAGCGCGCACGACCCGACGCGGCGAACGTCGCGAACATTCGGCAACAGCCGGGCCAGCACCTCGCCCTGCTGTCGACGCCGATCCGGTGAGTACCCGAAACCCGTACCCACCAATGCCAACGAAACGTCGCGGATCGGGTTGCAGCGCAACGACATCGACACGCCATCCCGCCGAAGGTGAGCCCCTTCGCCGCGAGCCGCGGAGAAGACCTCACCCGTGGCAACGTTCGCGACCGCACCTGCCACCGATCGGCCGTCGACCTGCACGCCCACCGACACCGCGTAGGCCTCGATGCCGTAGACGAAGTTGACCGTCCCGTCGATCGGGTCCAGCACCCACGTCGGTCTGCCGTGATGACCGACGGCCGAGCCGCCCTCCTCCTCCCCGACGATCGGATCGCCGGGCCGCAACTCGGCAAGCCGATCACGCAGGAGTCGCTCGGTCTCGGTGTCGACGATCGTCACCGGATCGGTGGGCGTGCTCTTGGTTCGCACCGCGGCAGCGGCGTCACGATCGGCGGAGGCCGCGCCGAAGACCTCGGTTCTGCGGCGCCGAACGAAGCCGGCCGCTTCGTCTGCCAGAAGTTCGGCAACGGCCCGAAGGCGGCCAGGATCGCTGTCATCGGTCACTCTCCCATCGCAACACATCGCGCTTACCGAGGCACTAGGGTGTGGTTGGCGTCGCACCTGCCTGCCTCTTACTTCGGGAGCGCTCATGACTGAAAGCCCTGTCACCGTCCCGATTGACGACGGCTCCCAGCGCCGAGGTTTCGGCGTCGACGTCGGTGGAAGCGGGGTGAAGGGCGGCATCGTCGACCTCGACACCGGCCTGCTCATCGGCGAACGCTTCAAGCTCCCGACGCCCCAACCGTCGACGCCCGACGCCGTCGCCAAGACCATCGCCGCGGTGGTCAACGAGTTCGGCTGGGAGGGCGGGCTCGGCGTCACCTACCCCGGCGTCGTCACCGATGGAATCGTCCGCACCGCCGCCAACGTCGACAAGGGCTGGATCGGCACCAACGCCCAAGACGTCATCGGAGCCGAACTCGGCGGCCGACGCGTCACCGTCCTCAACGACGCCGACGCGGCAGGTCTGGCCGAGGAGAAGTTCGGAGCAGGCAAGGACAACACCGGCGTGATCGTGCTGCTGACGTTTGGCACGGGCATCGGGTCCGCGGTGATCCACAACGGCGTGCTGCTACCCAATACCGAGTTCGGACATCTCGAAGTCGGCGGCAAGGAGGCCGAGCATCGGGCCGCGTCATCCATCAAGGAAGCCAAGGAATGGAGTTACGAGCGCTGGACCAAGGAGGTCACCAGGGTGCTCGTCGCCGTCGAGAACGCCATCTGGCCGGATCTGTTCATCGCGGGCGGTGGCATCAGCCGCAAGGCCGACAAGTGGATTCCGCTGCTGAAGAACCGAACTCCCGTCGTCGCAGCCGCCCTGCAGAACGAGGCAGGCATCGTGGGTGCCGCGATGGCCGCCGAGGTGGCGCAGAGCTGAGCCGCTTGCCTCAGCCGTCGACGAGTTCGCCGGCCCGGCTGGCCAGTTCGGCACGGGTGCGGACGGCGAGTTTCCGGTAGACGCTACTGAGGTTGTGCTCGACGGTCTTGGGGCTGATGAACAGTGCCGAAGCGATGTCCTTGTTGGTCAGCCCGGAGGCCGCCAATCTTGCGACGCGCAACTCCGAAGGGGTCAGGTCTGAGTCGTTGGTGCGCGGGGCGTCCGTCCGTTTGAGTTCTGCGCCGACGCGGTTGGCCCACAGCGGGACGTCCAATTCCTGGAAAGTGGTCAAGGCCTCGCGCAGCGTCGCGGCCGCGAGATTCTTCTTGCGCTGGCGGCGCAACACCTGGCCAAGGAACAACTGGGTGCGCGCGCGCTCGAACGGCATCTGCAGTCTGTCGTGCTGCAACATGGCCCGCTGAAGCGTCTCCTCGGCTTCTGCGAGTTCGCCACCGGCCGCCTGCAACATGCTTCGACCGCGTGCGCCCACCGCCAACATCCACGGCCGATCCAGATCGGCACCGTGGCGCTCCAGTGCGTCGACGATGGGGTCCGCCTCGTCGAGTCGACCGACGGCGACCAGCGCCTCGACGGCGTCGGGCATGTAGAACGCTGGGAAGATGTCCTCACCGCCCTTGCCGTCTTCTTGGATCAGCAACGGCTGCAAGACATTCAGAGCCTTCTCGTAGTTGCACAGCGACACTTCGAGGAAGCCGAGAGCGGTCAGCGGCCACAGGGTGAGGAACGAGGCTCCGCATTGGCGCGCACCGGTGATCGCCGTGCGGGCGTCCTCGCGTGTCACGCGCTCGTGTCCCAGATAGGCCGAGGCAAGCGCACGCTGGGTTCTACCCATGACGACCGGGTATCCACCCCCGACGCTCGCACCCCGCCACAACATGTCGTCTGCGATGTCGGCAGCCACCGAGTACCGGCCCAGCCACGTGTACACCATCGACAGATGTCCCGAGACGTACACCAGGTCGGCGTCGGAGCCCATCTCGACGCAGCGACGCCGGGCCGCGATCAGGCCGGCCAGTGCCTCGTCGAGGCGTCCAGTCCAGCCCTTCGTCACGGCATCGGTGATGCTGGCACGGAACGGCGCAGCCACGTCCGGGTCGGGAACTTCCAGCTCCAGCGCACGAGTCAGCGCCGCCTCGTCTCTCCTGTACCCGCGTGCACAGTCGAGCATCACGTGCAAGGAAAGCGCAGCGCTGATGAGCTTCGGATCGCCGAGTCGCTCGGCATGCGAGACGGCCAACTGCGCCTGACGCCGGGCGGCATCGTGGCTGCCCGTCATCACCTGCGCCCTCGAGAGCAACAGCTGCGCCTTGACAAGCAGGCCGAGGTCGTCCCCCGATTCATCGACGGCCTCGCCGAGCAGAACGAGCGCTCCGGCGTAATCGTGCTCGGAAATCCGGGCCGCGCCGAGGAGGTTGAGCGCGGCCGCGCGAGCCGGTCCCGACCCGAGGCCGTCCATCGCCGGTTCGAGCATCCGCCGGGCCTGCCGCGTCTCGCCAGCCAGCAGGTGTTGTTCGGCCGCGCTGAGCCG
>NZ_JAVRQA010000328.1:0-15666 GCF_032161845.1 Mycobacterium sp.
GCCGCGGGCGCTGGCCTTCGACGTCTTCGGAACCGTCGTCGACTGGCGTACCAGCATCATTGGCGAACTGGAGATGTTCGGCGAACGCCACGAGCTGGCCGAGGACTGGGCGACCTTCGCCGATGACTGGCGAGCCGGGTATCCGGCGGCGATGGACCGAGTGCGCACCGGACAACTCCCGTGGCTGAAGATCGACGCCCTGCACCGCCTGATCCTCGACGATCTTCTCGATCGAGCGAGCATCGGCACCTTGCCCGACGAAGACGTCACTGAGCTGAATCTCGCGTGGCACCGGCTCGACCCGTGGCCGGATTCGGTGGAGGGGCTGACGCGCCTGAAACAGAGCTTCACCATCACGACGCTGTCGAACGGCAACGTGTCGTTGCTGACCAACATGGCCAAGCGGGCCGGATTGCCGTGGGATTGCGTGATTTCCGCGGAACTGTTCGGTCACTACAAGCCGGACGTCGAGGCGTACCTGGGCTGCGCCGACCTCCTCGACGTGGCGCCGAGCGAGCTGATGCTGGTCGCGGCGCACCCGAGCGATCTGAGGGCCGCGCGCGATGCCGGCTTGATGACCGGGTACGTGGCCCGGCCTCTCGAGCGTGGCCCCAATCGCCGGCCGCCGAAAGTCGAGGACGGTGAGTTCGACGTCACCGCCGACGACTTCGGAGACCTTGCTGACAAACTTGGCGCATGAACACCGTCGAGACCCTGCTCGTCGCGGTGGTGATCGCCGTCGGTCTGATCGGCATCCTGGTGCCGTTGGTGCCGGGCAGCATCCTGGTGTTCGCGGCGATCGCGGTGTGGGCGTTCGTCGAGGGGACGACCGTCGCCTGGGTGACCCTCGGTGTCGCCACGGCGATCTTGGCCGCCGCCCTTCTGGTGAAATACCTGTGGCCGATGAAGCGGATGCGCAGCGCGGACGTCGGCACGTGGAGCCTGTTGGCGGGCGGCGTCCTCGGCGTCATCGGGTTCTTCGTCGTTCCCGTCGTCGGGCTGGTCATCGGGTTCGTCTTGGGCGTCTTCCTCGCTGAGCTGGCCTCGAGGCAGGACTCGCGGCTGGCCTGGGCGTCGACCGTGCATGCCATCAAGGGCGTCGCGCTATCGGTCGGAGTCGAGTTGGCGGGCGCGCTGCTTGCAACGATGGTGTGGGTGGCCGGGGTGTTGTTGGTCTGACGCCGCCCCGCGCACCCGCATCGTGGGAGCATTCGCAGGTGACGTCCCCGGAGGACCCAGAGCAGCGGATCGCCGAGTTGGAGAAACAGGTGGCCGACGCGCGTCGCATCGCCGACCTGGAGAGGCAACTCGCCGAAGCACGGTCGCAACAGACGCAGGGTCCGACGCCCGGCCAGATGTCCGACGTGTTCGCCGCGCTCCAGCGCCTTCAACCGACGCTGACGAACGCGTTCGGCACCGGCATGGGCCGCCCCAGTGCGCCGCTGGACACCCGGCTCGCCGACGCTCCGCGCGGGATTCCGGTGCGCTTCATGCTGGCCGAACTGCTGCCGTTCCGGTGGTGGTACCTGTTCGCCATGTTCATGGTGGCGATTCCGCCCATCATCGTGTGGATCACCAACCCCGAATTGCTGGCGCCCGCGGCGGTGGTCGTGCTCGCCGTGATCTACGGTATCCAGTTCTGGACGGCGCGCACCCGCCTGACCCTGCTCAAGTGGGGACGGGTCGCGCAGGTCATCGGAACCGAGATGATCTCGCGTGGGACGTATTACAGCGGTACGACGTATTCCAACGTGTGGCTTCCCCAGGCGCACGGCTGGACGGTGACCCGTCAGCTCTGGAGCGGCCCCAGCACCAAGACCAAGGTCCGGTACGCACTCGATGGCCGCCAGGGCGAGTTGGTGGTGAAGGGCCGCGCGTATGACGACGGCGTGATCTTGGCCGACGCGCGGCATCCGGAACGCGCACTGTGCGTGAGCTCGTTCGCCTACGACCTGGATCGTGACGAGTCGGGTAACTGGGTCGGTCGGCTACGGACCCGGTTGATGATCGGGATGGCCGTCTGGGCGCTCATCGTCGTCGGCTGGGTGGGCGGCGCCATCGGCATCAGCACCGGCGCGGTCGCCCGTCTGGTGGCAGATGACACGGCGATCAGGCTCTCGCCCGGCGCCAACCGCACGCTGACCGACAACGGCCCCCAGACCGTCTACTGCAACGACGGCCACCTCACCGTGGGGGGCGGCAGCAGCCCGGTCACGATTCACGGTCATTGCGCCAGCCTCGTCGTCTCCGGGATCGACGGCGTCGTCACCATCGACTCGGTCGACGTCATCACGCTCAACGGGATCGACAATCACGTCACGTATCACTCAGGAACGCCGAAGGTCACCAACGGGGGAATAAGCAACACCGCGAGCCTCGGATGACGCACCCTGCGGGACGGGCGACCGAGGAGCATGATCGGCTACATGTCTGAAACCAAGATCACGGTCATCTACGACAATCCGACCGATCCCGATGCCTTCGAAACCGCCTACGAAGCCGAGCAATTGGAGGCCGCTCGCAAGATCCCTGGCCACGTCCGCTTCGAGACGTCGAAGGTGTGGCCGAAGGAGGATGGGTCTCCGACGCCCGCCTACCGGATGATCGACCTCTACTATCCCGACTACGACGCGGCCAGCGTGGCTGTCACGACGCCGGAGGCAGGGGCGTTCTTCCAGGCCATGGCGGCGCTGTCCACCGGGGGCGTTCGCGTGCTGTTCTCCGACGTCGAGATCCCGCAGGCTAGGTGAGCAGCGCCTGGCGCAGCCGCGACACCTGATCGGCCGTCACGCCAACGGCCTCAAGATATTTCGGCACCGAGCCGAAGTCGCGGTCAATGGCGCGGCGCGAGGTCTCCAGGTAGTCCTCACGGACGCCGAGCACCTCTTCGTTGAGGCGCGCTTCGGCGAACGTGATGATCTCCGGTGTCGTATTTTCGCTGCGGTTCCGGATCGACTCTAGGATGCGCTCCCGCAGTTGGGCCACCGCGGCATTGCTGCGGAGGAAGTCGGCGACGATGGCATCGCGTTCCACCCCAAGGGTTTCCAGTACCAGCGCGACGGTCAACCCGGTGCGGTCCTTGCCTGCGAAGCAATGGGTGATGACGGGCCGTCCATCGGCCAACAGCGAAATCACCTGGCGCACGGCCATGTGGGCGCCGGGCAACGCCGGAAAGCGCTCGTACTCCTCGGTCATGAAGCGCGCGGCAGCGAGGCCGACGTCCTCGTCGTCGGGCTTGTCGGTCAGCATCTTCTCGAAGGCGTGTTCGTGCGGTGCCTCGGCCTGGTTGGTGGCGAGCTCGTGAAAGGGCAGCAGGTGGATCTCGACTCCGTCGGGCACCTGGCCCGGCCCCCGACGCTCCACCTCCCGCACGGAGCGCAGATCGGCGACGTCGCCGATGCCGTAGCGCATCATCGCGGCACGACCCGCGTCGTCGAGATTGCTCAGCTCGCTGGAGCGGAAGAGCCGACCCGGCCGGATCCCGGTCTCCTCAGCCACGTCTCGGAAGTTCCACGCCCCGGACAGCTCATCCCCTCTGGAGACGCTGCCGCCGGCGGAGACCACTACGACGTCACCGCCGCTGCGAACGCGCTCTTCTCCCGACCGAGTTCGGCACGCGCGATGGTGCGCATGTGCACCTCGTCGGGGCCGTCGAACAGGCGCATCGCGCGGTGCCAGCCGTACAGCCTTGCGAGCGGGAAGTCATCGCTGATCCCAGCGGCGCCGTGCACCTGGATGGCGCGGTCCAGCACGTTGCACGCCATCTGCGGAGCGACCGCCTTGATCATCGCCACCTGGTTGCGCGCCTCCTTGTTGCCGTGCTCGTCGATCGTCCACGCCGCCTTTTCGCACAACAGCCGGGCCTGATCGATCTCGTTGCGGGACAAGGCGACCTGCTGCTGCACCACTCCCTGCTCGGCGAGCTGCTTGCCGAACGCGATGCGCTTGTTCACCCGATCGACCATCAGGGCCAGTGCCCGCTCGGCAACGCCGATGGCCCGCATGCAGTGGTGGATGCGGCCGGGGCCGAGACGGGCCTGCGCGATCGCGAACCCGCCACCCTCCTCACCGAGCAGATTGCTGACCGGCACCCGCACGTTGTCGAAGACGACCTCGGCGTGCCCGTGCTGGTCCTGCCAGCCGAACACCGGAAGCGAGCGGACGATGGTGATCCCCGGGGTGTCGATCGGCACCAGGATCATCGACTGCTGCTGATGGCTCGCGGCGTCGGGGTTGGTACGGCCCATCACGATCAGGATCTTGCAGCGCGGGTCGTTGGCGCCCGAGGTCCACCACTTGCGGCCGTTGATGACGTAGTCGCCGCCGTCGCGCAGCATCGTCGTCTCGATGTTGCGAGCGTCGCTGGAGGCCACCGCAGGCTCCGTCATCGCGAACGCGCTGCGGATCTCACCGTTCAGCAGCGGCTCCAGCCACTGCTTGCTCTGCTCTGGCGTCGCGAAGAGATGCAGGGTCTCCATGTTCCCGGTGTCCGGCGCCGCGCAGTTCAGCGCTTCTGGCGCCAACTCCATGCTCCAGCCCGACAGCTCCGCCAACGGCGAGTACTCCAGGTTGGTCAGCCCCGACTCCGACGGCAGGAACAGGTTCCACAGGCCCCTGTCCCTGGCCAGCTTCTTGAGCTCCTCGACCACTGGGGGGACGGTGTGATCGTTCGGCCCGGCCTCCAGTCGGTACTGGTCATAGGAGTGCTCACCGGGGAAGACGAACTCCACCATGAAGTCGGTGAGCCGTTGGTGGTAATCCTGCGCCTTTGCCGACATCGCGAAGTCCATGACCGTCACGATAGACACTCGTCAATCGCCGACTACCGTCACCTCGCCCGTCGCTCCATCGACCTCGATCAGTGTGCCCGTGGACAGCAGGGCGGCGGCCCCTCTGGCATTGACGACGCAGGGCACGCCGAACTCCCGCGCGACGATCGCGGCGTGCGACGTCGGCCCGCCGAGTTCGGTCACCACGGCCGCGGCATAGGCGAACGCCGGGGTGTAGCCCACGTCGGTGACCTTCGCGACGAGGATCTCGCCCGGCTGCAGTTCGTCGATCGTCTCGGCGTGCACGACGCGGACCAGACCGCGGACGCGACCGCCCGACACCCCGATGCCGTGAAGGACCTCGCCGCCATGGAACGCGGCCGTCGGTGCCTCCGTCGGGAGCCACTGACCACTGAATGCCTCCGGCGGCACCGCGTGTTGCAGCGTCGCCTGTTCGGTCCGGCGTCGGGCGACGATGCCAGCCAGGTCGGGCGGAAGGTCGTCCAATTCGTCGACGAGCAGATAGAACACGTCGTCGACCTCGCCGAGTTCGCCCGCCTCGACCATGCGCCTGCCCTGCTCCCGCAGCAGCCGCCGCAGCACCCAGATCGCGCGCACCATTCGGTCACGCCGGACCTCGCGCTCGCGGATCTGGGCGGCGGCAGCAACGGCCACCGCCCGCGCGCGCAGCGGTACCCGAGGCAGGACGGGAAGCTCCCTGGGCGCTGCGACGAGAGCCTTGGCCACCATCCTGATCAGCAGGTCGGGATCGTCCGCGTAGGTGGCACAACGCATCTCGACCTCGCCGGGGCCACGATGACCGATCAGGGCAAGCTCGCGGGTCAACGCGACCGAGAACTCCGGCGCCTGGGCGGCGAGTGCCGCGACGTCGATCTTCGGTTCGGAAAGCAGCCGGGCCGCGACGGGCTCGCGCCGCACGACCGCCACCAGTCGGTGGACGGCGCCGAGCGCCTGCGCGCTGACCAGTTCATCGCCCGCGGCGGGCATGACGTCGCGTCCACAGAGCAGTCGCATGACCACGCCGTAGCCGGCGCACAGCAGGATCGATGCCGACGACAACACCCAACCGTGCACGACGTGATCGCGCCCGAGCAGGATCAGCTCCCGCAGTCGACGGTCGTCGAGGCCAGCGGGGTCGTCGGCCGCCGTCTCCAATCGCGCGACGTCACCCACGAAGTCCTTGGTGTCGCGATTCGACCCCGCGGACAATCCGATCAGGCAGTTGGCGAACGTCAACCCGCCGCGGAGTTGACGGGCGAAGCTGCGCGGTTCGACGGGTGGCAAGTGTTCGCCGAACAGCTCGAGGCCGTCCTCGGTGTGCCCGAAGAAACCGGAGAGCACCAGGTTCGGATCGATGAACGGCACCGTGTGGGCCATGAAGTGTCCGGTCGTGATGCCCGCATACAGCCGATGGCCGAAGACGCCGGTCGTCCGTACCGACATCTCGCGCTGCACGGCCCCACCCGGTCGGAGTCGCTCGGAGATCACCAGACCCGCCGCCCGCGTGCCCAACACCGTCACCGAGGCCGACGACGGCGAGAACGGGCCCGCCAGGGCCTCCGACAGATTGGTGGCGATGAACGCGGGGAAGCGGGGATCGATCGGTGTGTCGAACTCGCCGTTGGCCGGCCCCTGGCCTGCGGGTACCGGCTCGACGCCGTCGGCAGCGGGGGCATCGACTGCCGGGATCTCGAGCACGCGGGGAAGCCGCCAGGGGATGTCGTGGACGGTGCGGCCCACCGTGATCCGACCGCGGCAGGCGAGCGCGAAGTCCTCGACGGCCTGCGCGACGTCGTAGCCGGGCGTGAATCCCCAGGCGTCGCGCAGACCCGTGGGGTCAAGCGTCGGCAGCTCGGGTAGCGGGTCGGGGACGAGCCGTCGCAGCCGGCTGGGGATCGTGAGCACCGGCCTTCCGACCGCTGCGGCGATCTCGCGCAGGGTGGTGTGTCCGTCGGCGACGACGTCGACAACGCCAGGGGGCAGGTCGGGATCGAGCAGCGCCCGCACCAGGACCCGCTCGACGTCGTGGGCATGCACCACCTGAAGGGGTCGGTCCGCGGAGCCGTCGACGTCGAAGACGACCGCGCCCGAACAGAGGCGCAGCACGGCGTCGTCGACGTGGCGGCCCAGGACGAGCGCCGTCCGGACCACGATCGCGTCGGGGCCGGCTTCGGCGGACAGGACCACGGTGCGGCCAGCTCGAGCCGACGTCGAGGTGCCGCCGCAGTGCAGAACGGCGTCAGCGCCCGCCACGACGTCGGCATCGCACTGCTGCGAGACGACGAAGTCGACTGACCCAGGCCAACTTTCGGGGCGCCGCGCGCCAACGCCGATGACACTGTGGGCGAGGCTCACCAAGCGTGCGGCCACCCCGCGACCGATGGCGCAGTCGGCCCCGGTGATGACGATCCTCATCGAGGCCTAGACGTCATCGTCATCGTCACCGAAGGCGGCCAGCAGGTCCTGGAGATCCATGTCGGCGATGTCCTGGGTCCGCGGCTCGGTCGATGCGCCCGCAGCGGGGGCGTCCGCCCCACTGCCCTGGGCGGCGAGGTTCAGCAGCATGTCGAGCACGCCCGCTTGCCGCAGGCGCTTGACCGGGATGGTGGCCACGACGCGCTGGAGTTCCTCGTCGATCGAGTTCGTCGCGGGCGCCTGCTCGGACTCCCCGACGAGTTGGGTGCGGAAGTACTCGGCGATCGCCGACGGGTTGGGATAGTCGAAGATCAGCGTCGGCGACAGCGTCAACCCGGTCGCCGCCTTGAGCCGGTTGCGGAGTTCGACGGCGGTGAGCGAGTCGAACCCGTGATCCTGGAACGCCAAGTCCGGCGCGATCGACTGCGGATTCGGCAGTCCCAGCACCGTCGCCATGTGGGACCGCACCAGGTCGAGCAGCAGGTCGTGCTGCTCGTCGACGGGCAGCCCCGAAAGGCGTTGCGACAGAGCCGATCGCGACTGGGCGGCAGCCAGGGAGTCGCCGACCTGTCGGCGGGCGGGCCCCGAGATCAGATCGATGAACATCGGTGGCAGCGTGCCCGCCGCGGACTTGGTCCGCAGCGCGACGCGGTCGATCCGGGCCGGCACCAGGAAGGGCTCGTCGACGGTCAACGCCTCGTCGAACAGGGCGAGCGCGTCGTCGACGGCCAGCGCCAGGATGCCGTCGCGGTTGAGCCGGGCCAGGTCGACGTCCTGAAGGTGGCCCGTCATCCCACTGGCCTGCTCCCACAGTCCCCAGCCCAACGACATCGCGGGCAGGCCGTTGGCGCGCCGGTGGGCGGCCAGGGCATCGAGGTAGGCGTTGGCCGCCGAGTAGTTCGCCTGCCCGGAGGCGCCGACCAGGCCCGCCATCGAGGAGAACATCACGAACGCGGACAGGTCGAGGTCGCGGGTCAGCTCGTGCAGATTCCACGCCGCGTCGACCTTGGCCCGTAGCACCGCGTCGACCCGATCGGGGGTCAGCGATGTCAGCACCGCGTCATCGATCACGCCTGCGGTGTGGATCACCGCCGACAGCGCATGCTGATGGTCGATGTTCGCCAGGCTCTTGCCGAGCGCATCCCGGTCGGCGGCGTCCGCGGCGACCACCTGCACGTGCGCGCCCGCGGCGGTCAGTTCGGCCACCAGTTCCGCGGCGCCAGGCGCGTCGGCTCCGCGGCGCGACAGCAGCACCAGGTGGCGCACGCCGTGCTGCGCGACCACGTGGCGGGCCACCGAGGCGCCAGCCATGCCGGTGCCTCCGGTGATCAGCACGGTCCCGCCGGCCCATGCGTCGGGCATCGTCAGGACGACCTTGCCGATGTGGCGGGCCTGGCTGAGGTGCCGCAACGCCGCAGGCGCTCGCCGCACGTCCCACGTCGACACGGGCAGCGGCCGCAGGACACCGCCATCGCTGAGCCCGGCGACGCCCGTCAAGATCTGGCTGACGCCGTCGGCCCCCGCCTCGAACAGGTCAAAGGCGCGGTAGCGCACGCCGGGATGAGCCGCGGCGACGGTGTCGGCGTCGCGAATGTCGGTCTTGCCCATCTCCAGGAACGATCCGCCCCGCGGCAGCAGTCGCAGCGACGCGTCGACGAAGTCGCCGGACAGCGAGTCCAGGACGACGTCGACTCCACGTCCGCCGGTGACGGACAGGATCTTCTGTTCGAATTCCAACGTGCGGGAGTCGGCGATGTGGTCGTCGTCGAAGCCCATGGCCCGCAACGTGTCCCACTTGGGTCGGCTCGCGGTGGCGAACACCTCGAGACCCCAATGCCTGGCCAACTGAACGGCCGCCATTCCGACGCCGCCGGTGCCCGCGTGGATCAGCACCGACTGACCCGGTTGCACGTCGGCCAACCCACGCAGCGCGAAGAACGCCGTCGCGAAGCCGACCGTGAAGCCTGCGCCCTGTGCGTAGCCCCAGTCCGCCGGAATGGGAAGCACGACACGGGCATCGGTGGTGGCAGACGAGCCGGTGCCCTCGGGGAACAGGCCCATCACCCGGTCACCGACCGACACCTCCGTCACCCCAGGCCCGACCTCGACGACGACACCGGCCGCCTCGATGCCCATGACGCCGCCGCCCGGGTAGAGCCCGAGCGCGATCATCACGTCGCGGAAGTTCGCGCCGATTGCGCGCACGTCGACCCGGATGCGACCGGCCGCCAGTGGCTCGTCGGCGCCGGGGATCGCCTGCAGCGTCAGGTCGTCGAACGTGCCCGTCGACGCCTCGTCGGCGACCGCCAGCCGCCACGGAGCGCCACCATCGGGCGGCGTCAGCAGAGACTCGGCGGCCCTACTCGGCAGCACCCGCGCGGTGTGCAGAACGCCGTCCCGGATCACCACCTGGGGTTCGCCGAGGGAGACGATGGCGGCAGGATCGACGTCAGTGCTCGCGTGGTCGAGGTCTGCCAGTACGACCCGGCCCGGGTGCTCGGTCTGCGCGGCCCGGACCAGACCCCATACTGCGGCGCCGGCCAGATCGGTGATGTCCTCACCAGGCAGGGCGACCGCCCCGCGGGTCGTCACCACCAGCGTTGGGGGCTTCGCTGAATCCGACGCCGAATCCGACGCCTGGGTCAGCCACGACTGCAGTCGCTCGAGGGCGACGTGGGTCGCGCCGTAGACGCCAGCCAGGTCGTCGTCGGAATCGATTGCGACGGCGATGGATTCGAACACGTCGATCTCGGCGTCGACGGGCTCCGAGGCGGGTGTCGCTGCGGACCACACCACCTCGAACAATTCGCCGCCACCGGATCCGCCGACCGCGGCCGCCAACTGCTGGGCCGTCACCGGTCGGGCCACCATCGCCTCGACGGAGAGCACCGGAAGGCCCAGGCCGTCGGCGAGGTCGATCGACATGGAACTCGTACCGTTCGGGACGAGCCGCGCGCGGACGGCCGAGGCTCCCGACGCGTGCAGCGACACCTTCTGCCACGAGAACGGCAGGGCCATCTCACCCTCGTTGTCATCGCGGCTCAGCACGACCGCGTGCAGCGCACCGTCGAGCAGCACGGGATGCACGCCGAGTCCGCTCGCCTGCAGCTCCTGCGGAAGGGCGACCTCGGCGAACACCTCGTCGCCGCGGCGCCACATCGCCTTCAGCCCACGGAACGCGGGGCCGTACTCGTAGCCACGCGCCGACAGGTCGGCGTAGGCGTCGGACACGTCGATCTCGCGCGCCCCAACCGGTGGCCAGATCGACAGGTCGGAGCCCGGCGCCGACGCGGCGACACTGAGTTCGCCCTCGGCGTTCAGGATCCAGGTTGCCGAATCCTGTTGGGCCCGCGAGAAGATCGACACCACGCGGCCACCTGCCCCGTCGGCCTCGCTGACCACGACCTGCACGGCGACACCTTCGGCAGGCAGCACCAGCGGCGCGTGCAGCATCAACTCGTCGACGCTGTTGCAACCCACCTCGTCGCCTGCCCTGATCGCCAATTCGACGAAGCCGGCACCGGGGAACAGCACGACGCCTGCAACCGCGTGGTCGGCCAGCCACGGCTGCGACGACAGCGACAGCCTGCCCGTCAGCACCACGCCGCCGGTCTCTGGCGATTCGACGACGGCCCCGAGCAGTGCGTGTTCGGTGCCGCCGAGCCCAAGGCCGACGGCGTCGGTCGTACCCGACCCGCTACCCGACAGCCAGAACCGGCGCCGCTGGAAGGCGTAGGTCGGCAGGTCGAGCAGTTTTCCGCCGTCGCACGCCGCCCGCCAGTCCACGTCGACGCCCGCGACGGACAGCTGGGCCAGCGCCGTCAGCAGCGCCGTCGCTTCGGAGCCGTCCTTCTTCAGCGTCGAGGCCGTCACGGGCTCGGACTCGGTCAGCGACATCGCGATCGAGGCCGTGAGCCCGCTGGCCGGTCCCACTTCGAGGAACCGGGTGACACCCACCGACTCGAGGAACCGCGCGCTGTCGGCGAACCGGACCGCCTCGAGGATGTGGCGGCCCCAGTACGGTGCGGTCGCGAAGTCGGGCCCCGCCAGTTCGCCGGTCAAGTTGGAGATCACCGGAATCATCGGCTCCGCCAACGACATTCCGCCGGCCACCGTGCTGAACTCCAGCAGCATCGGCTCCATCAAGGACGAGTGGAAGGCATGAGACACCGCCAGCTGGTGCACGCGGCACCCAGTGGCGCGTGCCTCCTCGGCGATCGCAAGGACCGCATCCTCGGGACCGGAGATCACCACGGAGTCGGGCCCGTTGACGGCCGCGATGCCGACGCCGTCGCGCAGCAGCGGCCGCATCTCGGCCTCGCTCGACGACACCGCCACCATCGCACCGCCCTCGGGCAGTCGCTGCATCAGCCTGCCGCGCGCGGCCACCAGCGCGGCGGCGTTCTCGAGCGACAGCACGCCGGCGACGTGCGCGGCGGTCAGCTCGCCGATCGAGTGACCGAGCACGTAATCCGGGTGAAGACCCCACGATTCGAGCAACCGGAACATCGCCACCTCGACGGTGAACAGTGCGGGCTGCGCGAACTCCGTCGAATCCAACACGGTCGCGTTGTTGCCCCACATCACGTCGCGGATGGGACGGAGCAGGTGACGGTCCAGTTCCGTGGTGACCGCGTCGAACGCCTCCGCGAAGACGGGGAACTCGGCGTGCAGCTCCCGGCCCATCCCCAATGTCTGGGCGCCCTGGCCGGGAAAGACGAACGCGGTCTTGCCAGAGCCGGTGGCGCGACCGCGGACGGTGCCGGAGCCCTGTTGGTCGTCGGCAAGGTCCCTCAGCTGGGGCAGCAGATCGTCGCGACCCGCGCCGACCAGGACCGCGCGATGCGCGAACGACGCGCGGCCGCCCAGCGTCCAACCGACGTCGACGGCGTCCAGTCCGGGGTCGGCTTGAATGTGGTCGGCCAGCCGCCGCGCCTGATCGGCAAGGGCCTCAGGCGTCTTCGCGGACAGTGCCCACGGCGCGACGGCGGGCCGGTGAACCTCGACGGCGGGCACGACCGACGTCGGCGCCTGCTCGATGATCACGTGTGCGTTCGTCCCGCTGATGCCGAAGGACGACACCCCGGCCCGGCGCGGAATGCCGGTCTCCGGCCACGGCTGGGCCTCGGTCAAGAGGGCGACCGACCCCATCGTCCAGTCGACGTGCGGCGTCGGCTCGTCCACGTGCAGCGTGGCGGGCAGCTGCTCGTGGCGCATCGACTGGACCATCTTGATGATGCCCGCGACACCCGCGGCAGCCTGGGCGTGCCCCATGTTCGACTTCACCGACCCCAGCCACAGCGGGTGGCGGCGATCCTGCCCGTAGGTCGCCAGCAGCGCCTGCGCCTCGATCGGGTCACCGAGCGTGGTGCCGGTGCCGTGAGCCTCGACGACGTCGACGTCGGACGCGCTGAGGCCGGCATTGGCCAGCGCCGCCCGCAGGACGCGCTGCTGCGAAGGGCCGTTCGGCGCCGTCAGCCCGTTGGACGCGCCGTCCTGGTTGATCGCCGATCCGCGCACCAGTGCCAGCACCTGATGGCCGTGACGCCGAGCATCGGAGAGCCGCTCGACGACGAGAATGCCTCCGCCGTCGGCGAATCCGGTGCCGTCCGCCGCGCCGGCGAACGACTTGCACCGGCCGTCCGACGACAGTCCGCGTTGCCTGCTGAACTCCACGAAGATGTCGGGGGTGGCGTTGACGGTGACGCCGCCCGCGAGGGCGAGGTCGCACTCCCCGAGCCGCAGCGCCTGCACGGCCATGTGCAGCGCGACCAGTGACGACGAGCATGCGGTGTCGATCGACACGGCAGGCCCCTCGAGGCCGAGCACGTAGGACACCCGCCCCGACGCCACGCTTGAGGCCTGACCCGTCAGGCGGAAGCCCTCCGCCCCGTCGGCGCCGACACCGTAGCCCTGGGCGTACACACCGGCAAACACGCCGGTGGCACTGCCGCGCAGCGACGTTGGGTCAATGCCGCCGCGCTCGAGGCCCTCCCACGCGAGCTCGAGGAACAGCCGCTGCTGCGGGTCCATCGCCAGCGCCTCGGTCGGGGAGACCCCGAAGAAGCCAGGGTCGAAGTCGGCCGCGTCGTACAGGAAGCCACCGGTGTTGGCGTAGGACTTGCCTGCGGCGTCGGCGTCGGCGCTGAAGAGGCCGGCCAGATCCCAGCCGCGGTCGGTCGGAAAGTCCGAGACGACGTCCCGTCCGGCGGCGACCATGTCCCACAGGGTCTCCGGTGAGTCCACCCCGCCGGGATAGCGGCAGGACATGCCGACGATGGCGATCGGCTCGTCGAGGACGGACGTCACCGACGTGGTCTGCGCGACCTCGGGAGATGCCCCGGCGAGTTCCTGACGGATGTAGCCGGCCAACGCCAGCGGGGTCGGGTAGTCGAAGATGAGGGTCGGCGAAAGGGCAAGTCCGGTCGCCGTTTTGAGCCGGTTGCGCAGTTCGACGGCCGTGAGCGAGTCGAACCCGTGATCGGAGAACGCCAACTCGGCGGTGATGGCGTCGGGCTCGGTGTTGCCGAGCACGGCCGACATGTGCGACCGCAGGAGGTCGAGCACCAGCGTCTGTTGAGCCTGTTCGGTCAGGCCGTGCAGGCGTTGCGCCAGAGCTGATTTGGACTTCGCCGCGACCAGCGAGTCGTCGACGCGGCGCCTGGCGGAGGCGTTCGCGAGCTGGGCAAACATCGGCGGCAGCAGACCTTCGGCCGACCGTGACCGCAGCGCGGCCCGGTCGATCCGGACGGGGGCGAGGAGGGCTTCGCCAACCACGAGGGCCGAGTCGAACAGCGCCATTGCGTCGTCGGTCGACATCGCGAGGATGCCGTCACGGCCCAACCGGGACAGGTCGGCGTCCGCGAGGTGGCCGGTCATGTCGCTGGCCTGCTCCCACAGCCCCCACGCCAGGGAGGTTGCGGGCAGTCCGTTGGCGCGTCGGTGGGCGGACAGCGCGTCCAGGAAGGTGTTGGCCGCGCAGTAGTTGGCCTGACCCGACGAGCCGACGACACCGGCCATCGACGAGAACAACACGAACGCAGCGACATTCGTCTCGAGGCTCAGTTCGTGCAGGTTCCACGCGGCGTCCACCTTGGCCCGAAGGACCGGATCGATGCGGTCCGGTGTCAGCGACCCGACGACCGCGTCGTCGAGCACACCGGCCGCGTGGATGATCGCGGACAGCGGGTGCGCGGCATCGAAGGAGTCCAGCACCGCGCGCAACTCGGAGCGGTCGGCGGCGTCGGCGGCGAGCACCTGCACGTGGGCGCCCGCGGCGGTCAGTTCGGCGACCAACTCGGCAGCGCCTGGGGCGTCGGGTCCGCGGCGGGAGAGCAACGTCAACTGGCGCACCCCGTGGTGTCTGACGACGTGGCGGGCCACCGAGGCGCCCGCCATGCCGGTGCCACCGGTGATCAGGACCGTGCCGCGCGTCCACGCCGCAGGCATGGTCATCACGATCTTGCCGATGTGGCGGGCCTGGCTGAGGTGCCGCAGCGCCGCTGGTGCGCGCCGGATGTCCCACGTGGTCACGGGCAGTGGTGTCAGGATGCCCTCTTCGAACATCCTCGACAGTTCGACGATGTACTCGTGCATCCGCGGGCGGCCTGGCTCGAACAGGTCGAAGGCGCGGTAGCGCACGCCGGGATGAGCCGCCGCGACGGTGTCGGCGTCGCGAATGTCGGTCTTGCCCATCTCGAGGAACGAGCCGCCGCGCGGCAGCAGTCGCAGCGACGCGTCGACGAAGTCGCCCGCCAGCGAGTCGAGCACCACGTCGAAACCACGGCCACCGGTGACGTCGGTGAACTTCTGCTCGAAGTCGAGGTTGCGCGAGTCGCCGATGTGATCGTCGTCGAAGCCCATGGCACGCAACGTGTCCCACTTGGGACGGCTCGCGGAGGTGAAGACCTCGAGACCCCAGTGCCTGGCCAACTGAACGGCGGCCAGGCCAACCCCGCCGGTGGCGGCATGGATCAGGATCGACTGGCCGGGCTGCACGTCGGCCAGCTCACGCAGGCCGTAGTACGCCGTGGTGAACACCACCAGGGTGGCGGCGGCCTCGGCGTCGGTCCAGCCGGTCGGGATGGGCGCCACCAGGCGGGCGTCGGCCTGGACGACGGTGCCGGTGCCCTCGGGGAACAGGCCCATCACGCGGTCACCAACGGCGAAGTCCGTGACCCCATCGCCGACCTCGACCACGACGCCGGCGCCCTCGCTGCCAAGCAGGGCGTCGTGGGTGAACATCCCGAGTGTGATCATCACGTCTCGGAAGTTGGCCGCAACGGCGTTCATCTCGACGCGAATGTGCGCGGCGCGCAACGGTTCCTCGGAGTTGGGCACCTCTTCGAGCGCGAGGTTGTCGAAGGTTCCTGCGGTCGCGATGCCGAGGCGCCACGGCTTGCCGGTGATCGGGGGCTGCAGCACCGAGTCGGCGCCACGACTGCGCACCACCCGTGCGACG
>NZ_JAVRQA010000329.1:0-4422 GCF_032161845.1 Mycobacterium sp.
GTCCTCGGGTACGCACACCTATGAGCTCCGATACTCGATCCCCGGGGTCCTTGACCCTGGCAGCACGGGCGAGAAGAAGAGCTTCCCCTCCGTCGTCGGAGATCCGGACTCGACATCGGTGTTCTTCTGGAACGTCATCGCGCCGTCGTGGAACAACGAGATCCAGCACGTCCGTGTCCGCGCGACGCTGCCGGCCGACGTCACCGGTGCCGAGTGTTCGGTCGGCATCGGCACGGGGCGCAGGTGCGACGGGCTCGCGGTGTCCGGCAACACGAT
Organism: Mycobacterium sp.; assembly: GCF_032161845.1. Taxonomy (GTDB): domain Bacteria; phylum Actinomycetota; class Actinomycetes; order Mycobacteriales; family Mycobacteriaceae; genus Mycobacterium. The sequence continues at coordinate 277 of NZ_JAVRQA010000329.1, forward strand.
CGAACTCAGCGCACGGGACCTGGCGCCCCGCACACCGGTGACCCTGCGAGCGGGGGTTGACGTGCCGACCCCGGCGCGGATCAGCCTGCCGTGGTCCTACGACTGGGACCGCATCCTCGGTCGCTCGCTGGGCGGTGTGATCTGGGTGTTCGGCCTCTCCGTCGCGGGCGCGCTGATCGCGTACCTCTGGTACCGCACCACCGTTGAGCCAGATCCGGGCTTTCCCGTGCAGTACGGCCCACCCGCTGGCCTCGGGCCGGTGCAGACCGAGTACATCCGCACCGAAGCAGTTCCGAAGAACGGATTGACGGCCACGCTCTTCTACCTCGCCGAGCGGAAGCTGATCGACCTCAGGCAGGTCAACGACGACCAGTGGAACGTTCGCGGCACGGCGCCACCCGCGGCGTGGGCCGACGTCGATCCCGTCAGCATCGCCGTCGGGTCGGCACTCAAGGTGATGGGCCCCGGCAAGGAGTTCGCGGCCAAGAAGACCGCCACGGCAGGCAAGAAGCTGAACTCGGCCAAGGTCGACATGACCGCGGCGGTCCACGCGTGGTCGATCGGCGACGGTTTGATGGTCAAGCGCAAGAAGGAACTCTGGGTGCGCTGGTTCAACCTGCTGGCCGTGATCGCGGCAGTCTGCGGTTTCTTCCGGTGGGGTTTCCCGGCGACCATGTGGGGGCTGCCGTTCATCGCGTTCTTCCTGTTCTCCAAGAAGTCGTGGTCCGACGGCGTCGGCACCCGGCGGACGGCGACGGGCCGCCAGTTGTGGTCGCAGGCAGGCGGATTCCACCGGTTGCTGTCCACCGATTCGGCGGAGACGCGGTTCGACTTCGCGGCGCGCAAGGATCTGTACACCGCCTACATCCCGTTCGCCATCGCGGGCGGCGCCGCGGCGCTGTGGGCAAAGAAGTATCAGGACACGGTGGGAGCCGTTGCCCCGCAACCCGATTGGTACAATTCCTCGTCGACGTCGACCGGCTGGGGCTTCAGCGGTCACTCCAGTGGACCGAACTTCGACAGCTTCGAATCGGCGCTGTCGTCGTCGATCGGCGCATACACCGCCTCGCAGTCATCGTCGTCCTCGGGCGGAAGCAGCAGTGGCGGTGGCGGGGGCGGCGGAGGCGGCGGCGGAGGGGGAGGAGGCTCGTGGTGAGTTACGTGCTGATCTTGGTCGTCGTGCTGCTGGTGCTCGTCCTGGTGGGCTTCGTCATGGGCTACAACAAGATTCGCTCAGCCGACGTTCGGGTGTCGGAGGCGTTGTCCGGCATCGACGTCGAGCTGACCCGGCGGGCGTCGCTCATCCCCAGCCTGGTGCACACGGTGCAGACGTTCGCCGCGCACGAGAAAGGTGTGCTCGACCACGTCACCGACGCACGGGCCGCGCTGACGTCCGCGACGGGCGGAAAGTCGGTCGCCCAGCGCAGTGCCGCGGAACGGGAGCTCGACACTGCCCTCGGACCGCTTCTCGCGCTTGGTCAGACCTACCCGCAACTGAACTCGTCGAGCAACTTTCTGAACCTTCAGGACAATCTCGCCGACACCGAGAACAAGCTTGCGTTCGCCCGCCAGTACTACAACGATGCGGTCGCCACGCTCAACAAGTCCGTCACCACGATTCCGTGGATGTTCGTCGCGCCGCTGGCCGGAGTGTCCGAACGCGAGTACTACCAGATCAGCAGGTAAGCAGTGCGACTCATCTTTGCGGGCACCCCGGAACCCGCGCTCCCGTCGTTGCGGCGGCTCATCGACTCCCCACATCACGACGTCATCGCCGTGCTGACGCGACCCGACGCCGCGTCCGGTCGTCGTGGCCGCCCGGCGCCGTCACCGGTCGCACAACTCGCCATCGACGCCGGTATCCCGGTGCTGCGCCCGCCGCAGCCCAACGGCGGCGAATTCGTGGCGGAGCTCCGCGAATTGGCACCCGACTGCTGTGCCGTCGTGGCCTATGGAGCCCTGCTGCGCGACGATTTGCTCGGCGTCCCGCCGCTCGGCTGGATCAACCTGCATTTCTCGCTGCTGCCCGCGTGGCGCGGTGCGGCGCCCGTGCAGGCCGCCATCGCAGCCGGCGACGAGGTGACGGGTGCGACGACGTTCCGCATCGAGCGCGGCTTGGACTCGGGGCCCGTGTTCGGCGTGGTCACCGAGACCGTTCGGCCGACGGACACGGCCGGTGACCTCCTTGACCGACTGTCGATTTCGGGCGCCATGCTTCTGGAGAAGACCATGGACGGCGTCGCCGACGGCTCGCTGACTGCGGTGCCGCAGCCGGCCGACGGCGTCACCGTCGCACCCAAGATCACGGTCGAGGAGGCGCGCGTGCGCTGGGACCTGCCCGGCCGTGTCGTCGAAAGAAGGATTCGCGCAGTGACGCCAAATCCGGGGGCATGGACCATGATCGGAGACGTGCGGGTGAAGGTTGGCCCGGTCACCGTGAGCGGCGGAGAACCCCTGCCGCCCGGGCTGATTCGCATCGATCGTCAAGGAGTGCACGTGGGTACGTCGTCGACCCCGGTGCTACTCGGTGACGTCCAGCCCCCCGGCAAGAAACCCATGAGGGCCGCCGACTGGGCCAGGGGTGCCCGCCTCGACGAGAACGCGAGCGCCCAGTGACCCGCCCGCAGGGCGGCCGGCGGCCACCGCGCAAGCCGCTCGACCCGGCGCGGCAGGCGGCCTTCGACGTGCTGCGCGCCGTATCGGAGCGCGATGCCTATGCGAACCTGGTCCTCCCCGGACTGCTTCGCGAACGTCACGTCGCCGGGCGCGACGCGGCCTTCGCCACCGAACTCGCCTACGGTGCGTGCCGCGCGCTTGGCCTGCTCGACGCCGTCATCGTCCATGCGGCCAATCGCCCGCTGGACCGAATCGACCCGGTGCTGCTCGATCTGTTGCGGCTCGGTTCCTATCAACTGCTGCGCACTCGCGTGGACGCGCACGCCGCAGTCGACACCACAGTCGAGCAGGCTGCCATCGAATTCGACACGGCGCGTGCCGGTTTCGTCAATGGAACGTTGCGGACGATCGCGGCCCGCGACGAGCAGTCCTGGGTGGCCGAGCTGGCGCCACCCGCCGATCGCGACCCCGTCGGCAACATCGCCTTCACCCATGCCCATCCGCGGTGGATCGGGCAGGCGTTCGCCGATGCTCTCGGCGCCGATGCCGGTGAGCTCGGCGCGCTCCTGGCCAGTGACGACGACCGTCCGCTGGTGCATCTGGCGGCCCGGCCCGGCGTCTTGACGGCGGAGGCGTTGGCGCAGGCCGTCGACGGCGAGGTCGGGCACTACTCGCCGTACGCGGTCTACCTGTCGGGTGGTGACCCCGGTCAGCTCGACGCGGTGCGCGACGGGGCTGCGCAGGTGCAGGACGAGGGCAGCCAGTTGGTGGCAAGGGCGCTGACGCTGGCACCGCTCGACGGGCCCGACGGACGATGGCTGGACATGTGCGCGGGTCCCGGTGGCAAGGCCTCGCTGCTGGCCGCCATCGCCGCCGGGTCGGGCGCTCGCGTCACGGCCGTCGAACCCACGCCGCACCGGGCGGAGCTCGTCGAGCAGGCCGTGGCCGGTCTGGACGTCGAGGTGTTGCGCGTCGACGGCCGCGAGACGGGCCTTCCCGCCGAATCGTTCGACAGGGTGCTGGTCGACGCGCCGTGCACGGGGCTAGGCGCGCTGCGGCGACGGCCGGAAGCGCGTTGGCGGCGCCAACCGGGTGACGTGCCTGCGCTGGCGAAACTGCAGAAGCAACTGTTGGCCGCCGCCATCTCACTGACCCGCAACGGCGGCATCGTGCTGTACGCGACGTGTTCGCCGCACCTGGCGGAGACCGTCGGGGTGGTGGCCGACGCGCTGCGCCGCCAACCCGTCACGGCGATCGACACCCGGCCGCTGTTCGACGCGGGTTCGACACCGATGACGGGTCTCGGGCCGGGACCGTACGTGCAGTTGTGGCCGCACCGGCATGGCACGGATGCGATGTTCGCCGCGGCCCTGCGGGTGCAGCGATGAATCCCGACCCAACCCCGGGTCGCTTCGCTCCTGCCCGCCGACCCAATGACCCCGGGTCGCTTCGCTCCTGCCCGCCGACCCAATGACCCCGGGTCGCTTGGCTCCTGCCCGCCGACCCAATGACCCCGGGTCGCTTAGCTCC
>NZ_JAVRQA010000330.1:0-6205 GCF_032161845.1 Mycobacterium sp.
GAGCCACATGCTAACTGGCAGCCACCCGCCTCAAGCGCCTCCGGACACTAGCGCGGGGCGTACATGATCAAGCCGACACCGAACAGGCAGACGACCGCTCCCGCCACGTCCCACCGGTCGGGCCGGAAGCCGTCGGCGACCATGCCCCACAACAGCGAACCCGCGATGAAGATCCCGCCGTACGCGGCGAGCACCCTCCCGAAGTTCGCATCCGGCTGGAACGCCGCGACGAAGCCGTAGGCGCCGAGGGCGAGCACACCGGCACCGGCCCAGAGCCAGCCCCGGTGTTCCCTCATGCCCTGCCACACCAGCCATGCGCCACCGATCTCCAGCAGCGCCGCCAGCACGAACAGCACGATCGACTTGAGAACCGTCATGTCTGGTTGCGGTTCCACTCGAGCCAACCGACGCCGGTCCGACCGTCGGTCGTCGTCACGGTGGCCCAGGCGCGCGGAAACCTGCTGACCCGGCCGTCGACCGACGTCAGCAGCACTGGGGCGTGACCCCGGATGTCGATGCTCGCGGTGGTGTCGCCCGGCGCGATCTCGAGGGTGGTGCCGACCGGTAGGTCGTCGTCGCCGAAGGTCTCCCGCGCGACGACGGTCTTCAATTCGACGACTTCTCCCCCGCGCTGGACGTATCCGGCGCCGATCGGCGGTGCGCCGGGAATTCTGAGATCGAGCCCGTGGATGTGCGTGCCGTCGTCGAGATGCAGTGCGCTCCAAACCCATTCCATGCTCCACCAGTCCCGTGCCGCCCACGAATGGTCCCGCTGCCCGGCCACGTCGGAGAACTCGAAGGAGTGACCGTCCGCGCTGACCGTGCCCGACACCGTGCACGGGATCTCGTAGCGGGTCGACAGCCGGTACTGGTACGGAGTTCCTGCCGTGGTCCACACCAGGTCCATCGCGACGTCGACGGGACGGCCGGGCGTGCCCCTCAGAAGATCGGCCGGATCGTCGTAGGCCTCGCCCCGACCACGAAGGGACACCCGATACGACTGCAGTGGCACGGTGGCTTCGAGCTCGAGGTCGATGCCGCCGGTGTGGACGTGGGTGTGCACCTCGGGCAGGGCCGCCTCGAAGTCCAGGACGGCGATGGTGGGGATGTGCGGGCCGCACAGCAGCGCGTTGATCCAGGCGTGGCCCTGGTTGGGGATCAGGCCAAGGCGTAACCAGCCGCCGACGTCCTGACCGGGATCGGCGAAGTCGAAATACCAGCTCTCACTCCACAGCGCCTCATCGGTCGGCTCGTGAACCCCCTCGTCTTCGACGTTGGGCTGCAACGGTTCCGGCGTCGAGGGCGCTGGCAGGACGGCCATCGCATCCAGGTCGAGGACATGGGTGCAGTGCCGCGCGATCATCGTCATGAACATCCGGTCGCCGCGCTCGGTGCGCTCGACCAGCATCGGTGAGACGATCGCCATCACCACTCCGAAGAAACTCTGGCGACGCACGCCCTCGCGCACGTCTTCCATGGTGAGCGTGGCATCGGGGCCGAGCGCGTCGTGGTAGGCGCGCAGCAAGGCCTCGCCATGGTCACGGCGCTGTTGGGTCGGCAAGGCGCAGCCGAGGAAGTAGGCGACGTCGGTGAGGGCCGGCCCCCAGGTGACGGTTTGCCAGTCGACCACGGTGAGCGGGCGATCGGCGCCGTCCTCGCCGAACAGCATGTTGTCGAGACGATAGTCGCCGTGGATCAGCCCCTGCGGCCCGCCCGACGCAGCCTCGGCGGCCAGGTAGGCATCGAACGTGGCGACCAATCGCTCGCACACCTCGCGGTGTTCTGGCGCGATGTCGTCGCTATAGCGGTCGATGAACGCGGCGTAGAGGGCGGCCATCAGGCCCTGATTGAGCGGCGACTCCCGATTGATCCATTCGGCGCCCGCCAGGGCTGCGTTGCCAAGCAGCGGCCCGTGCACCCGGCCGAGCTGAGTCAGCGCCATCGCCGCCTCTTCGATTGTGGCGCCGCCGATTTCGTCGCCGACGACGGCGGGTGCCGCGTCGCCGAGCAGCAGGTCGAACATGCCGGTCGCCGGGTCGTAGGCAGCGTGGTGACACGGCGCGACCGGGCCGTGCAACCCTGGCGCGATGTCGGTGTAGAAGCGCACCTCCCGTTCGTAGAGACCCATCGCAAGGCCCGTCTGCCTGCTACTGGGATCGGCGGCGGCCACCTTCAACACCACCGACGCGGGCCCGTCCTCGCCGTCGGCGTAGGTGAGCGCGACTCGGTAACATTCGCTCATCTGGCCGGTTCCGATGCGGTCGAACGTGAAGTCGGTGACTTCCCCCGCATTGAGCGCGGCCGTCAGCCATTCGGACGTGAGGTCGCCAGGTCGTTCAACGAGGGCGAGTGTGGTCGGGGTCACGAGACTGAATGTAAGAGGGCAAGTTGACGGGTGTCAACTCTCGGTGTGGCAGGCATCGGAGGCGGCGGCGTGGACGTCGAGGGACGGATTCCGATCGAAGAACCCGAATGGCTTGAGCCAGAAGGACACGACGTCGACCGGCATCACGGGCCAATCCTCTGGCCGGGTGATGTGATGCAGCCCGAACACATACCAGAGCACGACGTCGGTGTTGTCGATCGACCGGTTGGCCTTGGTCCACTGTCCGAGGCCCGTGTCTTCGACCGACTGGTTGACGAACTCGCCTGCTGGCCAACGCTCGTCGGCTGAGTTCGGCGTGACCCAGACCGTGTGGCCGATTACGTTGGCGCGCTTGAGCACTGGTGACGCGGGGTCGAACATGGACGGGATCGCGCCACCCGGCACCAGCTTGTAGGCGGGATGGGTCCCCAGGCCGTTGGTGACGTTGGTGTTGACGACCTTCCACGAGCGTTGCGTCTCGAAGTTGAAGTCCTGCTTGCCCTCGCTCTCGGAGCGCAGCGGCACGTTACGCGTGACGAGGGAGAGGCCGTAGGGGTTCTCCGCACCCATCGGCTCGGCGTATGACTCGGACATGAAGACCGTGTTGTCACCGCCGTCGACGTCCATGTCGAGGCGCGCCACCAGGAAGTGTTGGTGGAACGGCGCATACGTGCGCTCGTCGACGAGGGTCCCGTTCGGGTTGGGTGCGCCGGGGGCGAGCGGCGTGGTCACCATGATGCCGGTGGCCCGGACCTCGCATTCGATGTTGCCGTCCTGATAGAGGCGCCAATAGACGAGGTACTCGTAGTTAGCGACCGTCACGTGGAACGAGATCGTCAGGCGACGGATCCGCCGCACCTCGGCGCCCGCGTCGTGATCGACGTGCTTCCACAATACGGCGCCGTCTTCCTCGTGGATGCAAATCGCGTTGGCGATGGTGTACGGCTCACCCTTGCTGTCGTGCATGACGGCGTCGAGGTAGCGGATCTCCCCGAGACAGTCGCAGCCGAGCTTGAGCGAGGTCGTCATGAACCCAAGCCCCCACTCCCCGATGTCGAATGCGGTGCGGCGGTAGTGATCGGCCGACGAATCGCGGTAGGGAACGATCATCTCGGCGAACGACATTCGGTGCGCGATCGAGCGCTCGCGATCGCCGTCGCGGTAGCGCACGGTGTGCAGCGTCATGCCCTCCCGGTAGTTGAACCCGATGCGCAGTGACCAGTTCTGCCACTTCAGCAGATTGCCGTCGAGGGTGAACGACGGCCCGTCCGGCTGGGTGACGAGCAGCGGCTTGAGCGGCTCTCGGGTGGACGCCGCGCGGATGTGCTCCGGAACGTGCTTGGGCACGTATTCGCCCATCACGTCCGGTGGTTCGATGTCTCCCCCAGAAAACGGGCCGATGTCCTCAACCCGAAGCACCTCCATGCTGTTCAGGTCGATGACGCAGTGCAGGCCGCTGACCAGATGCGCATAGGGGTTGGCCCCCGGCGCGTCCTTGCGCCACGTGTCCGACCAGCCCAGCCTGCGGTCGCGGTACTCGAGCGGCGCGACCGCGTCGCCGAAGGTCCAGGTGTCCATGAAGACGTTGTCGAGATCGGTGATGCCCCGTTTGGCCAGGGCGGCAACGACATCCGGATGCTTGCGCAGCACCTGATCGCATTCGACGAACTCGTCCACGGTGAAGTTCGCCTGCACTCCGGGGACGAGGTCGAACGACTCGACGCTGTCATCGCTGAGCGAGACGACACTCTTGTAGGTCGCATTCGCCGACCTGTCAAGACAGATGGCGGTCGCGCGCCGCGCAGGCACGGTGGCGTCCTTCCCGTACGCCCGCAGCTCGTCCTTGCTCGGTTCGATCAGCTCGATCGATGCGAACCGCCAACCCAGGTCCGAGCTTGCCGACGGCGCCGCGCCCACGCCGTGCTCGCGCAGCAACACCTCAGCGACAGCGGTGAATTCGTCGGCCGAGAGTGGATCCAGTGGATGCGTCACGTCACCACTCGACCACATCGTCCGCGGACCCGCAGGGGGATCACCAGAACCTGGCGACCGGCCTCAGTTCGCGGCCAGGCTGAAGCCCTCCCACGCCCGTCGCCGGTCCGCGTTGGGGTCGAACTCAAGGTGCGAATGCCGGTCGAAGACCATGACCGCGCGCTGGTCGCCGGTGTACTGCGGCCACCCGTCGCCGGGCACTCCGGTGCGGCTGAACGAGCGCCACCGGGCCTGTACGTCGTTACTCACCCGTCGTGCCGAGCGGCGGTCGGCGGCGGCGGTCATCAGCGAACCGAATCGCGTTCGGTAGACGTCGAATACGGCGAACAACTCGGTGGCGTGCGTCGCGCCAAGGCCCGACCAATGAAAGGTGCGCGGCGCGTAGTCGTACCGGTAGACGAAGGTCGGGGCGTGCCTGCTGTGCGCCGCGGCGATCTGCCACGCCGCAGTCCCAAAGGCGAAGTCGCCGCCGAGCCGGATGCAGGCGCTGGGACTCGGGTAGCCAGGATAGGCCTTGGTGATCCGGTCCCTGGACTCGACGTCCGAGTCGGCGAGGAGAAGCTCGATCGCCGGTTCGGTCGTCGGCAACAACTGTAGAAAACGGGTGAACAGCTTGCCCTCGTCGGCGTTGGTACCGACGATGAGCGGGACCCGATGCGCCGTACCGTCCCGCATCGCCGCGACGGGATCCTCCGGCAGAAACTCGGTGTCGTAGGTGGGCCCGACCACGAACGCGCCGCGCATCTCCTTCATTCCGCGACTCATCACCGTGTCGAGCGCGTCGACCAGCTCCTTTGGCCGAGCCGCCATCACCGCGGCGGCGGCGTCTCTACGCTCGACCCCGAGCACGCCGACGAAGTCGTCGGCGAAAGCTGCGGCCACGTCCGGCGGCCCTGCCATGCCACTCGCCGGGCTTTCCGAGATCGCTTGCGCGAATAGCCCTTTGGCCGCGGGTGTGGCAAGAAGGGTCGCGACGGCATGCGCACCGGCACTCTCACCGAAGATCGTCACGTTGTTGGGGTCACCGCCGAACACCGCGACGTTGTCGCGAACCCACTGCAGTGCCATCACCAGATCGCGTAGAAACAGGTTGTCGTCGATGGGGTGCTCGGGCGTCGACAACGCCGACAGGTCCATACACCCCAGCGCTCCGAGTCGGTAGTTCACCGACACGTAGATGCAGCCCCTTCGGGCCATGGACGCGCCGTCGTAGATCGGCGTCGCCGAACTGCCGAGGATGTACCCGCCGCCGTGGATGAAGAACATCACCGGCAGCGGTTCGTCCGCTGACGAGCGCTCGCGCGAGGAACCGACTTCCGAAGGGGTCTCGGGCGCAACCACGTTGACCGTCAGGCAGTCCTCGCTCATCGGCTGGTACTTGCCGACGCCGAGCAGCGTGTACCTGCGCTGCTGCGGGGCGCAGTAGGTGAACCCGTGGCAGTACCGCACGCCGGGCCACGGCTGCACCGGCTGGGGGGCGCGCAGGCGCAGAGGTCCAACCGGAGGGCGGGCGAACGGGATGGACCGCCATCGATGAACGCCGTCGGCAGTGAACCCCTCGACGACCCCGCTGTCGATGGTCACGCGAATGGTGCGATCGTGCATGACCCGACGTTAGCGAAGAACTGCACGCCCGACGTGCCTGACTTGCCGTCCAGTTGAGCCAGCTACCCTGGTCGCCATGCGAATCGTCCTGCTCATCGCCGTATCTGCGCTGGTAGCGGGCTGTTCGAGTGGGTCGGGCGGTTCCGGCGACCAAACCGAACCCACGACGACCTCGGGCACCTCGACGAGCTCGAGCCCCATCAAGAGCTCGTCTCCGACCTCGACGAAACCTTCACTGGCGCC
>NZ_JAVRQA010000331.1:0-4718 GCF_032161845.1 Mycobacterium sp.
CCACGTCAGTTCGGGCGGATCGCCGGTGCTCCTCTCGTCGAGCTCTACTCAGTCGGACCGCTCACCTTCGGGGTGGGCGTGAACATCACCGTGTGGAGTTACGTCGACCAACTCAACATCTCGGTGCTCGCCGACGACGCGACCTTCGGGGATCCGCGCGAAGTGACCGATGCCATGGTCGACGCGTTCGTGCTCATCCGACGGGCGGCCGGCGCGGCGGCCGAAGATGGGCGCGGGAGCAAGGCTTCCCGCGCCGGTTCCTAGGGGTCGGTTCCTCTACACGTCCTCGGACGACGCCACTACCTGCGTCGCGATGGCCAAGGCGCTGGCGCGCCGCTGAGTTTCCTCAGCGCCGTGCCGGGGGTCCGACGTGGCGCCGATGTGCAGGCTCGACAGGGCGACCCGTGCGCGTAGTCGCCCTTCGATGGGTTCGCCGGGTGGACTGAGCAGATCGAACAGCGCGAGATACCGGTCCTGAATCCTGACCCGTAGTTCCAGATCGCGGATCGGCGAGCTTCCTTCCCTCACGAAGCGGGCCAGTTCGGCGGTCCGTCCGGAGAGCATGTCGCTATAGCGGCGCAACACCTCGATGCGCGTGGCGGCGGAGCGACGCTGTGACTCGCCCCATCGCACCAGGCCGTCGAGCTGAGCGAGAAAGTCCTCGATCAAGCTGGCGAGAATCTCGTCCTTGGAACGGAAGTGGTAGTAGACAGCGGCTTTGGTGATGCCGAGTCGTTCGGCGATCTCGCGCAACGAGGTGCTGTCGTAGCCGTGTTCGGCGAATAGTTCCAGGGCAACGGACTGCAGTTGTGCACGGGTGTCGGTTCGTCTCTGATCCATCCGGCCTCCCAACCGTTCCAAACGATAGCTTACTTGACGACCGGTAAGTTACTGCCTACCGTCGTAGGCAGATGGTCGCGCAAGTCAGCGAGTCCTCGGCGTAGGCCCGCCGGGTCCAGTTGAGCCCGCACCGCGACGCCACGGCCCTGCACTTCCAGTCAAGAGCACGTCACGAAACCGAGCAGCGAAGGGAAATCGAATGGCCAGAACCGACGACGACACATGGGACATCAACGAGAGTGTGGGGGCCACCGCACTCGGCGTTGCGGGCGGACGGGCCGCGGAGACCGACAGCGCGGATCCCCTGATCAGTGATCCCTACGCACGGTTGTTCCTCGAGGCGGCCGGCGACGGCATCTGGAAGATCTACCTCGATGAGGAGCTTCCCGCGGAACTGGCCGACGTCGACCCCCGCTTCAAGGAGCGGATGCAGGCGATGATGAGCTACATGGGTTCGCGGACGAAGATCTTCGACGAGTTCTTCCTCGCCGCCGCGGCCGGCGGCATTCGCCAAGCGGTGATCCTTGCGGCGGGGCTGGATGCGCGCGCCTGGCGGCTGGCCTGGCCCGAGGGCAGCGTGGTCTACGAGATCGATCAGCCGAAAGTCTTGGCGTTCAAGCTCGAAACGCTGGAGTCTCATGACGTCACACCCCTCGCCACTCATGTCAGCGTCGGGATCGACCTGCGTCAGGACTGGCCGAAGGCGTTGGCGGATGCGGGATTCGATTCGAGCGTTCCGACAGCATGGTTGGCCGAAGGACTCCTGCCGTACCTCACCGCAGACGCGCAGAATCTGCTATTCGAACGAATCCAGGCGTTGAGTGCCCCGGGCAGCCGGGTCGCCGTGGAGGCGTTCGGCAACGACTTCTTCAGCGCCGAGAGCTTCGCCCGCCGCGAAGAGCAGGTGGAGCAATACCGGGCGATCGCAACCAAGTTGGGCGGCAAGGACATCACCGAGTCCGGCAATCTGCTCTACGAGGAGGAGCGGACCGAGGTCACCGACTGGCTGACCGCGCACGGCTGGGACGTCACGGCGATCAGCGCCGAAGACCTGTTGGCGAGCAACGATCGGGCGATTCCCGCCGACCTGGACGAGGCCGTCCCAGGAAGTGTGTTCGTCGAGGGCCGGCTCCCGTAGGTCGTAGTGACCGGGGTCGCGCGCGGAAATGTCCGTGATCGCGGCGGGCTGCAATCAAGACTTCTTTGGGGAAGGCACCTCAAGAGGTCTGCGGGGATCGGCTCGAATCGTTTGCGGCGCAGAGCGTCCGCCAGCCGATCCTCAGGCGTTGGCGAACTCCGGTGGCTTGATGGCGGCGGGATCCGGGTTGGCCAGCGGTAGCCCCATGAAGCGTCGGGCGTTGTCGCCCATGAAATCGTAGGTGCGCCGGACGTCCATGCCCTCGGCGTACCTCCAGTAGCCCTTGGGTTCGGCTAGGCCCTCGGGGTGCGGCCAGTCCGAGCCGAACATGACCTTGTCCCACCCGACGGTCTGCACGACGTCGGCCACCGAGCCCTCCCAGAAGGGGCTGACCCAGCAGTTGCGGCGGAACACCTCGTGTGGATGCTCGGGGAAATTCTGCGGCATCTTCTTGTAGGTCATCTCAAGATCGTCGAATAGCGGCTTGATCCAAGCACTTCCGTTCTCCACGCTGGCGATGCGCAGTTTCGGGAACCGCGTCAGGGTGCCGTGACAGATTAGGCTGGTCAGCATGTCGGCGATCTCGCGATGCCCCAGCGCCGTCCACTTGAACGCGGACATCTCGAACGCGCTGGCCGTATCGGCAGGCTCCCACTTCTCGATGTACTCCTGAAGCGGGGGTTGGCTGGCATGCAGCACGATGGGTAGCCCGGCGGCTTCGACGTCGGCCCAGAACGGATCGAACTCCGGAAGGGCGGGGGAACGCCACCCCTTGAAGCCGCACACCGGCGCCGGCTTGATCAGCGCGACCTTGGCGCCGTTGTTCAGGATGTACTCAAGCTCGCGGCGGCCTTCGTCGACGATGCCCAAGTTGATGACCGGCGTTGAGTAGACACGGTTTTCGTGAGCGAAACCCCAATGTTCGAGCATCCACTGGTTGAGTGAATGGACGATGGCGGCAGTCAGCTCGGGATCCTCGGCCGACGAGTGCTCGACGAGGTTGGCCAGCGTGGGGTAGTTGAGGCACGCATCGACACCCTGGCCGTTGAGCTCGGCGATCCGGTCCTCGGGGTTGCGTGCGCCCGGCGGCGTGTCGATCCCTCGGCCCGACATCTCGCGCATCGTCAGTCCCTCGGGATTCTGGCCGGAGTAAAACTTCTCGTGGGCACCAGGTGCCGCGACCCGGTCGAACGTCGGGTTCGGCATGTAGTCGGTGATCTTGTTCAAGATCGCGATCCGGGTGTGCCTGCCGATCTGAACGAATTGCACTGCCTTCTTGTACTGCTCGGGCAGGTACTTGAGCAGGGCGTCCGGCGTCTCGTACATGTGCTGGTCGGCGTCGAAGATCGGTGCGTCTTTGAACTGGGTCATCGGTGTGCCTCTCGCTGCGCTACATCGGGCTCAACGACGAGCTTGGCTCAACTTGACAATAGTGTCAAGTCGCATGGTCAGATTGTGTAGTAGACGCGCTGAACTGGGGTAATTGAACCTGACGACAATGTCATATAAGGTCGCGCCATGACGGTGACCTCGGGTGTGGCGGTCGGTGCTCAAACCGACCAGGGTCGCGGTGAGCGGACGCGCTCAGCGATCCTCGACGCCAGCAGCAGGCTCTTCCTGCAACGTGGTTATGCGGGCACGCCGATCAACGCGATCACCGAGGCGTGCGGCATCTCGCGAGCCGGCTTCTACACCTACTTCAAGGACAAACGGGAGATCTTCAACGTCCTCGGCAAGACCGCCTATCGCGACGCCCTTTCGGTCATCGCACAGTGGGCGGATGCTGAGGAGGCGTTCGGTCCGTCCGACGTCCTGGCCTGGGTGGGCCACTACTTCGACTACATGGACCTTCACGGCGCATTCGTCTTGGCCTCGGCGCATTCGGCGCCGGACGACGACGCCTTCCGGGTGTCGCGCAACCGCATGGTCACCCGTGCTTCGTGGAAGTTGGGTCAGGCCATCGCCGGTGACGGGCCGCACTCCCCGGACGTCATCGGCGTCGCGGTCATGGGGTTGCTGGACCGCGCCTGGTACACCGTTCATCGGCAGACGGTTGCCGTCGACCGTGACGAGATGATCGCGGTCGTCGCCGAGATGATCGTCGCCATGTCCAGCCCGATCGTGCCGCGTACGGCTGGCTGATTGGGGTAACCCACTCATGACAAGGTCGGTCGAGCGTCGCGCCGACTCATCTCAAAGCTGAAGGAGCACAACATGTCAGGCTTCGACACCAGTCAACCGATCGCCGACGAAGAGGCGCTCAAGGACGTTGAATCCGACGAGAAGTCGCCAAAGACTGGCGCCGCCGGCGACGTAGACGTGGACGAGCTCGGCGACGCCACACCGGGACCTCGCTGAGTCACCGCCCGATGGCATTCGTGCCAGGCACTGTTGGATCGAATTTAGGGAATGCCATTCCCGAGACGATGGTGCGTTTTGACACCGCGGGCATTCTCAGCGGACGGTGCCCCCCTCGGATCCGGGTGTACGGCAGCGGCGCAGAGCCCCGTCAACACGAGCGCGATCAGTTGGTCGCGCACCTCGAAGTAGTCGGTGTCCACCAGGCCACGGATGCGCGCCTCGAGGTGCCGCACGGCGACCGCATGGATGGCGAACGAGTCGAGGTCGGGGCGTGCGTTCGGCAGGCTGCCGTCGGCCAGACCCGCGGTCAGCGCGTCGGTGAGTAGCTCGCGGTGCCGGGCATAGGTGGCCTCCAAGGCAGCCGCGATGCCCGGCGCGC
>NZ_JAVRQA010000332.1:0-5643 GCF_032161845.1 Mycobacterium sp.
CGAGGACTTCGCCGTCGGCGACCGGGTCGCTGACCGTTTAGCTGCGCGGCTTCACGACCCTGTCTCGGCCATCCAGTATGCAGGCGATGTAGTTGCCGTTCTTGTCGAGCATGAGCGAGCCGTGCAAGACGTAGCAGCAGTCGATACCCGAGCCCCGGCCCAGCTGTGCCTTGCAGGCGTTGTAGTCGTCGATCGGCTTCGCGGCGGCGATTCCCGCCGAGCTGACGGCCATGCCCGTGGCGATCGTCGAGGCGGCAATTGTGCTGATGATGAGCTTGCGGACGTTCATGTCGACTCCCCGTGTCAGGTTGCAGCTCGTTGCTGCGGATACAGGTAGGAGCGACCAGCGCTCGCAAATCCCTCACTTTTTTCGCCGACTTCGATCGATGGTGGTGGTCGGCCTGCCGGACCAGGCGCCGTGTTGAGATACTACGAAGGAACGTCGTATCGGACTGCCAGGAGGAACCCCATGCCCATCGCTACTCCCGAGGTCTACGCCGAGATGCTGGACCGTGCCAAGGAGCACTCCTTTGCATTCCCGGCCATCAACTGCGTCGGTTCGGAGTCGGTGAATGCCGCGATCAAGGGCTTTGCGGACGCGGGCAGCGACGGTATCATCCAATTCTCCACTGGCGGAGCGGAATTCGCGTCAGGACTCGGCGTCAAGGAGATGGTCACCGGCGCGGTGGCGTTGGCCGAGTTCGCCCACGTGGTTGCCGCCAAGTACGACATCACCGTCGCGCTGCACACCGATCACTGCCCGAAGGACAAGCTCGACGGCTTGGTCCGACCGCTGCTGGCCATCTCTGCCGAGCGCGTCGCGAAGGGGCGTAACCCGCTGTTCCAGTCGCACATGTGGGACGGCTCGGCGGTGCCGATCGACGAGAACCTCGAGATCGGCAAGGAACTTCTGAAGCTCGCGGCCGAGGCCAAGATCATCCTGGAGGTGGAGATCGGCGTGGTCGGTGGCGAGGAGGACGGCGTCGAGGCGGAGATCAACGACAAGCTCTACACCAGCGCCGAGGACTTCCAGAAGACTATCGAGGCGCTCGGTGCCGGTGAGCATGGCAGGTACCTGCTCGCCGCGACGTTCGGCAACGTGCACGGCGTATACAAGCCGGGCAACGTCAAGCTCAAGCCGGAGGTCCTCAAGGAGGGCCAGGAGGTCGCCGCCGCCAAGCTCGGACTGCCCGCAGGCAGCCAGCCGTTCGACTTCGTCTTCCACGGCGGCTCCGGCTCGCTGAAGTCGGAGATCGAGGATTCGCTGAAGTACGGCGTGGTGAAGATGAACGTCGACACCGACACCCAGTACGCCTTCACCCGCCCACTGGCCGGGCACATGTTCGCCAACTACGACGGCGTGCTCAAGATCGACGGCGAGGTCGGCAACAAGAAGGTCTACGACCCGCGCAGTTACCTGAAGAAGGCGGAGGCATCGATGTCCGAGCGCGTCGTCGAGGCGTGCAACGACCTGCACAGCAGCGGCCGCTCGGTCTCCGCCGGCTAGCCCCTCCCGCGATTTGTGTGTCCGAACCCGCGGTGAGCGCGGGTGCGGACACACAAATCCACGGCTATTGGGGGGCTTGGCAGATCTTCCACTGCTCGTCGCGGAACTCCAGATCGAAGCTCCGCGTCGAGCGGGTCGACGGGTCGAACGCCATGAACGAGGTGACGTTGGCCTCGGCGTGGGAATCGTGGACGACGACCTGATCGATGCTCGCGACGATCGGGTACTGCCTCGCCGCGGCCACCCGCGAGTGGATGTCCTTCCACTGCTTGTCGTCGTACCGGATGTAGCTGTCGGCGGTTTCGCCGCACGTGATGGTGCGCAGGGTGGAGAGGTCACCCCGCTGGATCGCGGTGTCGAAGTTCTGGATCGTCGTGCGCACCATGTCCTCCTGCGACACCGCCGGCGCATCGTCGCGCGACAGCAGCACCGTGCCGAGGATGGCGACGGCGGCCAGCGCGGCGATGACGAGCACCAGTGCGATCACCCAGCCCCAGCTGCGCCGACGGCGTGGTGGCTTCTGCGGGTCGGTTCGGCCGGGAATCAGTTGGGGCGCAACGGGTCCAGCCTGCGGCGGGAAGATCTCGGTGGCCGGCTCCTGCGCCCTCTCGATGATCTGGGTCTTGCCCGCGTCCATCCCCGAAGGAGCGGTGAATCTGCGCTCGGGTTGCTCGGCTTCCGCCGCTGCGGCCAGAGCGACCGGGTCGATCACCTCGGTCTCAGGGGAGGACGCATCCTCCGCGACCGGCTCGTCGTTCTCGTCCGTCCCCGATGGGTTCGACATTCGTGCCTCAGTCCTCCCTCGCGACTACTGCAGAGCTTATCCACTCCGCGCGGCGAAGCCTGACGGCGGCGGCGTGGGATCCGCACGGCACAATAAGCGGATGACTCACATGGGCGATCTGCTGGGGCCTGATCCGGTCCGGCTCCCTGGCGACACAGAGGCCGAGGCCGAACTGGCCGCAGGCGAGAATCCGGCCATCGTCGCTGCCGCTCATCCGTCGGCCTCGGTGGCGTGGGCGACCCTGGCCGAGGAGGCGCTCGCCGACGACAAGGCGGTCACGGCGTACGCCTACGCGCGCACCGGCTACCACCGCGGTCTCGATCAGCTCCGTCGCAACGGCTGGAAGGGCTTCGGTCCCGTGCCGTACGCGCACGAAGCCAATCGCGGCTTCCTGCGCTGCGTGGCGGCACTGGCCCACGCCGCGGATGCCATCGGAGAGACCGACGAGTACCAGCGGTGCCTCGACCTTCTCGACGACTGCGATCGGTCGGCGCGCGGAGAGCTGGGACTCGCTTAGCGCGGGTTCTGCCGGATGGCCTCGCCGGTCAGAACCAGGCGGACCAGAACCGCGTGAGCTGAGCCCCGAGCGGCCACAGTCCGCCAGGCACACCGGACAGGTCGACGAACCAGGACACCAGGGAGAAGAACCACTGGTTCAGCATCGGAGCCATCAGCAGGACGAACAGGATGATGAAACCCCATTGTTTGACGGGGGCCAGCTGGCGCTGGGTCTCCGGCTTGAGATGCGGTTCCAGCGCGCCGTAGCCGTCAAGGCCGGGGATCGGCAGGAGGTTGAGCAGCAGAGCCGTCACCTGAAGGAAGCCGAGGAACGCCACGCCGGCCCAGAACACCACGTGTTCGGGACTCCAGAACGCGCCGGTGATCACCAACAGCACGATCGCGAGTACGACGTTGGCGAACGGACCGGCCAGGCTGACCGTCGTGCGCTGCCGCTTGGTCATCGACCAGGTGCGGACGTACACCGCACCGCCAGGAAGCCCGATTCCGCCGAGTGCGATGAACAGTACCGGAATGCCAAGTGACAGTAGTGGATTCGAATACTTCAACGGGTTGAGCGTCAGGTAGCCGCGCACCTCGACGTCGTGGTCGCCGTAACGCCAGGCCGTGTAGGCGTGGCCGAACTCGTGGAGGCACAGCGACACCAGCCAACCGAACACGACGAAGACGAACACCCCGACGTAGGACAGCGGCGAGCGGGGTTCGTCGGCGAGCCAGGCGACTACTCCGCCGACGGCCGTGATCGCCACGATCGCGAGGAAGACCGGGCTGGGCCGCACCGACTGGCGCAGAGGACGGACGTTGCTCACTCCACGAAACTACGTGACGCAGAGCCAGCCCTTGGTGTTGCGGTAAAACGTCGACCTTCGTGCCGGTCGGGCAGCAGGCACGCCGTCGCGCACCACCAGCACGCCGGTGGTGCCGAGCTGCGCGGCGCGGCCGGTGACCCACCTCCGCGGCCGCATCCGACCGGTGAGCACGCTGGCGCGCAGCCCAGGCAGTTCGGCCGTCGGCTCGATCCGCACGCCCGTCACCTTGCCGTCGAAGAGCAGCGTGTCGTCGACGACGGCCTCCCCGGCGACGGCACTCGATTCCTCGCCTGGCGGTAGCCAGAAGGCCACGCTGACCAGCACGGCGCCGGTCTCGTCGCGGATCAGCGGGACCCGTCGGGCCGCCGCCCGCCGCGCCCGCCGCGCTGTCCATGGCCGTCGGACGAAGGCGACCTCGACGTCGAGCCGGTCGGTGCGCAGAAGCCGGGCCAGCACGACCGCGAGGTCCGCGGGGGTGCCAAGCACGATCAGCCTGCGGGCCCCCGGGGTGGCGTCGACGTCGGTCGGCTCGGCGATCTCGACGACGGCGAGGCCGGAGAGGGCGCGGGGCACACGTCGCCCGCCGAAGCACAGGACAACTGTGTCTGGATTCACCTGCTTGGGATCTTCTCGGATAGGGTGTGTCACCGGCTGTCACAGTATTCGAGGCAGATGAGCAGGAGAAACGTCATGCCGGCAATCGTCCTCATCGGCGCCCAGTGGGGCGACGAGGGCAAGGGAAAGGCCACCGATCTTCTCGGTGGCCGTGTCCAGTGGGTTGTTCGCTACCAAGGTGGGAACAACGCCGGGCACACCGTCGTCCTCCCCAACGGTGAGAACTTCGCCCTTCACCTCATACCGTCGGGCATCCTGACCCCCGGCGTCACCAACGTCATCGGCAACGGTGTCGTGGTGGATCCCGGTGTGCTGCTCACCGAACTCAAGGGACTCGAGGACCGCGCCGTCGACACGTCGGGTCTGTTGATCTCCGCCGACGCGCACCTGCTGATGCCGTATCACGTGGCCATCGACAAGGTGACCGAGCGGTACATGGGCAACAAGAAGATCGGGACGACGGGCCGCGGTATCGGGCCCTGCTACCAGGACAAGATCGCGCGCATCGGCATTCGGGTCGCCGACGTGCTGGACCCCGACTCGCTGACCCAGAAGGTCGACGCCGCACTGGAATTCAAGAACCAGGTGCTCGTCAAGATCTACAACCGCAAGGCACTCGACCCGCACGAGGTTCGTGACGCGCTGCTCGAGCAGGCGGAGGGGTTCAAGCACCGCATCGCCGATGCCAGGCTGCTGCTCAACGCCGCGCTCGACAACGGCGAGACCGTACTGCTGGAGGGCTCGCAGGGCACGCTGCTCGACGTGGACCACGGGACGTATCCCTATGTGACGTCGTCGAATCCGACGGCGGGCGGCGCGGCCGTCGGCTCGGGCATCGGGCCGACCAGGATCACTGCGGTGCTGGGAATCCTGAAGGCGTACACCACGCGCGTCGGGTCGGGTCCCTTCCCGACGGAACTCTTCGACGAGTTCGGCGCGTACCTGTCGAAGACCGGCGGCGAGGTCGGCGTCACCACCGGACGGGCCCGCCGCTGCGGCTGGTTCGACGCCGTCATCGCCCGCTACGCCACCCGCGTCAACGGGATCACCGACTACTTCCTGACCAAGCTTGACGTGCTGTCGAGCCTCGAGACCGTGCCGGTTTGCGTCGGCTACACCGTTGATGGCAAGCGCACCAACGAAATGCCGATGACCCAGAGCGACATCGCCCGCGCCGTGCCGGTCTACGAGGAACTGCCAGGGTGGTGGGAGGACATCTCCGACGCGCGCGAATTCGACGATCTGCCCGCAAAGGCGCGCGACTACGTGCTGCGGTTGGAAGAGCTTGCCGGCGCTCATGTTTCGTGCATCGGCGTCGGGCCGGGCCGCGATCAGACGATCGTGCGCCGCGACATCCTGGCTGCCAAGTGAGCGAGGCGGCCGACGAGCGCTCGCGCGAGGAGCAGACT
>NZ_JAVRQA010000333.1:0-28917 GCF_032161845.1 Mycobacterium sp.
ACTCCTCGACGGCGGTCGGGATGGTGTCGGGGGAGTCCACGATCCTCTGCCGGTCGGCAGAATTGCCCGCCAGGTGCCAGAACGTCCAGCCGAGCGTCGCGGTGACGGTATCGAGACCGGCCATGAACATCAGCAGGCAGAACGACAACAGGTCGGCGTCGCTGACGGGATTGCCGTCGATCTCGTATTGCACTGCCTCGCTGACGATGTCGTCGCGTGGATCGGCACGCCGATCGGCGATGACCGTCGCAAACCGGCCCATGACCGCGCCCATGGCGTTGGCGGCATTGTCGCGTCCCGCAGCGTCGGGTGTGCTGTGCATGATGGCGTTCTCCCACTGCATGAACTGCTCTAGTTCCTCGGCGGGCAGACCCATCATCTCGAGAAAGATGGTGGTGGGGAACTGCCCCGCGAAGTCGGCGATGAAGTCGCAGCTTCCCTTGGCGGCGACGGCGTCGACGCATTCGATCGCGCGACGGCGCACGGTGTCGTCGAGCCGCTCCATGGCGCCGGGTGCGAAGAGCGGACCGAGTTGGCGGCGCCATTGCCGGTGTTCGTCACCGTCGAGCATCTCGGGAATCCACTTGTACTGGGGATCGGGGTCCATCGCGGTAACCACACTGCTGGAGAAGGTCTGCGGGTCCTGCAGTACCTGCAGTATTCCTTCGTGGTTGACCACCTCCCAGAAACCGGGTCCGAAGTCGTTGCGGTACCAGGGTGATTGCGACCTGAGTGCGTCGTACTTCGCGAAGTGTGTGCCAGCGGGTTGCGCTGCGGTGTAGTCGTAGTTCATGGTGGCGCTGGCCTGCGCGGTCCGGTCGTCGGCGGTGGTCATCGGAGCTGCTCCTTGGTGACTGTGGTTGACGTCCAACGGGTGTGGCGACTAGCTGAACAGGCTGGCATCGGGGCTGCCCCCATCGACGGTGATGCGCTGGCCGGTGATGTATTCCCCGTCCTGGGAGGCGAGGAATGCGACGATTCCCGCGACATCCGCCGGGCGGCAGGTCCGGCCGAAGGGATAGGACGGTTCGAGCTCGGCGATGGTGGCTCCGGCCATAGCCGTGGCGAGCCGTTCGCCCATGTCGGTCGCGACGAGGCCCGGCGCGACGATGTTCACCCGGATGCCGTGGTCACGCTCCTCGCGCGCAAGCGTGAGCGCCGCCGCCTCGAGCGCGCTCTTCGCCAAGGTGTATGCCGCAGCGCCCTTGTGGAACTCGCGGGTGATGGTGCTGGATATCGTGACGACGTCAGCTCGACCCGCCGACCGCAGTTGCGGCAGAGCCGCCCGGATCAGGGCCAACGGGCCGAGCAGGTGTACGTCGAGAAGGCGCTGGTATTCCGAGAGGTCGGTGTCGGCGATCGTGGTGCCGCGCGACGCAGTGCCTGCGTTGCTGACCAGTAGGTCGAGAGTACCCAGATCGTCATTCACCGCCGAAAGCATTCCCAAGACCGCACTTTCGTCGGTCACGGAGGATTGGTACGCCTTCGCACGCCCACCTGCGGCGGTGATCTCGGCGACCACGCTGTGGGCGGCATTGGCGTCCTTGCGGTAGTTGACGGCTACCGCCGCCCCATCACGGCCCAGTCGCAGGGCGATACCCCGGCCCACCCCGCGGGACCCGCCGGTGACGAGAGCGACCCGACCGGTCAGGGACCCGGCCGTCACCGTGGCCACAGGTAGACCACCGCGAACAGGATTGCCATCAGCCCGAAGCAGGTCAGAAGTATGTACAACGTCTCGCGTCGCAAAGCTTCGGAGGTCGAGGGCGGCTGCATCATCGCTTGCACGCGCTCGTCGTCGAGGGGAGTCATTGGTGCTCTTCCTATTTCGTCACGGGACGTAGATGCTGTGGCTGCCGGTGGCCACGCGCATGACGAGCAGCGGCAACACGGTCATGGTGAAGAACGAGATCTGGAAGATTACGAACCAGGACCCGAATCGGGCGAGTTCGAACTTCCACCGCGAGATGGTGACCTGGTAGTCGAGGAAGCCGTCGAACTCGGCGGTTCGATCGATCCGTGGCGTCGTGCGTTGGTCGGCGACCAGGGTGGAACCGCTTGAACGGGGTTCTGTCCGCGCCGCCGCCGGAGGCGCTGGTTTGGGTTGGGTGAACCTCCGCAACCCGAGGAAGCGCTCGAAGTGGTTCAGCGTGCGGATCGGTGGTTTCCCCGCCCAGTAGGCGATCAGGTTGGGCCAGAACGACATGATCCCGATGGTCCACAACAGCGTGAACTTGCCGCCGTTGGCGAAGTCCATGTGCGGCCCGATGCCTGGGTCGTAGACCCACCAGCCCATCGCGGCGGCGGTTGCTTCGACGAGGAAGTCCCAAGCGTAGTTCACTGGTATGGCCAGCACGGCAATGGCTTTGAGCAGGCTCCAGCCGTAGCGGCGGACCAGGAACTGGCCGAGTTTGAGAACGAGCCAGGCGTGGACGGTCCAATAGCAGGCGTAGGCGAACGGCATGAACAACGGATCGTTGGGGGTCTTGAGGGGCAGCCAGTCCAGAAGGTGGTGCTGGGCGAAGGTGGGGCTGTAGACCAGCTGCTGGCCCCAATCTCCGACCGTCTCCATCCAGTACACCAACATGCTGTTGGTCAGAAACAGGAAGCCCCACGTGAGGCGTCGGCGACGGACCGTGTCGATCACGGCAAGCAGCACGACCAGCCCCCCGAGGATCGGGATGACCCAGTTGAAGAACCAGACGCCGCTGGGATGCAGCAGTGCAGGCGGGGTCGGCGGCACGGTCAGCGCAAACGTCATCGTTCCTCCATTGAAGAGCACCGGGCGATACGGGTCACATCACGTCAAATACGTGACGTAGGCCATAACCAGATGTAACATACAGCTGTATGTTTTCGGGAGTCAATGGGGTTGCCGCCGCGGCGCCCAAGTCGCGCCCGCTGCTCAGCGCTGCCACATGGAGGCAGTCGGTGCAGGAAACATGCTGCAAGGAAGGGTGATTCGGGTGCTAGTGCTGATGTGTACGACGTGGTGAATGCCCTAGGGCCCGACCCGGAGGTGGTGCTGTCACGGCCGCGTGCCGGGGTGGTCGCCATCGACATGAACCGGCCGCATCGGCTGAACGCCCTGACCGCGACGATGGTCGAGTCCTTGCATCAAGCGCTGGCGGAAGCCGGCACCGACCAGGACTGCCGGGTCGTCGTCCTCCGTGGTGTCGGGCGCGGCTTCTGCGCAGGCCTTGATCTCAATGGCTACGGAGATGACGTCGAAAGCGGCGCCGTCCAAGGGAAGTTGACGGTGCAGCGTCACATCGCCTCGCTCGTTCAGCGCATCCGGTCACTGCCCCAGGTGGTCGTCGCCTCGGTCAACGGCGCCGCCGCCGGCGGTGGTCTGGCCTTGGTGTGCGCCTGTGACGTCAGGCTCGCCTCGGCAGACGCCGTATTCGCGGTGTCGTTCATCAGGGTCGGCTTCTCGGGTTGCGACATCGGAACGTCGTGGATGCTGCCCAGGCTGGTGGGCGCTGGCCGGGCACACGAGTTGATGCTGACCGGTCGGCGGTTCGACGCGGCGGAGGCGCTGCGGATCGGACTCGTCGCGGACGTGGTGGCAGCCGAGAAGCTGTCCGATCGAGTGGCGCAGACCGTCGACGCACTGCTGGAAGCGCCCCCGCTGTCGCTGGCTCTGACCAAACAGGCCATGTGGTTGTCCTTGGAGATCCCGTCCTTCGATGCAGCGATAGAACTCGAGAACCGACAACAGGTACTGACTGCGCTGACCCTCGATCAGACCGAAGCGATGACCGCGTTCCGCGACGGTCGTAAACCGAAGTACTCCAACACATGACGAGTCTCAACAGGCGGGTGGACGGGCAACGATGACGGTAACGACGCACGCGGATGAGGCCTCGACTCTCAGTAGCGACATGCTGGCCTGGGTTGAGGACGTTCTCGGCGCCACCATCACCTCGGTGGACAGGCGTCCCGGCGGTGGCCGACGAGAAGCCTGGTTCGTCGACGTGCAGTATGCAAATGGCTCCACGCGCGAACTCTTCCTGCGCTACGACCGCGCCGATCCGTCCGCGACGGGTGATCCGTTCACGCTCAGTCGGGAGGCGGCGTTCTTCTCTGCCATGGCGGGCAGTGCCGTACCCGCGCCGCACATCTATGCCGTCCACCCGAAAGAGCAGGCGATCCTCGCCGAGCGCGTAGCTGGCGAGACGTGGTTCTCGCGGCTGAAGGATCGCGATGAGCGCGTCGCGGTCGCTACGGACTTCATGCGGATTCTGGCCGCTCTGCACGACCTGGACCCGAGCGAACTTCGTCTCGACGAGGGGGAGAAGGTGGGTGACCTACCGGGCCACGTCGCCATCGAGATCGACCGGTGGGAAACGTTTTACCGCACCAGCGAGGCAGCGCCCGATCCGCTCATCGAGGTCGGCTTCGCCTGGCTGAAGGCCAACATTCCCACTGCGCAAGTGCCGGTGGTCATCGTGCACGGCGACGCCGGACCGGGGAACTTCCTCTACCGCGACGGCCGGGTAAGTGCGGTGCTGGACTGGGAGTTGGCTCACCTCGGGGACCCCCACGACGATCTGGCGTGGGTCAGCGTCCGCGCGGTACAGGAGCCGTTCACCGACCTCATCGACCGTTTCGACGACTACGCCAGGTTCAGCGGCAGGCCGGTGGACATTTCCCGCGTGCAGTACTACCGGGTGTTCGCCGAGCTGAGGATTCTGGTGCTCAGTCACCGCTCCGTCGGCCACTCCGACCCTCTCGGGGAGGTCGGTAATGCGCTGATCTACACCGCACTGCACCGTCGGTTGTTCGGCGACGCGATGGCCGAGGTCCTCGACATCGGCTTGCAGCGGCCTGCGGAACTCGAAGCACCCACAACGGAACTCGGCTGGTGGTATGACGCAGCGCTGACCCAGCTGGGTCAGATCATCGTCCCCCGCAGCACGGACCCGTTCGTCATTCTGCGGAGCAAGGGTGTCGCCAGGATGCTGAAGTATCTGCGCGAGATGGACCGGTTCGGCAGCGCCGCCGAGGTGGCCGATCTCGACGACCTCGCCGATCTGCTGGGCGCCCGACCGGAGTCGGTGGCCCAGGGCATCGCCGAAGTGCTCGACCGGTTCGGTTCGGACTCGATCGATGTCACGTCGGTGGTTCGGGTGCTCCACCGCCGGACCCTGCGGGAGATGCAAATCCTGCGACCGGCGATGGGCGTGCTGGCAGAGCGCACGTTTGATCCTCTGGAGCGGTCATGAGCCGTGCGCATCGAAGGGAAGGGCAGTGCAATGGTTGAGTACCTCGCAGTTTCGGACGAGGATCTTGCGTCACGCGTGAGCGCGGCGCTCGAAGCAGACGGAGTGGCCGTCGTAGAGGACGTGATCAGCTCCAACATGATCGCCCGGGCCAAGGAGGCCTTGGAGCGTGGCGCCCGCGAAGACGAGGCCAGCGGTTTCCAGGTCCGCGGATCCGCTTATGACCCAGACGAACTCAATATTCGCGTCGGAAACCTGCCTGGCAAGGATGCGGTCTTCCGGGAAATGCTCGAACTTCCTGCGTTGCGGTCGGCGGTCACCGGCTGGCTCGGTGACAGCGTCCGGTTGTCGAATTTCTCGTCCAACACCACCCTGCCGGGCGCGGGTGCCATGGCCTTGCACGCCGACCAGAACCCCATCCCGGCGCCATGGCCGCCCTACCCATGCACCCTCAACGTGGCGTTCGCGATCGACGCCTTCACGCCCGACAACGCCACTCGCTACATGCCGGGAACGCACCGTGAGAACGGCCCGCCGGCCTGGGTCGGAACCCATCCCGACGCGATCCCACTGTGCGGGCCAGCGGGGTCGATGATCCTCATGGAGGGCCGGATCTACCACCAGACCGGCCACAACACCGGAGCGACGCCGCGCTCGGGTGCCTTCGCGTTCTTCGCTCGCTCCTTCCTGGCTCCGCAGTTCGAATGGCACCGCGGCATTCCGAGGGACCTGCGCGCCACCCTGAGTCCGTGGCTGCGCGAACTCATGGGGTTCGGGCAGTCCGGCGGCACCGCCAATTTCATCCCCGAGGCCATCACCGCGTCGGCGTCGCCTGCGCAGCGATGATGGCCGACCCGTCCCGGCCGAGTGCGCTCTCCATCCCCGTCGTGCCGAACTCCGAGCAGTTCATGCCATCCGATGACGGTCTCCACGACCCTGGCAGTGAGTTCTATTTCAATGAGACCTACTGGTTTTCGTTCTTCGCTCCCGAACGCGGCCTCGGCGGGTGGCTCTACTCGGGCGTCCGGCCCAACGCCGGTGTGACCGCCGGTGGGTGCTGGATCTGGGACCCCAGCGGCACCGACCCCTGGGAGATCCCATTCTTCGAACAGTTCAACTGGCTCAAGCCACCGTCGGCAGCCGACGCCCACCACGTCGTGTTGGCGAACGGAAACTCGGTCACCATGGTCGAGGCCGGGCGGGTCTACGATCTGGCCTTTGACGACCGTGATCGCCTTGAAGTTCGCCTGCAGTTCAACGGGATTGAGCGTCCGGTTCCGCTTCGCCCAGGAACCCCGCCCTACCCCAAGGCCTCGCACTTCGATCAGACCGGACGCGTCACCGGGCACCTGCGTCTCGATGGCAACCGCATCGACATCGACTGCTTCGCCATGCGGGATCGCTCTTGGGGTCCGCGCCGCGAACGCGGCTACCAACCAATGGCGTACACCTGGCTCGCCGATGCCGACACCTCGTTGCTGACCTACTCGACACCCGGCAGTGACGGGACCGACGTCGTCTATGCCGGCTACCTCCGGCGCGAGGATGACGTCCGTTACGTCGCCTCGGGTACCCGACGACTTCTGCGCGACCCGGTCAAACACTGGATCACCGAGATGGCGGTGGACGTCGTCGACGACGACGGCCGACCGTTCAGCGCACAGGGCAGAGCCGTCAGCCGAATGATCCTGCCAACCGCCACCAGTGTGTGCGTGAACTCGCTGATGGAATTCACGGTGGACTGCAGGACCGTCTACGGCGAGGATCAGGACGTCTGGCCGATGGGTGCCTGGCGCTCGATGCGAGTGCCCTCCCGATAACGATGGAATGCCTTCCGGAATGCGACCTTGCTAAGTACACTTAGTTAGATAAGTGACGCGGCGTTATCCGATTCGCCCTCGATGGGGAGGCATATAAGTGACCACTGTTCCGGAGAAATCCGCCGAGGCGTTCGGCGTGCTCACCGACGATGCGTTCGCGAGGTCCCGGCTGCGGCTGGGTGTGCCGCGCCCGCAACAGAACAAGCCGCACAACTACGAGGTCACTTGGGACGGATTGCGGCACTTCGCATTCGGCTACGGCGACGACAATCCGCTGTACTGCGACCCCGACTACGCCGCGCGCACACGCTGGGCCGGACTGGTCGCACCCCCCACCTTCCTCTACACGATGGGCGAGGACGCCGCGCCAAAGCCGGACCCGGAGACGAAGGCCTTACTCAAGGGAGATCCGTTCGCGGGCTTGGGTTCCTATCAGGCCGTGATGGAGTTCGAGTGGTGGCGGCCACTTCAAGCCGGCGACCGCTGCCGCGTGCTGGAGGCCCAGGTGGGCGTGGAGGAGAAGACGTCGCGCTTCGGCGGCCGGACCGCGCACGTCACCCTCGACTACCTGTACTTCACCGGTGAAGGGGACATGCACGCCGTCCGTCGCGGCACCTGGATCAACGCCGAGCGCGACGCGTCGAAGAAGCGGGCGAAGGAACAGCTCGTCCAGAATCCCTACACGCCCGAGCAGCTCGCCGAGATCGACGCCGCCTACGCGGCCGAGGCGCATCGTGGTTCGGAGCCACGCTACTTCGAGGACGTCGAGATCGGCGAGGCCCTGCCGCAGCGGGTCAAGGGACCACTGACCACTACCGACGTCGTGGTGTGGCACATGGGATGGGGCATGCAGCTGACGCCGCCCGGCACCTTCGGACTGGCCGCCAAGGTCCGTCGCAAGGCGCCGGGGCTGTACCCGCCGAACGAACTAAACGTTCCCGACACCGTGCAGCGGCTGCATTGGGAGTCCGCGCGGGCGCGGGAACTCGGTCTCCCCAACAGCTATGACTACGGCGGGATGCGGGAGACGTGGTTGTGCCACCTACTGACGGACTGGATCGGCGACGACGGTTGGCTCTGGAAGTTGCGCTGTGAGCACCGCAAGTTCAACTACCAGGGCGACGTGACCTGGGTCCGAGGCGAGGTCGTCGACAAGCGAGTGACGAACGCGGGCAACGAGGTTCACCTCGCCGTTCGGTGCGAGAACCAGCGGGGTGAAGTGACCACTCCTGGCACGGCGGTGGTGCTGCTGCCGACCCGGGAAGCCGAGGTATCGCTGCCCGAACCGCCTGCCCCCACCGTTGAGGGGATGCTCGCCCACGAACTCGAGCGCTATGGCGTCGGTGCGTGAGTTGAACATCGCGAACGCCGTGGTAAACGCCCGAGCCCTGGGGCAGATTGCCGCCGCCGTGTCACCCCGCGTACCTACCAGCGGGCCGACGAAATCGTCCGACGTCACCGCACGGTGGCTCACCGAGCAGCTCGGGAAAGCCGTAGGCGCCGTGGCACTATCGGCAGCATCGCTAGACGGTACTACCGGCACCACCGACCGGCGTCGGTTGGTGGTGGAGTGGGATCAAGCAGGCAAGGCCGCAGGACTTCCGGCCAACCTGTTCGTCAAGAGCAGCCCGCTGACCGCCAAGAACCGGGTGATGGTCGCGGCGTTGGACATGGCCGTCAACGAGGTGAAGTTCTACCAGCAGGCGGCGGGCGAACTGGAGGGCATCGTGCCCAAGTGCTGGTACTCCCGTGCCGGCGTCGGTGCCCGCTTCCTCATCGTTCTCGACGACCTCGTCACGCAGGGGGCCACGCCGTACGCGTTGGCCGACCGCTGCGAAATCGACCACGCGCGAGGCCTCGTCGATGCGTTCGCCAGGCTGCACGCCCAGTTCTGGGAGAGTTCGCGGTTCACCTCCGATCTGTCCTGGGCCAAGACGTGGAGCACCCGGCCGGGCAACCAGGTCCTCAAGCTGTTCTATTCGCGTGGTCGCCGGGGCGCGTTGCGGCTGAACCGGCCCGAGGAGACACCTGCGGTGCGTGCCGTCGCCGCGGCGCTCGACAATCACATCGACGCGTACTACCGCGAGTTCGAAGTCGGCCCGTTGACACTGCTGCATGGTGACTCGCATCTGGGCAACACCTACTCGATGCCGGATGGTCGTTCGGGCCTGCTGGACTGGCAGGTGGTGTGGCAGGGCCCGGGCTTGCGGGAGGTGGCGTACTGGATGACGGCGGGGCTCGACCCCGACATACGTCGCAAACACGAGCGGGAACTGTTGGAGCGATATCTCGAGGGGTTGCGGGCAGGTGGAGTTGCGGAAGTCCCGAGCTTGGATGCCGCCTATCAGCGCTACCGGCTGTTCGCGGCCGAAGCCTGGGACGCGACGGCGATGACCATCGCCTGGCCGGGCCTGCAGGCTGAAGAAAACGCCGAAGCCGCTTGGCGGCGTGCGTGTGTCGCGGTCGAGGACCTCCAGACCGCGGACCTGCTCAGGCAATTGGGCTGAGCCCACAGTCGGCGCGCGTTTCGCTTCAGCTCAGAGCCGCGGACACCATCTCGGCGACGTCGACGAACTTGACCCGTGGCCGTGATTCCTCGTTGCCGCGCTTGCGTTCCGCCGCATCGATGGCCCGCCAGCCGGTCCAGACGATCGGGTTCGACCCTCGGTGGGAGAGCAACTCGATCAGGGCATCGCGGCCGGCGACCTCGCGCGTGAGACGCCCATCGGCGTAGTCGTCGAGCAGCTGAGCCACCGTCTCCTCGGCGCACGAGCGGTTGGTGCCGATGACGCCGCGGGGCCCCCGCTTGATCCAGCCCGTCACGTACACGCCATCCAGGGGCTGACCGTCGCCGTCCACGACCCTTCCGTGATCATTCGGCGTGACACCCTTGGCTGCGTCGTACGGCAGGCCGTCGATCGCTGATCCGTGGTACCCGATGGACCGCAGGATGAGGGAGGCCTCGATCAACTCGTCGCCGTCGGATGGGTCGCCCGCGACGAGGCCGCCGGCTTCGTCGAGGCCGTTGGGCACGACGCGCAGCCCGACGGCGCGATCGGATCCCACGACCTCGGCGGGGGATACCAAGAAGCGGAAGACGATCCGCTTGTTCCCGGGTGTGGCGGACGTGTCGGCGTACTCGCGGGCGAGCTGAAGTTTGAGTTCCGTTTCGACGTCGTCGGTGGAGCTCGCCGCCAGCTCGTCGCCGTCGATCACCACGTCCACCCCCGCCAGATGGCCGAGGGCGAGGAACTCGCCAGCGGAGAACGCGGCATCCCGGGGCCCGCGCCGCCCGAGGATGACCACCTCGCGGATTAGGCTGTCGGACAGCGCATCCAGAGCGTGCGCGGCGATGTCGGTCTTCGATAGTTCATCGTGATCCAGGAGCAGCACCCGGGCCACGTCAAGCGCGACGTTGCCGTTGCCGACGATGACCGCCCGCTCGCCGGAGAGGTCGAACTCGTGATGCGCGTGGTCAGGGTGACCGTTGTACCAGCCGACGAAGTCCACTGCCGAATGATTTCCCGGCAACTCCTCGCCGGGAATGTCGAGGTCCCGGCTCAGGGACGCGCCGACGGCATAGATGACAGCGTGGTGGTGCGCGAGGAGGTCGTCGTGACTCAGATCAGTGCCGACCTCCACGTTGAGATGACAACGCAGTCGCTTGTTGCCCAAGGCGTGCTCGAATACCCGAACGACCGATTTGGTGTGTTGATGGTCCGGAGCTACCCCGGCTCGGATCAGGCCGAAGGGAGTGGGAAGCCGCTCGAAGACGTCGACCTCAACACCATCGATGCCCACGAGGGCGCTCGCGGCGTAGCACGCGGCGGGGCCAGCGCCGACGATCGCGACCCGGAGCGACCCCGGCTGAACCCGATCGTCGCGGGTGGCCTTGGCAGGTGGGTCGGGCTCCAAGGGGTGCCGCTCGAAGTACGCGGCATTGATGTCGCGGAAGCGGTCGAGTTCCTGCGGCAGATCCTCGTCGTAATGGATCGCATCGACCGGGCACTCCTCCAGGCAGGCGCCGCAGTCGATGCATGCCTCCGGATCGATGTAAAGCATTTCAGTGCCGTTGAATTCGCCGGCAGGCCCGACCGGGCGGATGCAATCGACCGGGCACACCGGCACGCAGCTGGCATCCTTGCAACAGTTCTGAGTGATCACGTACGCCACGGCTGGTCCTCTCAGATTCCGCCGCGCGCGACGAGCTGACTGGCGATGACGTTGCGTTGGATCTCGTTGGTGCCCTCGCCGACGATCATCAGGGGCGCGTCACGGAAGTAGCGTTCGACGTCGTACTCGGTCGAATTTCCGTAACCTCCGTGCACGCGGACGGCGTTCAAGGCGATCTCCATCGCAACCTCGGACGCGAAGAGCTTCGCCATTCCCGCCTCCATGTCGGCGCGCTCACCACTGTCGTAGCGACGCGCGGCATACAGCGTGAGTTGGCGTGCTGCAGTGAGTTTGGTCGCCATGTCGGCCAGGTAGTTGCCCACGGCCTGGTGCTTCCAGATCGGCTTTCCGAAACTCTCCCGATCCTGGGCGTATCGCAGTGAGTCCTCCAATGCCGCCGTTGCCACCCCGAGAGCGCGGGAGGCGACTTGAATGCGGCCCGTCTCGAGCCCCTTCATCATTTGCGAGAAGCCCTTGCCCGCCACACCGCCGAGAATGGCGTCGGCAGGTACTCGACAATCGTCGAAGGACAGTTCGCAGGATTCGATGCCCTTGTACCCCAGCTTCGGGAGATCCCGCGACACCACGAGCCCCTGGCCATGCTCCACCAGAACCACCGAAATGCCATGGTGGCGCGGCGTGGCCTTGGGGTCGGTCTTGCACAGGAGCGCAATGAGCCCCGAGCGACGCGCATTGCTGATCCAGGTCTTGGCTCCGTTGATCACCAGTTCCGTGCTGGCCGCGCCTGCCGGCAGCGCGGTGGTCGTCATGTTCTGCAGATCCGAGCCACCACCCGGCTCCGTCAGCGCCATCGTGGCCCGCAGCTCACCGGTCGCCATCGTCGGCAGGTACTTCTGCTTCTGCTCCTCTGTGCCGAACAGCGTTAGCAGCTTGCACACCACGGTGTGCCCGCCCATGGCGCCTGCCAGGCTCATCCAGCCACGCGCCAACTCCTGCGTCACCTCGACGTAGCAGGGCATCGAGACGGGGGAGCCGCCGTACTCCTCTCCGATGGCGAGACCAAAGATACCGATGCGCTTCATCTGCTCGATCCACGCCTCTGGGTATTCTCCTGCGTGCTCGACGTCGCGCACCGTTGGCTTGACGTCGCGGTCGATGAAGGCGCGCACCGTCTCCACGAGCAGGGCTTCTTCTTCGTTCAGATCCGTACCCATGTGGCACTCCTTCGACCAAGCTGGCACTCATCGATGTCGGTCGCGATCAATTCTGGCACTTGTGTCACTTCAAGGCAAACCACTGCCGAGAGGGCTAATGCCGAATATTTACGGTAATAGGAGTCGGGCTTGCTGGTCTTGGATTGGACGCTAAGTTAGTGTTCTGACGAACGTGTTCACTATTGAGACGGCGGTTCGTCAATGGATTTGAATGTTCGTGGCAAGGCGTACCTGCTCGTCGGAGGTACCGCGGGGATGGGCCTGGCCGGTGCCAGCGTGCTGGCAGCCGACGGGGCGGCCATCGCGGTGGTCGGGCGTGACGAGGCGAGGGGTGAGAAGGCGGTCGCCACGCTCACGGCACTCGGCGCATCGGCGGTGTATGGCTTGAACTTCGACGTGAGCAAGCCCGGCGTCGCCGTGAACGCCGTCGAGGAGGCGGTGACGCTGCTAGGGCGACTTGACGGCATCGCGGTGACGATGGGCACCGCGGGCATGATGCCGATCGAATCCGACGACGACGCCTGGGACGTGGCCTTCCGCGACGTCCTGCTGGCGACGACGCGCTGCGTGCAAGCGGCTCTGCCACACCTGATCAAGACGAGAGGCGCGGTCGTCACCACGTCCGCCTATTCGGCGCGCGCTCCTCACGAACCGCGGCTTCCCTATGCCAGCCTGAAGGCTGCGGTCGCGACCTTCACCCGCGGGATCGCCCGCGCGCACGGCAAGGACGGTGTCCGGGCGAACTCCATTGCTCCCGGTGCGGTGGAAACCGACGCCCTGCATGCCATTCGCGGCTACATCGCCGAGAACAAGGGTTATCCGTACGAGGAGGCGCTGGAGCGGGCGCTCGTCGAGGACTTCGGATTCGATGCGGCTCTGGGCCGCCCTGGTCGGCCCGACGAGGTCGGGTCCCTCATTGCCTTTCTCCTCTCGGACCGATGCGCCTTCGTGACGGGTCAAACCATTTACGCCGACGGCGGAGCACCTTAGGTCTACCGCGGTGCCAGGCAGGCAGGGAGGAATGCGCGAATCAAACCGGCGTCGCCCCCGTCCTCTGCTCTGCCCGGCTCGGCGGCGAGGCTGAAGGCGATCCGAGTCACCCAGTGCGCCATGGCCTCGGCGGTGAGGTCGTCACGGACCTCACCAGCCGCCATGGCTTCTTCGAGGCGGTGGCCGAGTGCCCCGGCGAGGTTCTCGCCCCACGCCTCGGAGGCCTCCGCGGCGCGGAAGGTTCGGCCAAGTTCGTCAGCACCGATGAGCAAGGCCATCGTCGGTGAGTTGCGCGCCGCCTCGAGACCGAGCACGACTGCGTTGACGAGTTGATCCAAGAAGGGTTCGTCTGTGTGCCAACAGTATTCGGTGGCGTCGAGCACACCGCTGATGGCGCGGACGAACGACGCCGCCAGAAGCGCATCTTTGGACGGAAAGTAGTCGTACACCGTGCGGCGGTGGACACCGGCCCGGCTGGCGATGTCACTCATTCGGGTGCGACCAGGCCCGCGCTCGGCGTAGCAGGCTTCGGCGGCGGCCAGCAGGCGCTCCCTGGCCTGCTCTTCGCCGACCGGAACGTCGGCACCCCAGGATGCGGCCCGACCCGAACCCGCCCGCGTTGACACGCCTGCCATCTTTGCAAACCTCAGACCCTGTTGGACAACCTTGACTTGGACCACATTAGCTCTTAATCTGTGGCTTAGACCACAAAGAACGATATATGTGGTTCCCGAAGGGCTGATCTGCCGCGGCAAGGAGTGCCCGACCGGCAGTGCTGAGAATGTACGCGTGACATTGCTTACTTAGTAAACTATGTTGTCATTGCGATCCGCTTGAGTACCGAGTGAATACCGGGCCACGTAGGGACGGATGTGGGTAGATGCAGAAACCGATGACGGGCGTGCGTGTCCTGGAGGTCGCGCAATTCACGTTCGTGCCCTCTGCGGGTGCCGTGCTCGCCGACTGGGGCGCCGACGTCATCAAGATCGAAAACCCCGTGACGGGCGATGCGCAGCGGGGTCTCGTCACAGTCGCGGGCCGGTCTGCCACCGCACCGGGGGTCTCGTTCTCACCGATGATCGAGGCGCCCAACCGTGGTAAGCGCAGTGTCGGTCTGTCACTGGCGCTGACTCAGTCGCGTCCGGTGTTCGAGGAACTGGTCAGGCGCAGCGATGTGTTCCTGACCAATCACCTGCCGCAGGCGCGCGCCAAGCTGCGCATCGATCTCGACGAGATCCGGCGGATCAATCCGTCGATCATCTACGTCGCAGGAAGCGGCTTCGGAAGCCAGGGACCCGACTGCGACACTGGCGCGCACGATGCAACGGCGTTCTGGGCGCGGGCGGGGAACGCCGAAGGAGTCACCCCGACCGACTCCGAGGTCCCGACGGGAATGCCGGCGGGCGCGTTCGGCGACAACATCGGTGGCATCACCATCGCGGGTGCGGTCGCCGCAGCACTGTATGGAAGGCAGTCGACGGGGCAGACCTCGTTCATCGACGTGTCGCTGTTGGCGGTGGGGGCGTGGGCCAACCAGTCCAACGTCAATCTGGCCATGCTCTACGGCTGCCCACTGCCGAAGATCGACCATCGCACACAGGCGCCGGGCAACCCACTCACCGGGGCGTACCGATGCTCCGACGGCCGGTTCATCCAGTTGTCGATGTTGCAGCCGACCCGCTACTGGGCTCCGTTGTGCCGGATGTTGGGGCTTGGGGAGGCCGCGGACGATGAGAGGTTCGAATCACTGGAGTCGTTGGCCGCCAACACCGATGAAGCCACCGCTCTGCTCGTCGACGCGATCGGTTCTCGGACGTTCGACGACTGCACGCGACTGCTGAATCTGCTGGGCGGTCAGTGGGCGCCGGTACAGGACGCCTGGGAGGTCGCAGGAGACGAGTCGTTGATCGCCAACGGGCGCATCGTCGACGTCGAGGATGCTCAAGGCAATAGACAACGGCTGGTGGCCAATCCGGTGAAGTTCGACGAGGCGGCTGTCGAGCTGACCCGAGCACCGATGTTCGCCGAACACACCGATGAGGTCCTGCGAGAACTGGGCATGGACGACCATGACCTGATCGATCTGAAGATCGAAGGAGCCATCACCTGACTGCCGGAACGGGTCAGACCGATCACTGGGGCCACCTCGGATCGATGTCGCAGCGCGGCGGTCAAGACTTCGCGGACCTCGTCGACCAATTCCGCCGAGTGCAAGATGGATTCGTCGGCGCCGTACTACCCACCGAGGTGGCGGCTGAAGTGTTCGGCCAACTTTCGGTCATCGCAGACACCCTGGCGGCCCATCAGGTGGACCCACTCGACGCCCCGTCCGGTGCCCGACTGGACCTCCCCGGCCGGGGACATCCCTTCCTACCGCCACACGTCGTCGACGAGTGGACCGATACCCACGTGCGAGCACACGTCACGTTTGCCCGATTTCACCTGGGCGGCAACGGAGCTGCCATGGGTGGCGCTCACGCGGTGCTGTTCAACGAGATCTTGGGCCGCCTGAGTGCGGGCGGAGGGCGGCCCCTGTCGCGGACGGCCTACATCCACGTCAACTATCGAAGCGTGACACCCATCGGCCGACGGCTCGAGCTCGACGCCACACTCGACCGCGTCGAGGGGCGCAAGCGGTTCGTCTCGGGGCGGCTGCTCTCTGGGACCGTCACCGTCGCCGACGCCGAGGGGCTGTTCGTCGAACTGCTCGCGGGTCAGCCCTAGCTCTAAGCCGCGTCGGTCAGGTCGACACCATCGAGGCCGGCGGCGCGAATCCGGGGTTCGCCAACGCCGTTGCCATACCGCTGCCGATCGGTCCCTTCTCGTCGAACAATGTGGCCGTGCCGGTAGCAACCCCGGCGTGACCGTAGTGCGTCATCGATGCCAAGCCGATGTAGACGCCCTCCGGCAAGCGGCTCAGAGTGATCGTGTAATCGGCGTTGATGAACTGCAGTCCCGCAGTGCCCCAGTGGGACAACGAACTGGTGACGTCTCCGGCCATGATGGCGCGAGTGAAGGGTGACAAGGGCTCATCGTCGACGAGTAACTTGGTCTCTCGCATCCACGCGAACTTCTGCCCGTCGTGTCGCCACTCCGTTACGCCGACACCCGGACTGCCGGCGACTGGGTCCCGACCGTATGAGTGCAGCAACATGGGCAGGTCGTCTGGCAACACGCGGGGTTCAGCCGGGACCGCGGGCATCGGCACGGGCGACGTCCAGACCGTGTCCGCGGCATGCTCGCTGCGGCGCAGGAACAATCCGCTGGCCCGTGCCACCATGACGTCGTTCTGAGTCATGACGGCGTCGACCAGGCGAAGTCGACGGCCGTCACGCACGACCGACGCATGCACCTGCAGGGGTTGTAGCGCCACGGGCCTGAGCAGGTCGACGGTCAGCCGGGCTGGCTGGAGGCCGACATCGTCGACTTCCTGCTCGACCGCTCGCGCGAGCAAGCCACCAATGTAGTTGCCGCTGAGCGACGGACCCCACGGTCCTCTTGCCAGTGACGTTGGCAGATAACCCTGTCCGTCTGCGATGAAGAACGACGTCGGCATCTCTTTAGGCCCCTTCGTCGAGCTGTCGCAGTCGGCACCGGTCGAGGAGGATCTGAGCCAATCGTTCCGGGTGGCTGAACATCACCTCGTGGCAGGCCTCGACGGGAATGACCTGTTGCACCCCGCCGAGTGCCGCCATGCTGGCGTGTTGCGACTTCTGCGACAGGGCCCGGTCCCTGGTGGTCAGGATCCAGGTGCGCGGCACGCCGTCGGGCATTTCGCTGCGGTCCACCCGTTCGCCGGGAATCCTGGGCGATTCGGCACACAACGTCGACATGGTCAGTCGTCGTTGCTCCCGAGTCATGCCGTTGCAGAACGCATAACGGGTCACCAAGCCGGGAATCTTCATCGGCCTGCGGCCCTTCGCGGCATACCGGGCGAACACCGCCAGCGGGCCACCGAGCGTGTCCACGATCGCCTGGCCGTGTGGCGGTACGAACGCGGCGGCGAGGATCATCTCCCGCACTCGCGATGCGCCCAGTTTGGTCACCACGCCGGGCACCGTCACCCCGGCCATCGAGTGGCCGACGATCACGACGTCGCCCAGACCCGCGGCGTCGATGTCGGCGACGACGGAATCCACCCACTCCCCGATGGTGGCGGTCGACAGGTCGCCGGGAGTTCCTGCGCGACCCGGCAGATCTACCGCGAGGACGCGCAGTTCCGGTGCCTCACGGCGCAATTCGGCGACGACCAGATCCCAGCAGTCACCGGCGTGCTCCCCGCCGTGGACGAGGACGAGATCGGGCAGTGTCATCGCATCGCCCTCAGCGGTGAACGAGCTGGGACGCCAGCACGTCGACGTCGGCGCGGAAGTCGGTGAAGCTCCGACTCGACGGTTCGATCGTGATCCACGTGACGCCGGCCTCGCCGTAGGCGTCCACCCGGGATCGTAGGGCAGCAGTGAATGGGCCACAGTCTCCGCTGGCGAGGAGGTCGGCCTCGAACGGGACGAAGGCAACGTCGGCAGGCTCCCTGCTCAACTCGGCCCGCCGTTCGTTGACCGCGCCGACCCAGTCGGCAAGCGTCTCGACGTCCTCGAGTGGACGGGCCCGGGTGATCGCAGCCATCTCCCCGGACGCGGCCATCGGCATCCAGCCGTCGGCCACCTCCACGACCCGGCGCTGGGCGGCCTTGCCGTTTCCGCCGATCCAGACCGGGGGACCGCCCATGGTCAGAGGCGGCGGCAGCGCGACGTGACCGCTCACGCCGAACGCCGGGCCGTCATGGTCGACACCCGCCCACGTCGCCTTCCATGCCGCGATGGCCTCGTCGAGCAGAGCGCCGCGTCCGTCGAAATCCGCTCCGAGCGCCTCGAACTCGGACTTTAGGTAGCCCGCCCCGGTGCCCAGCGTGAAGCGACCGCCGGATAGTAGATCGAAACTCGCGGCCGCCTTGGCCGTCAGGTAGGGGCTCCGATACCCAGAGACCAGGAGGTAGGTCATCAACCGGATGCGGGTCGTGGCGGCGGCGGCGAAGCTCAGCGAGACGAACGGGTCGAAGGCATGGTGGCCACCGGTGGCCAACCACTCCTTGTCCGGATACGGGTGCTCGGACATCGAGAACGCATCGAAACCGGCCTCTTCCACCAGTCGCGCGACGTCGCCGATACCGGCGCCCTCGCACCACCGGTTCCAGTGCTTGACCGCCCGCATCGGGAACATCAGGTTGTAGCGCACATGCCTCCTACTGAAACAGAAACTAGCTAACTGTATAACTATCTCAATAGTGCCCTGGCAATGACCTCGCGCTGAACCTCGGTGGCACCTTCGCCGAGTCGCTTGACCCGCAGATCACGGAACCAGCGTTCAAGTGGCAGCTCGGTCGACATGCCCAGCGCGCCGTGAATCTGGATACAGCGGTCGATCACCCGGTAGGCGGCCTCGGTGCCGTACATCTTGGCGACGGACGCGTCCACCCGCACGTTGCGGCCCAGATCCGCGTTCCACGCCGCCTGGTACATCAGGAGTCGCGCCGCCCGTAGATCCACCTCGCTGTCCACCAGCATCCACTGAATGCCCTGCTTGTCGGCGAGCTTGCCGCCGAACACGTCGCGGTCCCTGGTCCACTGGCAGGTCAGGTCCAGTGCGGTCTGTGCGATGCCGATGGGGCCTGCGGCATAGATGATCCGGCCGTGCACGAGGAAATCGCTGGCCAGCGAAAAGCCTTGTCCCTCTTCGCCGATCAACCGGTCCGCCGGTATCCGGACGTTGTCGAAGTTCACTTCGTAGGGCGCGAAGGAGGCCATCACGGGGATGCGGCTGAACGTGACGCCCGGGGAGCCCTTCTCCAGGATGAAGGCCGAGATGCCCTGTCGGCCTTCGCCGGTGCGGGCGTAAACCACGCCCCAGTCGGCGTCCGGGGCGTGGGAGATCCACATCTTGGATCCGTTGAGTACGTAGTCGCCGTTGCCTGAACCGTCGCGCACTGCCTTGAGCTTGATCGCCCGCGCCGGATCCGACCCACCGGATGCCTCGGTGATCGCGGTGTACGCCTTGGACATGGTGCCGTCGACGATCGGCTTGGCGTACTTGTCGAACTGCTCGGGCGACGCCTTGAACATGATGTTGGGAGGATTGCCGCCGAACGCACCGAGGGCCGGAAAGAAGGCTCCCATGCGGCATTTCGCGGCTTCCTCAGCGACCACTACCTGGCCGAGGACGCCGAGCCCGGCGCCGCCGTACTCCTCAGGAGTCT
Source organism: Mycobacterium sp. (assembly GCF_032161845.1). Taxonomy (GTDB): domain Bacteria; phylum Actinomycetota; class Actinomycetes; order Mycobacteriales; family Mycobacteriaceae; genus Mycobacterium. Next base: position 19,637 of record NZ_JAVRQA010000333.1, read on the forward strand.
GCAGCGACCACAGTCCGAGCTTGCGGGCCTCGGCCTGCAGCTCGACGAGTCGTTCGCGGGGTAGTCCGACGGAGTCATGGTCCAACTTCTCCTCGATCGGATGCACGTGGGCATCCATGAATCGCCGCACGGTGTCGCGCAGCATCACCAGCTCGTCCGGCAGCTCCCACGCGCCGGGCTGTCGAGTGCTCACACCGATTGCGCGGCAGCCGCCCGCAGGTCGCGAGCGCTCTGCAGCTGCGGTTCGTGATTCGCCTCGTACTGCTCGATCCAGTCGTGCGGCAACTTGCCCCACGCCTCGCCGATGCGCAGCCGCTGTTCGGAACTGAATACCTCGGCAGCGACGACGTCGCCGACGAAGATGGTGTTCTCGTCGTTGTCCAGCGAGCCCGTAATCCGACACTCGACGTAGCTGTGGGCGTCGAGAAGGATTGGCGCGCCAGTGATGCCGGGCTTCGTGCGCAGCTGAGAGATCTTGTCGCCGTCGCGACCCGAGCTACCACCGAGGGTCATCAGGATGTCCATCGACGCGTCGACCTCATCGGGTCCCGCCGAAAGCATGTGCATGACGAAGACGCCGGAGCTGAGCAGCATGTCGTGCGTCTTGTTGTACTTGGTCAGGCTGACGGTCGCGCGGGGCAGCTCCGGCACGATGCTCGCCGAGCCGGCCGACAGCGAGATCAGGCCGTTGACGACGTCTCCGTCGATGGTGGTCACCGCCACCGGGAACGGGCGCAGACCGGCCAGCACCTTGTCTGCTGCCGCTAGATCGATCGTCATTCGGTTCTCCTTCTGGTGATGGGGTGTCTAACCGAGCGTGAACGGGTCGCGGGTCTCGCCGGACAGCTCCACCCACACCGCCTTGGTCTCGGTGAAGTCCTTCACGGCGTCGATGCCGTTCTCGCGGCCGATGCCGCTGTAGCCGATACCGCCGAACGGGACGTGTGGCGACACCACGCGATAGGCGTTGACCCAGACGGTGCCTGCCCGCAACTGGGCGGCTACCCGGTGGGCGCGATGCACGTCCTTGGTCCACACCGAGGCGGCCAACCCGAACTCGGTGGAGTTCGCGGCGGCGACGGCCTCGTCCTCGTCGGCGAAGGTCATCACCGCGAGCACGGGTCCGAAGACCTCCTCGGCAACGGCCCGCATCGAGGGATCGACCCCGGTCAGCACGGTCGGTTTCACGAAGAATCCGCCGAGATCGCCGTCCGGCTCGCCGCCATAGGCGACCGTCGCCCCCTCTTCGCGAGCAGACGCGAAGTGGGACAGCACCTTTTCGTACTGTGGCTGATTGGAGACCGGGCCCATCTCGGTCGCCGGGTCCTTCGGATCCCCGAGCTTGATGGTGGCGGCGCGCGCCACGATGCGCTCGACCAGCGCGTCGGCGACGCTCTCGTGGACGAGCAGCCTGGACCCCGCAAGGCAGGTCTGACCGGTGGCGGCGAACACCCCGGCGATGACACCGTTGGCGGCCGCGTCGAGATCGGCGTCGGGGAACACCACCTGCGCCGACTTACCCCCGAGTTCGAGGGTGAAGCGGGTCATGTTCTCGATCGCGGCCTTGCCGACGTGGATGCCGGTCGCCGTCGACCCGGTGAACGCGATCTTGTCGACCCCGGGATGGGATGCGAGCGCGGCGCCGGTCTCCGGACCCCAGCCGGTGACGACGTTGACCACGCCCGGGGGAAAACCTGCCTCGGCGAACAGCTTTGCGAACGCCAGCGTCGACGTCGGCGTGTGGTCGCTGGGCTTGATGACGAACGTGCACCCCGCCGCCAGGCCGGCCGCGAGCTTCCAGGTCAGGAGCAGCAGCGGCGAGTTCCACGGGGTGATCGCACCGACGACACCGACCGGCTCGTGCCGGGTGTAGACGAAGTAGTTGGGCTTGTCGATGGGCACGACGTCGCCCTGCAGCTTGTCGGCGAGGCCGCCGTAGTAGAAGTAGTAGTCCGGCAGTGCCTTCATTTGGCCGACCATCTCGCGGGTCAGCTTGCCGCCGTCGCGGACCTCGAGCTCGGCCAGGTTCTGGGCCTCGCGGGCGATGACCTCGCCTAGTCGCCACAGCAGCTTGCCGCGGGCGGTCGGGGTGAGTGCCCCCCACGGCCCGTTGAGCGCTGCCCGTGCGGCGGCCACGGCGCGGTCCACGTCGGCCGCGCCACCGTTGGGCACGCGCGCCCAGGGTTGTCCGGTGAACGGATCGGTGCTGTCGTACGTGTCTCCACTTGCGGCAGAGGCGGATTCGCCGTCGATCAAGAGTTCGAATTCGACCAGCTGGTCCGTGGCGGTGTCAGTCATTGCCCTCTCCTCCGTTCGGTGAGCAGACGTAAAAGGCCCTTAAAGGGGGTGTTTCAGGGCCTTTTGCGTCTGCTCGCGCTCATCTTGTTCGCGGCGGTTTCTTGTTGGCGCGAGAGTCGGTGCGGCCCGCGCCGGCATTGCCCAGGTCGGTGTAGAACTTGCCGTGTCGCGCCGCGGTGCTGGGCGTCAGGTCGCGCGCTTCCCACATCGCGCGGACCGTGCCCTGGACGCCCAACGGGCGGCGTGCGGCGATCTCGGTCGCCAATTCGACTGCCCGCAAGCGCAACTGCTCGTCGGGGACGACCTCGGTGACGAGGCCGATCCGCAACGCGGTCTGCGCACTCATCCGCTCCTCGCTGCCCAGCAGCGCCCAGCGCATCACTTCGCCGTACGGCACGCCGAGTGCCAGCATGCCCATCGGTTCGAGAGCCGAGACGATGCCCGCGTTGACGTGCGGATCGAAGAAGGTCGCCGTCTCGCTGCAGATGGCGAAGTCACACTCGTTGACGAAGTACATCGCCCCACCGGCCACGATGCCGTGCAGCGCCGCGATCACCGGTTTCCACACCCGGTGTGCCTTCGGGCCGAGCAGCCCGCCGGGGTCCTCCTGGTCGAAGATCGACTTGTGCGTCCACCAGGTGCCTTCGGACACGTCGATCCCGGTGCAGAACGCCCGGTCGCCGTTGGCTTGCAACACGGCGACATGGATGTCGTCGTCGTCGCGGACACGGGCCCAGGCCGATGTGAGATCGTCGGCCATCTGCTCGGTGAAGCTGTTCAATCGCTCGGGGCGGTTGAGTGCCACGGTGGCGACGTGGTCGGCCACGTGGAATTCGATGGTGCTCAGGTCGGTCGTGTCGGTCACGGGCGCTCCTCGGTCGATCCGGTGGATACGCGCATCTTCGCATCCACGTCGTTGACTTGGTTCACCTGGTTAGCGATCTCGCGCTTGAGGATCTTGCCGGCCGGGCCAAGCGGAAACTCGCGCCAGTACACGAAACGGCGTGGCTGCTTGTAGCCGGCCAACTCCGCACGGCACAGCGAGGTCAATTCAGCTGTCAGGGCGGCCTGGTCGTCGACGTGAGACTTGGGAATGACCACCGCTACCGGTGTCTCACCCCACTCCGGGTCCGGTACGCCCACCACCGCCACCATGTCCACGCCGACGTTGCCGGCGATGACTCGCTCGATTTCGGCGGGATAGACGTTGAACCCGCCGGAGATGATGAGGTCGGTCCGGCGACCGGTGATGTGCAGGTAATTGTCCTCGTCCAGATAGCCGAGGTCGCCGCTGCGCAGACCGTCGGCTCGGAACGCCTCGGCGGTCTGCTCCGGCAGGTTCCAGTAACCGATCGAGTTGGCGGGGCTGACGATCACGATTTCGCCGATCTCTCCAACCGGCGCGTCGCTCCCATCGTTCAAGACGACACGGATCGCGCACATCGGCGTCTCCTTGCCGCACGACGTCCCGATCGACGTCCGGCCCGCGACGATGTCGCGATGGTCCTGCGGGGTGAGAATGGTTGCCTGTCCGCCACATTCGGTGAGGCCGTAGCGCTGTTGCAGGTCGCAGCCGAGCAGGTCCATCGCCTTGCGGGCCAGGCCGGGCGGCACGGGTGCCGAGCCGTAGGAGATCCGTCGCAGGCTCGACATGTCCCGCGGTGGGCCGTCTTCGAGGATGGCCAGCGTCCGGTGCAGCATCGTCGGGATGAACGTGGTGAAGGTGATGCCGGTGCGTTCGATCTCGTCGATCACCGCCTGCGGGTCGAAGCGCTGGTGGATCACCATGGTTTGACCGAGGTACAGCCACGACACTGTGCGGACCATGCCGCCCGCCGTGAAGAACGGCGTGGTAGCCAGCATGACGTCCGACCGGCTGGCCTCGGTGACCAGGTTGGTGTCCGCGGCCTGGTAGAGCAGGGCGCGGTGGGTGTGCATCACGCCCTTCGCGCGGCCGGTGGTCCCGCTGGTGTAGAGAATCACCGCGACGTCATCGGGTGCGACGTCGATGTGCTGCGGCGCGAGCTCTGCTGCCGCCAAGGCAGATTCGTAGTCTGGACCGATGGTCAACACCAATGGCAGGTCGGTCAGTTCACCGAGGAACCTGTCCACGTGATCGGCGTGGATGAGGACGGCGCGTGCACCGCAGTCGTCGCGGACGTGGGCCACCTCGTCGGGGGCCAGTCGGATGTTGACCGGAACCGCGATCAACCCTGCCTTGGCCAGACCGAACGAGATCTCCGGCCATTCGATGCAGTTGCGGGCGATCACCATCACGCGGTCGCCGGGCGTCAGCCCCCGTCCGGACAGGAAGCCGGCCAGCCGCCGGGCCCGCTCGTCGACCTGGGACCAGGTGAGCTCGCGGTCGGCGTCGAGGAGTGCGCGCTTGTCCGGATAGCGGCGCGCGTTGTTGGTGGCGATGTCTCCGATGAGCACGAGTCAGAACCGCCCTAGATCAGAAAAGCTAGAGTGTCGACCGGACCGCCTGCGTCGATCAGGTTTACGATCTTGCGGACCAACCATGGACCGTCCGGCGTTCTGCGAACGGTGTGGGTCACCCGGCCCGCCCAAGAGCGTTGCCGCAGGCGGTATTCGAATACTGCGAAGTTGGACTCGACCGTGACGATATCGCCATCTTCGTCGACCACCTCGCTGTTGGACAGGACGCGGCGCATCACCGACGGTGGGGTCTGCGAGTGCCGGTTGCCGGTGTTGAGCTGAGCCACCCGGCTCTTGATCCGCCGCCGGTTGTCGTTGATGTAGGCCAGCGTGGTCCGAGGGTCGTCGTCGGGATGCATGGGAACGCGGTAGACGACCGAGTCGTCGTCATTGGCCCACAGGGCCTCCCACTCCGAGTAGCGGCCCTCGTCGGCCAGTCGCGCCTCGAGATAGAGGAAGGACAGAATCTCCGCGTCCGGCAGCGGTCGCAGGATCGGGCGGGTCTTCGGCTCGGCATTCACGGTCATGCCCGTGCCCTTCCGCCGACGACGGTCGCCCACTGCGAGTAGAAACCGCGCTGCGGTGTCTCGGCACTCTTGTCCCGGTTGATGATTCCGGTCGTGTCGGCCACGTCGCTTTCGACACCGCGGGCAAGCATCAGCCACTCCGGCAGTTCGGCGGCAAGGCCCGCCTGGTTGCGCATCCCGATCTCGCCGTCATCGGCGATGAGGAACCCAGCCGGACCCATCGCCCCCTCGGAGCGGCGCAGGGTGCGCTCGTTCAGGGCGTCCTGACCGGGGATGAGGACCGCCGTGGTGTAGGCGATGGTGCGGTCGGGCGCCTGTGGTTCGACGAACATCACGTTCATCTCGGCGAGGAACAGGTTGGGCCAGATCAGCGTATGTGGCGGACCCACCACCAGGGCGTCGTGCGCCTGCTGGGGTCCGTAGGCGGTTTCGAGGTCGTCGACGTAGCCGCCGAGCTTGGCCCGGGGGGTCCGGCCGAACCAGACGAATTCCTCGTCGAGCTTGCGATATTCGTCCGTGTAGTCGATCTCCGAGTGCCCATCACCGAGATCGCGGACCAGCACGTCGACCTTGGTTGGGACATGGGATACCTTCGCGGGCTTGATCGCATCGTAGACCGAGGCGTGGGTGAAGAGCGCGTGGTAGCCGTCGACGTTGTTCTCCACCACCATCTTCCAGTTGGCGTGGTGCAGGTGCTTCATCCAGTTGGCGCGCAGATCGATCTTGCGGGTGGGGGACAGGTTGAGCAGTCGGTCGATGGCCCCGGTGGCCTTGCCGAGGTGCTCCCGAAGCGAGATGCCGTCGGGCGCCAGCGACGCGAAGACGAATCCACCGTAGCTATCCACCCGGGGCGCCTCGGCAAGACCCAGCTCGGAGCGTACGGCGTTGAACGCGTCGCCATAGCCTTCGCGCATCGGAACACCCTGCAGCGCACCGGTGTTGCTGAACGTCCAGCCGTGATACGGGCACCGGAACGAGTTGGCGTTCCCCTGCTCGGCGTTGCACAGCTTGTTGGCGCGGTGCGTGCAACGGTTCAGGACCACGCGGACGACGTCGTCCTTGCCCCGTACCACCACCACCGGGTCGTGGCCGATCACCCGGGTGAGGTAGTCGCCTCGCTCGCTCACCTCGCTGTCGTGCGCGACGTACACCCAGCCCGTCTTGAAGATCGTGTCCATCTCGCGGCGGAAGATCTCGCCCGAGGTGTACACCGACCCGTGCACACGGTCGCTGCGGATCACGCCTTCGACGTCGAAGTCATCGGGAGCAGTAGCTGTTTCGAGAGTCGTCACTCGTCCTCCAAGGAATCGATGGCTGGTATCAGGACGCCGCCGAGGTGGCGGAAGCCAATGTGTACCGAAGCGCCGATGGGCGGTGCGGTATCAGCGGGGTGCACGGTCGTCATGACCATGCGGTGTCCGCTCGTGAGTTCGACGTCGACGATGGGGTAGGGCGACGGGGCGTGCACCAGCCCGGGCTCGCGCCGGTGCATCAGGGTCGCGGCGTGCACCACTCCCTGGAGATCGACGGTGCGCCACTCACGTTCGGATCCGGAGCATCGGTCGCAGACCTCTTGGTCGAACTCGAGCGGTTGGGCGCACCCCGTGCAGAACGGGAGTGCAAGCTCGTGGCGCGTCGCCGCTTCATACAGCGGCGCCAGGGGATCGCCGTCGACCGTGGGTGCCACGACCGGATCGAGCAGCCAGTCGTCGAGCGCAGTGGCAGTCACGCGACACGCTCCAACACCAGTGCTGCGTGGTGGTCCAGTCGTCCGCCGATGCCGCCGACGAGGGCCACGGTAGCCGCGGGGACCTGGCGTTCTCCTCCGGCGCCGCGCAATTGAATGACTGCCTCGGCCAGCGGCGTCATGCCCTGAAGGTAGAAGCCGGACAGCTGACCACCGCCGGTGTTGGTGGGTAGCGTGCCGCCGGGACCGGTGTGTCCCTCGCTCACGAACGCGCCGACCGGAACTTGACCGGTGAGCCGGTATTCGTCGAGCAGCACCAGCGTCACGATCGAGAACGGGTCGTAGAGTTCGGCAACGTGAAGGTTCGAGCGCGTCATCCCCGCTTGACCGAGTGCGTCGTCCACGGCGCGGCCACCGCCGCCGAACCACGACTCGGCACCCGCGCGGCGACGTCGCACCGGATGCTCACGTCCGGTACCGCGCACGCGGAGTCGCGTAGAACCGGCTGACGCCCGGCCGGTGAGAATCACGGCCACTGCGCCGTTCACCGGTCGAGCGCAGTCGAGCAGTCGCAGTGGTTCGGCGATCATCGGGCTGGCGTCGTAAGCGGCCTCGTCGAGCGGTTCACGGTTGACCGCGTCCGGATTGCCGCTCGCCCAACTCCGAGCGGTGGTGGCCACCGCGCGCAGTGCCTCAGTCGCGGTACCGGTGACGTGCAGCCATCTCTGGGCCAGGAGCGCGTATGTCGGCACCGACCCGAGCAGGCCGGAAGCGCGTTCCAGTCCCCGCACGCCGACGTTGCCACCGCTCTGCGCATAGGTGGAGCCCGCGCCCCGGCCTGCCACCAGGGGCGCGTCGGCGAACACGCACATCACGGTCGTCGCCTCACCGGTGGCGATCGCGTGACGCGCCCGCTGAATCATGGCGATCGTGGTGGCGCCCTTGATCTCGACGTGCTCCAGAAGCCGTAGATCCGAGAACCCACCCTGGGCGGCGAAGCCGACACCCAGCCGGTCCGGACGGATGCCCTGCGACGAGCCGACGAGGAGTCCGTCGACTTCGTCGCGTCCGAGTCCGGCGTCGGTTAGTGCGGCGCTGCTCGCCTCGGCGGCCAGTTCGAGCGGCGTGGCACCGGGTTGCAGCGACATCGGGGTCATCCCCAGTCCGACCAGGTCGACGTCGGAAGCGGTCACGGCTGCTCCCTTCCCCGACGTTCGCCCTGTCCTCGTTCACCCCGGTAGTTGCCCACCCGAAGCCATTCCTCACGGTCCTCCGGGGTGGCCAGCGTGAAGCTGGCCAACTCCAGCGGACACAGGAAGACCTGCTCGCCGCCCTCGAGATCTTCGACGAGCAGACGGGGTCCGTTGCCGTTGACGTCCAACGACACCCGCACGGCCGCGAACTCGTTGACCAGTTCGGCCAGCACGCGCCGTCCAGCCGGAGTGTTCACCTGCCCAGTTTTACCGCATACGAGTGTCAGAATCAATGCAATCACGCGGATCGCCGGTCGACCGCATTGATGCCTAGCGGGTGACGCGAGCCTTTCTCTACATGCGAACATGTCGGTGTGCGACCATAGACGGACGCGCAGGCCGACGACGGCGTAAAGTTGACACCGTTGTCAGAAGTAAGGATTGAGAAGGCGAGATGAGTCAAGCTCAGGCACCGCAGGACGAGGCAGTGGACATCACCCGGGTGGACACCGAGGACTACCGCAGCATCTGGATGTATCTGAAGGAGCTCGAGTTCCGGCAGGGCTTCGTCGACGTCACGGTCAACGGAGCAGTCGTGCGCACGCGCTACGCCGAGGCCGGCAGTCCGGATAGACCGCACGTGATTCTCTTGCACGGCACCGGCGGTCACTGGGAGACGTTCGCCCCCAACCTCGCCGCGTTGTCGGAAGACTTCCACTGCGTGGCCATCGACATGGTCGGCAACGGGTTCTCCGACAAGCCGGACTATGACTACGAGATCGCCATCTACGTCGAGCACGTACTCGGCGTGATGGACCACTTCGGCATGAGCTCGGCCAACTTCGTCGCGATGTCACTCGGCGCCTTCGTGGCGTCCGCGATGGCCGTCGGCCATCCCGACCGTGTGGACAAGATGATCCTGATGTCTCCGGCGGGCCGGGAGTCGTCGGCGTCGAACATGGCCCGCATCCGGGCGGAGCGCACCAAGGCCGTGAACGAACCGACATGGGATTCGTTGCACGCCGTATTCGCCCACTTGATCGCCGACGAGGGCAACCGGTTGCCCGATCTGATCGGTCTGCGCCAGGCGGTCTACCGACGCGAGGACACCCGCAGCACCATCGACCGGTTGCTCAT
>NZ_JAVRQA010000334.1:0-9094 GCF_032161845.1 Mycobacterium sp.
TGGGGGCTAGGCAGAGCCGTTGGTCCCATGGGTTGTAGCTCGGGCCGAAGTGCTTCTCGACGTCGTAGCCCTCGGGGAGCCTGCGCTGGGCCATGGTGAGCAGCGTCTTGCGCATGAACTTAGGGAACTTGCGGGCCAGCTGATACCGGGCGGTGCCAACGAAGATGGCCTGCCACCGGTTGACCACGTGAGCGGCGTTGGTGGGCAACAGTTTGTTGACCCGCTCGGCGATCGGGTCGACGTCGGGCAAGCTGCCGACGTAGGACGGTGAGCGCTGCAGCATCGTCACGTGGCCGGCGCCGCTATCGATCAGGGCGGGAATCAGGGTGATGGCGGTGGCGCCACTGCCGATGACGACGATCTTCTTGCCCGTGTAGTCGAGGTCCTCGGGCCAGTGCTGCGGGTGAACGATGGTGCCCGCGAAGTCCTCGGCGCCCGGGAAGGTCGGCGAGTAACCCTGGTCGTAGTTGTAGTAGCCGGTCGTGGCGAAGAGGAACGAGCACGTCATCGTGACTTCGCCGTCGCCGGTGTCGACGGTGACCGTCCACCGGTTGTCGGCGTCGGACCATTCGGCGGCCGTCACCTGGTGGCTGTAGCGGATGTTCTCGTCGATGCCGTTCTCGGCGGCGGCTTCCTTGATGTACGCCAAGATCGACGGGCCATCGGCGATGGCCTTGGCCGACGTCCACGGCTTGAATCGGAAGCCGAGGGTGAACATGTCGGAGTCCGACCGGATGCCGGGGTACTTGAACAGGTCCCACGTGCCGCCCATGTTCTCGCGGCGTTCGAGGATCGCGTAGGTCTTCGACGGCGAACGGTCCTGCAGGTGCCAGGCAGCGCTGATGCCGGAGATGCCGGCGCCGACGATCAGAACGTCAAGGTGTTCGGTCATGCCGACACGTTATCAACACGGTGTTGAATAGGTCAACAGTGTGTTGAAAATTTCAACATGCCGTAAAGTAACCCCGGTGACGACAACCAGCACGGCCCGATCCGGACGGGGACGTCGCTCGACGCGTCCGTCGGGCGATGACCGCGAGGCAGCCATCCTCGCGACCGCCGAACGCCTGCTGGAGGACAAGAAGTTCGCCGACATCTCCGTCGATGACCTGGCCAAGGGTGCGGGCCTGTCGCGCCCCACGTTCTACTTCTACTTCGCGTCCAAGGAAGCCGTGCTGCTCGCGCTGATGGAACCCTTGATCCAGCGGGCCGACAAGGGTTTCGACGGTGCGGCGAAGAACCTGCCCACCGATCCACGCCGAGCGTTTCGCGACGGCATCAGCACGTTCTTCAATTCGTTCGGATCCCACGGCGTGGTCGCCCGCGCGGGCACCGAGGCAGTGGCCAGCAGCCCCGACGTGCGCGCCGTGTGGTCAACCTTCATGCAGAAGTGGATCGACCAGACCGCGGCGCTGATCGAGGCCGAGCGGGCGCGCGGCGCAGCTCCCATCACGATTGCGGCCCGCGATCTCGCCACGTCGTTGAACCTGATGAACGAGCGGACGATGACCGCGACGCTGATCGCCGAGGAGGGCGCCGTCGCCACGGAGCGGATCGTCGACACCCTCGCACACATCTGGCTGACCAGCATCTACGGCGAGAGCCAGTAGCCCGCGAGCAGCGCCATTGCCACGCTCGGGCCTGGTGTTCGTCGGACGTCAATGCGAACATATGTTCGTGTCGATACGGCCGTCGGGAGAGGCGACGATCCTGCATGCCGACCTCGACTCGTTCTATTCGTCGGTCGAGCAGCGCGACGACCCCTCGCTGCGCGGCCGTCCGGTGATCGTCGGCGGTGGCGTGGTGCTCGCGGCGAGCTACGAGGCGAAGGCCTACGGCATCCGCACCGCGATGGGCGGCCGCCAGGCTCGGCAGCTGTGCCCACACGCCATCGTCGTGCCGCCTCGAATGGCCGCGTATTCGGAGGCCAGCGCCGCGGTGTTCGAGGTGTTCCGCGACACCACTCCCCTTGTCGAGCCGGTGTCGGTCGACGAGGCGTTCCTCGACGTGAGCGGGCTGGGCCGCGTATCGGGCACCCCCGTCCAGATCGCGGCCCAACTGCGAGAGCAGGTCCGCAGCCAGGTCGGCCTTCCGATCACCGTCGGCATTGCCCGCACCAAGTTCCTCGCCAAGGTAGCCAGCCAGGAAGGCAAGCCCGACGGCCTGCTGCTGGTTCCGCCCGACCGCGAGTTGGCGTTCCTGCACCCATTGCCCGTGCGGCGGCTGTGGGGTGTCGGCGCCAAGACCGCCGACAAGCTGCACGCCCACGGTATCCACACCGTTGCCGACGTTGCGGAGCTGAGCGAGTCCATGCTCGGCTCGATCGTCGGCGGCGGCATGGGCCACCAACTGTTCGCGTTGTCGCACAACATCGACCGCCGCCGAGTCGTCACCGGCGTGCGACGGCGCTCGGTGGGAGCTCAGCGCGCGCTGGGTCGTTCGGGAAACACCATGTCGCACAGCGAGATCGATGCCGTGGTCGTCAACCTGGTCGATCGCATCACGCGCCGGATGCGCACGTCCGATCGCACCGGGCGCACCGTCGTGCTGCGTCTGCGGTTCAACGACTTCAGCCGGGTCACCCGCTCCCACACGCTACCGAGGGCCACTGCGTCCACTGACGTCATCCTCTCTGCGGCAAGGGTTTTGGTGACCACTGCGGCACCGCTGATCGCCGAGCGGGGTCTGACGCTGGTCGGTTTCGCGGTGTCCAACATCGACCGCGACGGCGCGCAGCAGTTGGAATTGCCCTTCACCACGGCCGCCGACCAGATCGCCTTGGACTCGGCGGTCGACGAGGTCCGTCAACGCTTCGGAAATGCCTCGGTGATGCGCGGCGTCCTCGTCGGCCGCGATCCTGGACTGGAGATGCCAATGCTCCCGGAGTAGCGCACCGCAGGGGAATAACCCCAGACGGTGGTGGGTTGCCCGGCGGTATGAGCAGAGTCTTCATCGAATCAGAACGCCAAGCCTTTCTCGCGGCCAAGCACGTGGGCGTGCTGTCCGTCGCCGCCACCGATGGGCGTCCGCCCGCGAGTGTCCCGATCTGGTACGACTACACCTCCGACGGCCTGGTCCGGATCAACACCGGTGCGGGTTCACGAAAGGCCAAGCTCATCAAGGCGGCCGGCGCGGTGACGCTGGTCGTGCAACGCGAAGAGCCGCCCTACCAGTACGTCGTGGTCGAGGGCAGCGTCGTCGACGTCATCCAGCCCGCTCCGGAGGACGCGCGGGAAGCCATCGCCATCCGGTACCTCGGTGACGAAGGTGGGCGCGCCTTCGTCGAGGGCATGCGCGAGGTCGAGAGCGTGCTGTTCATCGTGCGCCCAGACCGGTGGCTCACCGCCGACTACTCCGGCGACCTCTAGTTCCTACCCGGCCCTCGTCCACTCCAGCAGTTTCTTCACCGGCCAGGTGTTGACGATCCGCTCGACCGGCACACCGTTGTCGAGGGCTCGCTGTGCCCCGTAGCCGAGGAAGTCCAGCTGGCCAGGGGCATGGGCATCGGTGTCGATGGAGAAGTCGCAGCCGATCTCCATGGCCATCGTCAACAGGCGCGTAGGAGGGTCCCGTCGTTCCGGCCGCGAGTTGATCTCGACGGCGGTGCCGTGATCGCGGCACGCGGTGAAGACCTTCTCGGCGTCGAAACTCGATTCGGCGCGGATGCCCCGGCCGCCTTCGACCAGCCTTCCGGTGCAGTGGCCGAGCACGTCGGCCTGGCCGTCGGACACCGCCCGCACCATGCGGCGGGTCATCGCCGCAGAGTCCATCTTGAGTTTGGAGTGCACGCTCGCGACGACGATGTCCAGCCGATCGAGCAGGTCGTCCTCCTGATCGAGACTGCCGTCGTCGAGGATGTCGACCTCGATACCGGTCAGAATTCGCATGGGCGCGAACGTTTCTCGCAGTTCGTCGATGACGTCGAGCTGCTCACGGAGGCGTTCGGGCGACAGACCGTTGGCCACGGTCAGCCGCGGCGAGTGGTCGGTCAGCGCGCAGTATTCGTGACCCAACGACTTGGCGGCGGCCATCATCTCCGAGATCGGCGCCGATCCGTCCGACCAGTTGGAGTGCAGGTGCAGGTCGCCCTTGAGTGCCGCACGGATTTCACCGCCGCCGAGATCCTTGGCAGCAGAACGTAATTCGACCAGAGCGTCGGGTTCCCGGCCGGCCCACGCCTGGGCGATGACCGTGGCCGTCTTCGGGCCCACCCCTGGGAGCGACTGCCAGCTGTTGGCCTTGCCGTGCTTCTCGCGCTGCGCGTCGTCGAGTCGTTCGACGACGTCGGCGGCATTGCGGTAGGCCATCACCCGGCGGGAATCCTCGCGGGCGCGGTCCTTGTAGTAGGCGATCTGGCGCAGCGCCGTCACTGGGTCCATGACTCCAGTGTGCCCGCGCGCTCAAGGCTCCGCGCCGTCGATCTCTGCATTGGCTTCGCGGATCCGTAGCGCGAGCAGCGTGGTCCATTCGGTGAGGTACTGCTCGTCGGGCGTTTGGTTGGCCGGCGTGTGGAACAGGATGCCGGTGGTCCGACGGCCGATGAGAGCGTCGATTCCGACGACCGCGATGTTCATGGCCGTGGTGGCGCTGAGCTCGGGCGCCCAACCGTGAAGCCAATCGGCGAGTTCGGCGTAGAGACCTTCGACGAGGGCGGCGTAGGCGTCGTGCAGGCGGGTCGACTGAGCGGCCGGCGTTCGGGCCGCGACCTGTAGGAGCTGACTCTCTTCGTCGAGCACCGTGAGCAGATAGCGGCCGAGCAGGGTGAGTTCGGTGGTCAGGTCGCCAAGACCGGCGAATAGGGCGCGGATGTCGCGCATGGCGCTGCGGCGGTCGAGTTGCCGGTCGATACCGGCCTCCAGCAGGAGCTCCTTGGATTTGAAGTGGTGATAGAGCGCACCGGAACCGGGGGTCAGGCCGGCGGCGGCCTCGATCTGGGCGACGCTGGTGGCTTTGTAGCCCTGCCTGCTGAACAAGCGCATCGCCTCGGTGACCAGTCGATCCCGAGTCATCTCCACCATTGACCGCTCCAAAGTAAACACTTAGTGTAGGAAAGTGGATACTTTAGCAGCATTCGTTTGGGGAGAGTGATCGATGTCGGATTCCGACCGTTCGGTCCCGCAAGGCCGGGTTCGCCGCACCATGCCGCTGGCCGGTTTCACCGCACGGGCGGCCGGCGGACGCATGGTGGCGGGTCTGCGGGAGAAGGCGGGCGACGAGGGTGCGGTCGTGCGCTTCCACGAGCGAACCGCGGAGCGCTACGCCGAACTGCTCGGTCATTCCAAGGGCGTGCTGATGAAGGCCGGCCAGATGTTCTCCCTGATCGACGCCGGCACGGTGGGCAGCGGTGAACTGTCGCCCTATCAGCAGGCGCTGACGCGACTGCAAGCCGACGCGCCGCCGATGGACCCCGCCCTGGCTCGCGAGGTGCTGGAACGGGAATTGGGGCGGCGGGTGGACCAGGTGTTCGCCGACTTCACCGACGAGCCGATGGCCGCGGCTTCCATCGGCCAGGTGCACCGGGCGGTGTTGCCCGACGGCCGCCAGGTGGCCGTCAAGATCCAATACCCTGGCGTGGCCGAGGCGATCCGCAGTGATTTGGCCAATACCGAACTCCTGGTGACGGTTTCCCGTTTCGTCGGCGCGACGGTGCTCGATCTGCGCGCGGCCGCGCAGGAGATCGCCGCGCGAATCTCCGAGGAAGTCGATTACCGGCACGAGGCCACCAACGTCACGGCCTTTCACGATCTCTACGTCGGACATCCGTTCATCCGCATCCCGCAGGTCATCCCCGAGGCTTCCGGAGATCGAGTGCTCACCATGACCTATCTGGACGGGCTGGACTGGGCCGCGGCACTGGCAGCCGATCAGGACCTCAAGAACACGTGGGCCGAGGTGATTTCCCGCATGGTGACGGGTTCCTACCGGCACGCAAATCTGTTCCATGCCGACCCTCATCCGGGAAACTATCGCTTCGGCGTGGACGGCTCGGTGGGGTTCGTCGACTTTGGCTGCGTGAAGCGGCTGGCTGAACCGCAGCGGCGCAGAATCGTCGTGATGGTGCGCGCGACGATCGACGGCCGCCGCGACGACCTCCGAGCCGCAATGGTTGAAAGTGGTTTCCTCACTGAGGAATCCACTCTGACCGCCGATGAGGCCTACCAGTGGTATACGGCTATCCTTCACGAGTTGCTCATTCCGCAGCCGGCCACCTACACGCCGGAGGCCTCCAGCCGGGCCGTGGACGCGCTCATCGACATCCGGGCGGCGGACCATCCCGTCCGACGGATGCAGGTACCACCGGACTTCGTGTTCTTCTCCCGCCTGAACCTGTCCATGAACGCCGTGTTCACTGCGCTCAATGCCACCTTCTACGCGCGGTCCCTACTCGACGACATGGATGGGGTCGCCGCACCGATCACCGACCTTGGCAAGGCGCACGACGACTGGTTGCGCCAGCGCGGCCTGCCCTACGGGATGGATCACCATGACGAGCACTGACACCGGCGCGCCGCGGTTGCCATGGCATGCCGCGGACCCCTATCCGTTCTACGAAGAGCGGCGCGGCGGTGGAGAGGGGGGGTGGGACGACACCGCCCAGGCATGGCTCGTCCTCGGCTACGACGCAGCACGGCATGTGCTCGGCGGCACCGGTTGGTCCAGCGATCCCCTGGCCAACCCCGCCAACCGGGACTCGATGGACCCCATCAGTGAGGCCTTCACCCGCCGCTCAATGCTCTTCGCCGACGGGACCATTCATCAGCGGCTACGCGGGTCGGTCCGCGACGTCTTCACCCCCTCGTTCATCGCGAACCTCGCCGCAGGCGTGGAATCCGTCGTCGCCGCGGTCAGCGACCACCCACCGACGGGCACGGCATTCGACCTGATGTCCGAGATCGCCCTGCCCATCCCACTCGCCGTCGTCGGGGAATGGCTGAACCTCGACCCCTCGACCTCGGCGCTGCTGCGCGAGCTGTCACCGGTCATCATCCGCATGCTGGGCACTCTCGCCGACACCGAGGAGGTTCGGGCCGGCGCGGGTGCATCCGCGGCCCTCGTGACGCAGTTCCTGTCGCTGGCCGCCGACCGCCGCGTGCACCCCGGCGACGACCTGCTGAGCTTCATCGCCGCCGACCCGGATCTCGAACTCGACGACGTCGTCATGACCACGATCCTCATCGCGGTCGCCGGGCACGAAACCACCGCCAACCTGCTGGGTGCGGGCTTGGTCCGGTTGCTCACCCCCGGCGCCGATGGGGTCCGCCTCGCCGACGAGGTCGATCCAGCCGATCCCGCGGTGGCGACCGAACTACTGCGCCTGGACGCGCCCGTGCAGTCGACCGTGCGCACCGCCACCCACGACCACCGCATCGGCGGGGTCGACGTCGCCGCCGGCCAGAGCGTCCTCGTCGCCGTGGCGGCCGCCAACCGCGACCCCGCCGTCTTCGAGCAGCCCGACGCCTTCCGACTCGACCGCACCGGCCCCGCCCCGCTGTCATTCGGGTACGGCGCGCACTACTGCCTCGGGGCGGCCCTGGCGCGGCTGGAGATCACCACTGCGCTGCCCCGAATCCTGGGCCGCCGGCCCGTGCTCGCCGGCCCGGTGACATGGCGCGACACCCCGGCCATCCGCGGACCGCTGACCGTCCCGATCGTCTTCGAGCGCGGGTAGTCATCGGATGCGCATCTTCGTGACCGGCGGCACCGGCGCCATCGGCAGCTACGCGGTTCCGGCACTGGTCGACGCCGGGCATTCCGTCTCGGCATTGGCCCGCAGCGACACCAAGGCCGACGTCCTCGAAAAGCAGGGCGCGACACCGGTATTGGTGTCCCTGTTCGACCGCGACGCGCTGGCCGTCGCATTCGCCGGCCACGAGGCCGTCGTCAACCTCGCTTCCGCCTTGCCACCAACCACTTCGTTTTGGCGGCGGTCGGCCTGGCAGGCGTGTGAGCGGGTGCGGATCGAGGGATCGAGCTCCGTCGTCGACGCAGCGCTGACCGCCCGGGTGCCAAGACTCATCCAAGAATCGGTGGTGATGCTCTACGCCGACGGTGGCAACGAATGGATCGACGAGGGGCATGCCGTCGATCACTACCCGATCACCACGGGCAACCACGGCGCCGAGGCCAGCGCCCGCAGGTTCACCGAAGCCGGTGGCACCGGGACGATTTTGCGGTTCGGCGTGTTCTACGGCCGCGGTGCTGCGCACAGCGAACAGCTCCTCCAGCTCGCGCGTCTGCACGTCGGGTTCGTGCCTGGGCGGGCGGACTCCTTCATCTCGTCCATCCACGTGGCCGACGCCGCGGCCGCGATCCTGCCCGCGCTGCGAGGTCCCGGCGGCCTGTACAACGTCGTCGACGACCGTCCCACCACCAAGCACGAATATGCGGAAGCCTGTTTCGCCGCCGTCGGGACGCGGCCGTGGCTCAGCGGGCCGGGGCGGCTGGGGCTCCTGCTCGGTGACCGGCTCACGTCGTTGACCCGGTCACTGCGCGTCAGCAACGCCAGGTTCAAGGCCGAAACGAGCTGGCAGCCCCGCTTTTCGAGCGTCCGCGAAGGCTATTTCGCCATGGCAGCGGCTTAGCTGGTTCGCCAGCCTGGATTCCGGCCACTGAAGGCCAGCGCTCGCTCGAAGGACGGGGCATCCGAGTCGATCTCGACGGCAGCATCGAAGAGCCCCTCGACCGGTCCATCCGCGGTGAAGCTGGCCAGGTGCGCCAGCACCGCCTCGGCGACGTCGTCGTCGACCTCGAAGGGCTGACCGGTGGCCACGGCGACGTCCCACCCGTGCACGACGACCTCGGTCAGCCCGACCATGCCGCACACCTCACCGGGTAGGTCGACCCCACCGACGCGGGTCATGCCGTCCCACGCGCTGGGGTCGCGCCACGCCTCGGCGAGTCCGGCAAGATTGCCCGGGTAGACCGCGCGCCAATCGTCGTCAAGGTGGTAGCCGCCTTCGCCAGGTGGCGTGTTGGTGAGCTCACCCAGGTCCTTGCGGCCCGCCGCGGCGAAGGCCACGCCGAGCCCGCCCACGTGGGCCACCAACTCCCGCAAGGTCATCTTCTGGCAGGGAGTAGAGCCGTCGAGCTGGTC
>NZ_JAVRQA010000335.1:0-5320 GCF_032161845.1 Mycobacterium sp.
CCGGCGGGCCGTAACGATTGTGGGCACCGGTCATCACGAGGTGTCGCAGCCAGCTGTCCTCGGTCTGCCCCGCCGGCACGTTGAACGGTGGCAGCTTCGGGGCGATGAGCGCCAACCCGAACGCACATTGCTCGCCCAATTCGGCCGCGGCTGCCACCGTCCCGGGATGGTGGGCGAACAGGCGCGCCATCTCATCCCCTGACCGAAGGTGCGAACCACCAAGTGGCGCTAGCCATCCGCTCGCCTCATCCATCGAGTTGCGCGCCCGGATGGCTCCCATCGCCATGGCCAATCTGCCGCGGGCCGGTTCGGCGAAGTGCGCCGCGGTGGTGGCGACGACGCCAACGCCGAACCGCGGCGCCAACGCCGCGAGCTCGGCGTTGCGCTCGTCGTCGAGCGGATGGCCGTGGTGGGTCAGCTCGACACTCACCCGATCGGCCCCGAACCGGTCGACCAGCTCGGCGAGCGCCGCCGCGGCCGCCTCTGGGCCGCCGGCCGACAGCGCTTGGCGCACATGGCCTTTGCGGCATCCGGTCAGGACGTGCCAGTGCCCGCCCGCAGCTTCGGTCAACGCGTCGAAGTCGTAGCGCGGCTTGCCCTTCTCCCCGCCTGCCAGATGCGCCTTGGCGAGCTCCCGTGACAACCGTCGATACCCCTCGGGCCCACGCGCCAGGACCAGCAGGTGCGGCCCCGGCGGGTCGGGCACCTCGGTACGGGCGACGTTCCCCAACGAGAGCTCGGCGCCGAACACCGTCTGCACGTCGAGTTCCCTGGCCGCCTCGGCGAATCGGACCACCCCGTACAACCCGTCGTGATCCGTCAGCGCGATGGCCCGCAGATTCAGCCGGGCGGCCTCCTCGACCAATTCCTCCGGAGTACTGGCCCCGTCGAGGAAGCTGTACGCCGAGTGCGCGTGCAGCTCGGCGTACGGCGTCGAGCCGAGAGTCGAGCCGTCCCGCGTCCGATCCGGCGCCTCGTAGCTCCCGCGCTTGCGCGACCAGGCCGGGCTGTCACCACCGTCGCCGGTGGGCTCGGGAAGGCGTGACCCGGCCCGGCGCGGCTTGCCGGTGAGTACGCGTTCCATCTCGCCCCAGCTCGGCGGTCCATTATGCCAACCCACACATCCAGACTAGTCGAACACGTGTTCGATTACTACGGGCGGGAAGCGCTGCTTCACTGGTTAGGCGCACCTCTTGCCGATGACTTCGAGGAGCCGGACGAGTCAACACCGTAAGCAACCAGCCGACTGAAGGAAGACGACGATGCCGAACGAAACGACGATGCCGAACGAAACCTCCGCCACGGCCCTCCCCCCGGTTGTCGACCAGGACACCTGGCGCGCCGCCGTCGACGAACTGCGCGCGCGGGAGAAGGCAGCCACCCGCGAACTCGACGCGATCGCCGCCCAGCGCAGGCGGCTGCCCATGGTGGAACTGCCCGAGTACACATTGGTGGGGCCGGACGGCCCCGTCCGGTTGGCCGACGTCTTCGACGGTCGCAACCAGCTCATCGTCTACAACCACATGTGGTCGCCGGGCGCCGAGTGGCAGTGCGGCGGCTGCACGGGCTTCACGTCGCAGTTCACCCGACTGGAGTTCCTGGAGAACTACGACGCCCGATTCGTCATCGTGACCAATGGGGCCATCGAGGAGGCGTTGGCCTACAAGACCAAGGTCGGCAATCGGATGGACTGGTATTCGTCGTCGGAGAGTTCCTTCGGCTCCGACATGGGTGCGGCACCTGGAACCGGCTTCGCGGTCAACGTCTTTCTGCGTGACGGCGATACCGTCTACCGCACCTGGCACACCGACGGCCGCGGCACCGAACAGCTCAGCCACAGCTTCGCGCTGATCGACCTCCTACCGTGGGGCCGCCAGGAGGAATGGCAGGACTCCCCCGCCGGCTGGCCGAAATCGCCGACGTACTCGAATTGGCTCGACTCACCGGACATCGCGAAGGCCTACGGGTCAGAAGACAACGCATGACCACATCGATCGACGAGCATTACGTCGTCACCCGCACCATCGCGGCATCACCGGCGGCGATCTTCGCCGTGCTGACCGACCCGACCCGCCACAAGGACACCGAGCCGGGCGACTGGGTCCGCGATGCCGTGGACACCGAGCCGGTGACGGCGGAGGGGCAGATGTTCGCGGTGAACATGTTCTTGGAGCAGGCCGGCGGCCACTACGTCATGCACAACCTGGTCACGGCGTTCGACGAGAACCGCACCATTGCATGGCTGCCTGGGCAATTCGACGAGGCCGGCCAGCACAGTCCGGGCGGCTGGACGTGGCGCTACGACCTGGTGCCGAACGGCGCGGGTACCGACGTCACGCTCACCTACGACTGGAGCGGAACGGTGCAGGAGTTCCGCGACACCATCGGGGTGCCGGTGTTCGGTGAGGACTTCATCGAGCAGTCCCTTGCCGCCTTGGAACGCGCTGTGCGTTAGCCCAGTTCGGAATACCTGGCACCGTCACCCGGTAGATCTGAACATGACTCAGAAACTTCACGGCACGGTCGCACTGGTCACCGGCGCGAGCAGCGGCATCGGGGAGGCGACGGCTCTGGCGCTGGCCGCCGAAGGCGCATCCATCGCGCTCCTTGCGCGACGACGCGACCGGCTCGACGACCTCAAGGCACGCATCGAATCCTCCGGCGGTACCGCACTGACCGTCGAGGCCGACGTGTCCGATCAGCAGCAGGCCGCCGCAGCGGTGGGAACCGTGGTGACCGAACTGGGGCGCCTCGACACGGTGGTCAACAACGCCGGATTGATGTTGATCGGTCCTGTCGCCGAGGCCGACCCAGCGGACTGGGACAAGATGTTGAGCGTGAATGTGCAAGGGCTGCTCTACGTTACGCGCGCGAGTCTGCCGCACCTCATCACCGCGGCAGCCGATTCGCCGCGCGGCGTCGCCGACGTCGTCAACATCAGCTCTACCGCGGGACGCGTCGCGCGGCCCGGCACCGCCGTGTACGCCCTGACCAAGTTCGGCGTCGGCGCGTTCTCCGAGGCCATCCGGCAGGAGGTACTAGGCCAGCGGGTGCGAGTCGGCCTGGTCGAGCCGGGCACCGTGCAGACCGAGATCACGAACAACCTGACACCAGCCGAACGCGAAGCCATCGAGGCGCGCAGTCCCGGCATGGTGAAGCTGGAGCCCGCCGACATCGCCGACGCGGTGACCTACATCGTGACCCGTGATCGCCGCGTCGCGGTCAACGAGATCCTGGTGCGGGCGGCCGAACAGACCTGGTAGCAGCCTCCGTGCCGAACACCGCATGCCCCGGCTCGGTGCGCCACACCGACGTCGTCACGGTTAGTGCAACGGAATGTCGTGGCCGCTGCCCCGCTCGGATTCCGGGCGCGGCCCGAAGTACCTGCGGTCGGTCTCGTCGATGGCGATGTCGTTGATGCTGGCCTCCCGACGCCGCATGAGGCCCTGCTCGTCGAATTCCCATAGCTCGTTGCCATAGCTGCGGAACCACTGCCCAGCGGTGACATCTCCCGAGTCGCTTCGCTCCTGCCCGCCGGCGTCGCGCCACTCGTATTGAAAGCGAACCGCCATCCGATTCTCGCGAAAACCCCACAGACTCTTGCGAAGGACGTAGTCGAGTTCCCTGGCCCACTTGGCCGTCAGGAACTCGACGATCTCCGCCCGTCCCGTGACGAACTGATCGCGGTTGCGCCATTGCGAATCCTCGGTGTACGCCAGGCTCACCCGGTGGGGGTCCCGGGTGTTCCAGGCATCCTCGGCGGCCTGCACCTTGACGATCGCGCTCTCGAGATCGAAGGGCGGTAACGGTGGGCGCATCTAGTCCACGTATTCCGCGGTGCCGTCGTCGAGCACCACCCGCGCGTTCGACCCGTCGACTCCGGCAGCCTCCGTGCGGAACACCGCGTGCCCCGGCTCGGTGCGCCACACCGACGTCGTCAGCGTTTCGCCGGGGAACACCGGCGAGGTAAACCTGGCGCCGACCGCGGTGATCCTCTCCGCGTCCCCGCCACCGAGTTCGGCCACCAGAACCCGTCCGGCGACCCCGTAGGTGCAGAGTCCGTGCAGGATCGGCTTGGGGAAGCCAGCCAGGTTCTGCGCAAACCACGGGTCGCTGTGCAACGGGTTGCGGTCGCCCGACAGGCGATAGATCAGCGGCTGATCCTCGGTGGTCGGCAACGCGACCTTCGCGTCCGGCTCACGGTCAGGGATCTCCGGGGCGACGGGACGCTCGCCCGGCTGACCGCCGAAGCCGCCTTCGCCACGGATCACGGCGGTCGACACCGACTCGGCAATCACCTTCCCCGTCTCCGGATCGGTGCCGGTGCCCTTGAGCACCAGGATGGCGTTCTTGCCCTCGCCCTTGTCCTGGATATCGGCGACCTCGGAGGTCACGTTGAGCTTGCCCGAAGGGGGCAATGGCGCGTGCAGGCGAATCTGCTGCGAGCCATGCAGCAGCATGGCCCAGTTGAACGACCCGACCTCGGCCGCCGCACCCCATGCCGGGCAGGCGATGACGGCGTACGTCGGCAGCACCTGCTGGGTGATGTCGTGGCTGTTCTCGGTGGTGAACGCCAAGTCCTTGGTGCCGGCACCGACGCCGAGCGCATACAACAGGGTGTCGCGTTCAGTCCATTCGAACGCTTGCGGCGCGGACTTGGCACCGATGGCAGCTGGGTTGATCGGCATGCATTCTCCCTTGAAGGCGTTGGCGGCTCATTCGGACGATAGCGCGGCAGCGTGGAGCCCCTTAGGCGGCCCCACGATCGGGTCACACCTGGTTGACCTTTGCCTGAACAGGGGTGACCATGGCTCGCATGCGCTATGTCGTTACCGGCGGTACCGGGTTCATTGGCCGCCGCGTCGTGTCCGCGATCCTCTCCCGCAACGACGATCCCGAAGTGTGGGTCCTGGTGCGCCGGGAGTCCCTGTCCCGGTTCGAGCGGCTCGCCGAACGCTGGGGCGACCGAGCGAAACCCCTGGTCGGGGACCTTACCGCGACGGGCCTCGGACTCTCCCGCGAGACGATCGCCGAACTCGGATCCGTCGACCACGTGGTGCACTGCGGTGCGGTCTACGACGTCACCGCCGACGACTCGGACGCTGAAGCCGCAATGCGGAATGCCAACGTCGACGGCACCAAAGCGGTGATCGACCTCGCAAAGCGGGTGGACGCCACCCTTCACCACGTGTCGTCGATCGCGGTGGCAGGCACGTTCCCCGGCGAGTACACCGAGGAGGACTTCGACGTCGCGCAGGACCTGCCGACGCCGTATCACCAAACCAAGTTCGAGGCCGAGATGCTGGTGCGCGCCGCCCAG
>NZ_JAVRQA010000336.1:0-19107 GCF_032161845.1 Mycobacterium sp.
TGGAGCTATGGCCACGTCCACCCCCCCCTGCCGCGACGGTGTGTGTCGGCACGCCGACACACCGCAAAATGCGACAGTCCACGCACGCTCGCGGGCAGGGACGGGAGGAGCTATTTCGCGTCGGGTATCGCTCTCGCCGTGAACGCGGTGAATAGGCGTTGATAGCCGGAGCCGGTGCTCCGGACGACGAGGTCGAGCACCTTGGCGTCGGGGCCGACGAGAACTCGCGCCTTATTCTTGCGGACGGCCTCGAGGATGATCTTGGCGGCTTTTTCCGGCGACGTGTTCGCTAGCTTTTCGTCGAACGTCTTGGCTAGTTCGACGGTGTCGACACCTTCGGCCGAGGTCATATTGCGCGCGATCGCGGTCTTGATGCCGCCGGGATGTACGGTCGTGACCTTCACGGGGTGCTTGGCCAACGACATTTCCTGGCGCAGCGCCTCAGTGAACCCGCGGACCGCAAACTTGGCAGCGTTGTAGGCGGCCTGGCCGGGAACGGCGAAGAGACCGAAGACGCTGGAGACGTTGACGACGTGGCCGTCGCCGGACTCGATGAGATGGGGGAGAAAGGCCTTCGTGCCGTTGACGACGCCCCAGAAGTCGACGTCCATCACGCGCTCGATGTCCTTGTAGGAGCTGACCTCGATGTCACCGGTGAACGCGATGCCCGCGTTGTTGTAGATCTGGTTGACCTTGCCGAAGTGCGCCTTGACCGCGTCGGCGTAGAGCTCGAAGGCTTCACGCTCGGTGACGTCGAGGCGGTCGGCCTTGACCGGCGCGCCGATGGCCTTCAGGCGCGCTTCGGTGACGGCAAGACCTTCGGTGTCGACGTCGCTGATGGCGACTCTCGCACCCGACCGTGCCAGTTCGATGGCAAGCGCCTGGCCGATGCCCGACCCTGCCCCCGTGACGACGGCGACTTTCCCAGCGAAGCCCTCCATGAACATTCACTCCTGTTGTTCGACGCGTGTTGAGTTGTCCGACAGGGTAGCCGATACCGACGGTCCCAGGTTAATCGGTGTCGGCTTGACGGCGACCGTGCGCAAAGTGCCAAAACGAGCGGCGTGTCGGCGTGCCGACACGCCCGCTCGCGGCGGAGGGCGAGTTAGCCGAAGGCCTCGTCGATGATCTCCTGCTGTTCGACCGCATGCACCTTCGACGACCCCGACGACGGAGCCGACATCGCGCGCCGCGAGATGCGCTTGATACCGGTCAGGTGGTTCGGCAACAGTTCTGGCATGGCGAGGCCGAACGTCGGCCACGCCCCCTGGTTGGCCGGCTCCTCCTGCACCGAGCGGAACTCCGAGGCGTTCGGATACTCGTCGAGGGTGGCGGCGAGCCGTCGCTTGGGCAGCGGGTAGAGCTGCTCGACCCGGACGATCGCGATGTCGTCGCGGTTTTCCTTGGCCTTGCGGGCCGCCAGGTCGTAGTAGATCTTGCCGCTGGTCAGAAGGATCCGCTTAACCTTCGAGCGGTCACCGTCGCCGTCGGAGTAGGTGGGCTCCTCGAGGATCGAGCGGAACTTCTGCTCGGTGAAGTCGCGGATGTCGCTCACCGCAGCCTTGTTGCGCAGCATCGACTTCGGGGTGAAGACGATCAGCGGCCGGTGGATCCCGTCCATGCCGTGCCGTCGCAACAAATGGAAGTAGTTCGCCGGAGTCGACGGCATCGCAACGGTCATCGACCCTTCGGCGCACACCTGCAGGAACCGCTCGATGCGGCCCGACGTGTGATCGGGGCCCTGGCCCTCATGGCCATGCGGCAACAGCAGCACGACGTCGGAGAGCTGGCCCCACTTGGCTTCGCCCGAGCTGATGAACTCGTCGATGATCGACTGCGCGCCGTTGACGAAGTCGCCGAACTGCGCCTCCCACAACACCATTGCGTCCGGGTTGCCCACCGAGTAGCCGTACTCGAAGCCTACCGCCGCGTACTCGGAAAGCGCCGAGTCGTAGACCATCAACCTGCCGCCGGTCGGGGTGCCGTCCTCCTTGAGGGTCAGCAACTCCAACGGGGTGAATTCGGCGCCGGTCGTGCGGTCGATGATGACCGCATGGCGCTGCGTGAACGTGCCACGGCGGGTGTCCTGCCCGGAGAACCTGACGAGCTTGCCTTCGGCGACCATGGTGCCGATCGCCAGCAGTTCGCCGAACGCCCAGTCCACCTTGCCCTCGTAGGCCATCTCACGGCGCTTCTCGAGCACCGGCTTGACACGGGGGTGCACGTTGAAGCCCTCCGGCACCGCCAGGTGCGCATCACCGATCCGTGCCAGCAGCGACTTGTCCACTGCCGTAGTCAACTTCGCGGGCAGCTGCTGATCGGACTCGACCGACTCGCTTGGCTCGATCTCGTGCTTCTCGAGGTCGCGGACCTCGTTGAACACCCGCTCGAGTTGGCCCTGGTAGTCGCGCAGGGCGTCCTCGGCCTCCTTGATCGAGATGTCACCGCGGCCGATGAGGGCTTCGGTATAGGTCTTGCGGACCCCGCGCTTGGTGTCGATGACGTCGTACATTCCCGGCTGGGTCATCGACGGGTCGTCGCCCTCGTTGTGCCCGCGGCGGCGGTAGCACAGCATGTCGATGATGACGTCCTTCTTGAACTGCTGACGGAAGTCGATCGCCAGCCGCGCCACCCAGGAGGCGGCCTCTGGGTCGTCGCCGTTGACGTGGAAGATCGGTGCGCCAACCATTTTCGCGACGTCGGTGCAGTACTCCGAGGAGCGGGAGTCCTGCGGCGAGGTGGTGAAGCCGATCTGATTGTTGACGATGATGTGGATGGTGCCGCCGGTGCGGTAACCCCGCAGCAGAGCCAGGTTCAGCGTCTCCGCGACCACGCCCTGGCCCGCGAACGCCGCGTCGCCGTGCATCATGACCGGTACGACGGTGAAGTTCTGTGGACCGTCGGTTCCGGGGTCGAAGTCCACCAGATCCTGCTTGGCGCGAACCAGACCCTCGAGCACGGGGTCGACGGCCTCGAGGTGGGACGGATTGGCCACCAATGACACGTCGATGTCGTTGTCGCCGAACATCTGCAGGTAGTTTCCGGTCGCGCCGAGGTGGTACTTGACGTCGCCGGAGCCATGGGCCTGGCTCGGGTTCAGGTTGCCCTCGAACTCGGAGAAGATCTGCGACGCGGGCTTGCCGACGATGTTGGCCAGCACGTTGAGTCGACCGCGGTGCGGCATGCCGATGACGACCTCGTCGAGTCCGTGCTCGGCGGCCTGGTCGAGCACCGCGTCCATCATCGGGATGACGGTCTCGGCGCCTTCCAGCGAGAAGCGCTTCTGCCCAACGTACTTCGTCTGGAGGAACGTCTCGAACGCCTCGGCGGCGTTGAGCTTGCTCAGGATGTACTTCTGTTCGGCGACCGTCGGCTTGTCGTGCTTGACCTCGACCCGCTCCTGAATCCACTTCTGCTGCTCGGGTTCCAGGATGTGGGTGTACTCCACGCCGACGTGGCGGCAATACGCGTCGCGCAGCACCGACAGCACGTCGCGCAGCTTCTTGTACTCGGCGCCGGCGAAGCCGTCGACCTTGAAGACGCGATCCAGATCCCACAGCGTCAGCCCGTGGGTGAGGACGTCCAAATCGGGGTGGCTGCGGAACCGGGTCTTGTCCAGTCGCAGCGGGTCGATGTCGGCCATCAGATGGCCGCGATTACGGTACGCCGCAATCAGTTCGATGATCCTGGCGTTCTTGTCGTGGATCGAGTCGGGGTTGTCGGTGCGCCACCGGACGGGCTCGTACGGGATGCCCAGTTCGCGGAAGATCTCGTCGAAGAAGTCGTCGGAGAGCAGCAGTTTGTGAACGGTGCGCAGGAAGTCGCCGGACTCGGCGCCCTGGATGATGCGGTGGTCGTAGGTCGAGGTCAGCGTGATCAGCTTGCCGAGACCCATCTCGGCGATCCGCTCTTCGCTGGCGCCCTGGAACTCGGCCGGGTACTCCATCGCGCCCGCGCCGACGATTGCGCCCTGGCCGCTCATGAGGCGCGGCACCGAGTGCACGGTGCCGATGGTGCCAGGGTTGGTCAGCGAGATCGAGACCCCCGCGAAGTCCTCGGCGGTGAGCTTGCCGTCGCGCGCTCGGCGCACGATGTCCTCGTAGGCGGCGATGAACTGCCCGAAACGCATCGTCTCGCAACGCTTGATCGCGGCAACGACGAGCTGACGCTTGCCTTCCTTGCCCTGCAGGTCGATGGCCAGGCCCAGGTTGGTGTGGGCGGGCGTCACCACGTTGGGCTTGCCGTCGATCTCGGCGAAGTGCCGGTTCATGTTCGGGAAGCTCTTGACGGCCTGCACGATCGCGTAGCCCAGCAGGTGGGTGAAGCTGATCTTGCCGCCGCGGGTGCGCTTGAGGTGGTTGTTGATGACGGTGCGGTTGTCGAACATCAGCTTCGCCGGGATGGCCCGCACGCTGGTCGCGGTCGGCACGTCCAGCGAGGCGTTCATGTTCTTGACGACGGCAGCCGCCGCGCCGCGAAGGACCGCGACCTCGTCACCATCGGCGGGTGGAGCGCTCGCGGCGGCCTTCGGCTTGGCCTCGGCGGCCTTCACCGGTTCGGCCTTCACCGGCTCGGCCTTGGCGGGCTCGCTCTTGGCTGGCTCGGCCTTGGCGGGCTCGGCCTCAGCGGCCTCAGCGGCCGGCTCGGCTGCCTTGGCCGGCGCCGCTGCCTGGCCGTTACTGCTCGCCGCCGCCGCGGTGGTGTCGTTGGTCGGCTCGGGGGAGTAGTCGACGAGGAACTCGTGCCAGCTCGGATCGACCGACGAGGGATCCTCGCGGAACTTGCGGTACATCTCCTCGACAAGCCACTCGTTCTGTCCGAATGGTGAAGGTGAACTGCTCACGGCAGCTACTCGCCTCGATTCCTTCTAACTCCGCGGACGCGCCGTCTGCCGCCCGCTCTTTCGCCCCATAAAGGCTAGCGCTTCCGAGGCAACCGGTAGCGGCCAACGCCACTAGTCACATCGAGCCGACGTCGACGGCGGCATTGATGCGTCTCGAGGGACGCTCGTCCTACTTCTCCAGCGCGGGCAGAACGTGCAGCGTCGCGGGCCACCGGGCCGGCGGGTTGCCGAATGCACCACGCGCGTTGGAGACGATCTTCTTGCCCATCGCGCGGTTGCCGACGCCGCCGATCACCGCGCCGATGCCGACCGGAAGCATCTTGCCGAACGCGATCGCGCCCCGCTTGAGCGCGTACTTCTTCACGAAGAACTTCAGCAACCGCCCGTTCAACTGCGATACCGCGGGCAGCGGAAGCGACGCCGCGCCGTCGGCCAGCCACGCCCCACCCGTTCGTCCCGTTCCGATCAGGTCGGCCACGGCATGCCTGCCGTCGTCACCGACCAGCACCGCGAGCACCAGTGCGCGGCGACGCTCGCGATGTTCGGCGGGAATGCCGTGCACCTCGGCGACGGCCAGTACGAAGACGGCGGTCGCCTCGAGGAACACCACGGTCTCACCGGCGACGGCGGACATGGCGACCAGCGTGCCGATGCCGGGGAACGCCGCCGCCGACCCAACGGCCGCGCCGCTGGCCATCACCGCGGCGAGGTAGTGCTTCTCCAACTTCTCGACGATCTCGGCGGGCGTCGCGCTTGGATCGTGTTCACGCAACCGCTCGACGTAGGCCTTGACCGCGGGACCCTGAACGCGAGCGCCGCGTTCGATGATCTGAGACAGCGCGCGGGCTGCCACGCTCGGATCGTCATCTGAGCCCTTGCGGGTAGCGGGCAGTTGGCTCTTGGCGCTAGAACGAGCGCTCATGGGTATGGCCTCCATCTGCGGACGGGCTCTCCAAAGGCTATCCCGTCGTGATGCACATCCAACGCACAGCGGGGCCTGCGCGTGCCCGGCGGTGACGTCGGTCACCGTTCGCCGTGGGAAGAAAATGCCCGTCACCCTTGCTAAACAGTTTCATGGCAGCATCTGGATTCGTGGACCTCAAGCGCGCTGCACCCACCGACCCGGGGGTGATCGACGATCCAAAGGTGCCGAGCCAGACCCGGATGATCGTGGTGCTCGGCCTTCTGGTCGCGCTGGGACCGCTCACGATCGACATGTACCTGCCGTCCCTTCCGCGGATCGCCGAGGACTACTCGGTGACGTCTTCGGTGGTGCAGTTGACGCTGACGGGCACGCTGGCGGGTCTGGCCCTGGGTCAGCTGGTGATCGGTCCACTGTCCGATTCGCTCGGCCGCCGTCGTCCGCTGATGGCGGGAATCGTGCTGCACATGCTGGCGTCGGTGCTGTGCCTGTTCGCGCCGAACATCGTTGTGCTCGGGATCGCGCGGGGCCTACAGGGCGTCGGCGCGGCCGCCGCGATGGTGGTGGCGATCGCGATCGTCGGCGACCTGTTCTCCAACGCAAGAGCGGCGACCGTCATGTCGAGGTTGATGCTGGTGCTCGGCGTGGCCCCGGTGGTCGCCCCGTCGCTGGGTGCGGCCGTGCTGCTGCGCTTCTCCTGGCATTGGGTGTTCGCCGTCCTGGTGGTGCTCGCCGGACTACTCCTCCTGCTCGCGGCGCTGGCGCTGCCCGAGACCCTGCCGGTGTCGCATCGACGACCGCTGCGCGTTCGCGGCATCCTCTCCACCTACGGCGAACTTCTTCGCGACCGGCGCTTCGTCATCCTCGTTCTGGTGGCCGCGCTGGGCATGTCAGGGCTGTTCGCCTACATCGCCGGCGCCTCGTTCGTGCTGCAGGGGCGCCATGGCCTCGACCAGCAGGCGTTCGCGTTGGTGTTCGGTGCAGGCGCGGTCGCGCTGATCGGGGCGACGCAGTTCAACGTCGTCCTACTGCGTCGCTTCGCACCCCAAACCATCACGGTCTGGGCGTTGGCGGCCTCAGCCGCTGCGGGCGTGGTCTTCGTTGGGCTGGCCGCGGCGGGGCTGGTTGGCATCTACGCCTTCGTACTCCCCGTGTGGGCGATCCTGGCGGCGATGGGATTCGTCATCCCCAATGCGCCCGCAGTGGCGCTCACGCGGCATCCCGATGCCGCGGGCACCGCTGCCGCCCTGCTTGGCGCGGGTCAGTTCGGGCTGGGTGCGGCCGTCGCGCCATTGGTCGGCGTGCTCGGCAACGACGAACTGGCGCTCGCCGCGGTCATGACGGCGGGATCGGTCATCGCCTTGCTGGCGCTTCTCGCGGTGGGGGGTGCTGGGGCCGGCGAAGACGTCGCGGCACCTGGGGTTGCCGTCGCTGACGCGGTTTGATCCGCTCCGTTTGCCAGCGCTGCGGAAGCAGGCCGACTTGTCGTGAAACGGGCTGATCCGTAGCGTCGGCTCAATAGCTTCGCAACCGCACGACCGATTGAATGCCGCAGACACTGACTCATTCGCTGGTGCCCCACGCCGTGCTGGCCGGGGCCGCGATGTCGCGCGCCAAGGCCACTGAGGCGGCGCGATGACGGCGCTGCTGCATCTGTTGCGGCCCCGCACCGACAATCCGTGGAACGCGCTGTGGGCGCTGCTGGTGGGTTTCTTCATGATCCTTCTCGACGCCACGATCGTCGCCGTCGCGAACCCCTCGATCATGGATGCCCTGCACGTCGACTACGCCTCCGTCATCTGGGTGACCAGCGCCTACCTGCTGGCGTACGCGGTGCCGCTACTCCTGGCCGGCAGGCTTGGGGACCGGTTCGGGCCGCGCAATCTCTACCTGGTCGGGCTCGCGGTATTCACCGTTGCGTCGCTGTGGTGTGGTCTGGCGGGCAGCATCGAGACCCTCATCGCCGCACGTTCCGTGCAGGGGATCGGTGCGGCGTTGTTGACGCCGCAGACGTTGTCGACGATCACCCGGATCTTCCCCGCGGAGCGGCGCGGTGTCGCGTTGAGCGTGTGGGGTGCCACGGCGGGCGTCGCCACCCTCGTCGGACCCCTCGCGGGCGGCGTGCTCGTCGACGGCCTCGGTTGGCAGTGGATCTTCATCGTCAACGTGCCGATCGGCCTCGTCGGACTGGTCTTGGCCCTGATCTTCGTCCCGACCCTGCCGACCGAGAAGCACGGTTTCGACGTGCTCGGCGTCGTGCTGTCCGGCGTGGGCATGTTCTTGATCGTCTTTGCGCTGCAGGAGGGCCAAACCCGCGACTGGGCGCCGTGGATCTGGGGCCTGCTGCTGGCGGGCGTCGCCGCGATGGTTGGCTTCGTCTACTGGCAGGCCGTCAATCCAGACGAGCCACTGATTCCGCTGAAGGTGTTCCGCGACAACGACTTCCGGATGTCAAACGTCGGGATTGCCGTGATCGGTTTCGCGGTGACGGCCATGATCCTGCCTGTGATGTTCTACGCCCAGGCCGTTTGCGGGCTGTCTCCTACCCGGTCTGCATTGCTGACCGCGCCGATGGCGATCGTGAGCGGGGTGCTGGCCCCCTTCGTCGGCAAGCTCGTCGACCGGACCCACCCGCGCCCGATCGTCGGATTCGGCTTCTCCGCGCTGGCGATCGCCTTGACCTGGCTGTCGATCGAGATGACGCCAACGACGCCGATCTGGCGACTGCTGCTGCCGTTCGTCCTGATGGGCATCGGCATGGCGTTCATCTGGTCTCCGCTCGCGGCCACCGCGACCCGCACCCTTCCGCCCGAGCTGGCCGGTGCCGGCTCTGGCGTCTACAACACCACGCGGCAGGTCGGCAGCGTGCTTGGCAGTGCGGGCATGGCGGCACTGATGACGTCGCAGATCAGCGCGGCGATGCCCGGGGAGACGGATCCCGGCGTCGGCCAGGGCGCCGTCACCCAATTGCCGAGTTTCCTGCACGCGCCGTTCGCGGCCGCGCTCTCGCAGTCGCTTCTGCTTCCTGCGTTCGTCGCGCTGCTGGGAGTGGTTGCCGCACTGTTCCTGCGTGGGTCCCTGGGTGGTCCGGCCGCCGAGCCGAGCCGCTTGGTCGACGCCCGCACGTACGTCGAACCCGACTACTTTCTCGACGACGACGACTACGTCGAGTACACCGTCGACTGGTCGTCGGAGGACGAGGACGAACCGGTCCCTCCGGTGCAACGGCAAGCCGACGTCCCTGCGCGCGGCGCCATCGCCGCCGACGAGAGTGTCACCGTCCCGCTGGCCGTCGCCGTCGATGACGAGCCGGACACGGTGCCCCAACTCATCGCGACCGCGGAGCGGTACCGGTCACCGGAGCCAATCGGCTTTGCCCACAACGGTTTCCACGTCGAAGTGGAAGTGCCGGTCCCGGTGCCACCGCCTCCGTCACCGCGGGGCGGGAGGCACTCCCGCGATGACGAGCAGGCCGACGGCGATGCGGGAACCTACGGCAGGCACTCGATGCGGTTCCGCGACTAGTCGAAAAGCACCGCGGGGTTCAGGCAGCCGTCGGGGTCGAACGCCGCCTTGACTGCCCGCATCGCCGCGATGTCGGCTGCGGTGCGCGACATCGTCAGGTAATCCCGCTTGCGGGTTCCGACTCCGTGCTCACTGCTGACGTTGCCGCGGCAAGCGGCGATCAACGCCATCATCGCGGAGTACAGGTCGCGCTCGCGATCGGCGTTCAACTCGCAGCGCACCAGGTTCAGGTGCAGGTTGCCCTCGCCGATGTGGCCGAACAGCACCGGGATGGCGTCAGGCGCGTACTCGGCGACCAACGCGGTCGCCGAGGTGGCGAACTCGTCGATCATCGAAAGTGGCAGCGAGACATCGAACTTCAGCGGCGGTCCGTAGACGCCAAGCACGTCGGCGACGGCCTCGCGGACCTGCCAGAGTCGGTGCTGGGTGGCGGTGTCGATGCCGACGGCGGGTTCCCCGGCCAGCTCGGCGCCCTCGAGGAGTTCGGCCAGCCGCTCGGTGTGGTCGACGTCGCCAGCCAACTCGATGAGAAGCTGCCACGCGCCGTCGACGGCGGCGCCGACGCTCGCATGTTCGGCCGTCAGTGCGCTGGCCCGCGCGTCGATGAGTTCCAGTGCGGCGATGCCGTCGACGTCGCGGAACTCGCGTCCGACGGCGACGAGTGCGTTGAGGTCGTCGAAGCCCGCGATGGCCGTAACGCGTTGTGCCGGTGCGGGATGCAGTCGAAGGTCGAGGCTGGTGATCACCCCGAGGGTGCCCTCGGCGCCGACGAACAGGGACGCCAGGTCGTAGCCGGTGTTGTCGCTGCGCACCTCGCTGTGGCGACGCACCACCGACCCGTTGGGTAGCGCCACCTCGAGTCCGAGGACCTGCTCGCCCATGTTGCCGTAGCGGACGGTGCGCAACCCACCCGCATTGGTCGACGCCATTCCACCAACGGTCGCCGAGTCACGCGCCGCGAGGTCGACGCCGAACACCAGACCCGCGGCCGTCGCGGCGTGCTGGACGGCTGCCAGCGTCGCACCCGCTCCCACGCGGACGCGGCGTTCGACGGTGTCGACCTCGTCGATCGCCGAGAGGCGCTCGGTGGAGAGCAGGACGTCGTCGTGCTCGGGGACGGTGCCCGCGACCAGGGACGTCCGCCCGCCCTGCACGGTGACGTAGGCGCCTGCGTCATGACACGTCCGCAGCGCCGCCGCCACTTCGTCGTCGGAGCCGGGGCGCACCAGGGCGACCGCCCCGCCTCGGTAGCGGCCGGTGTAGTCGACGCAGCGGCCGGCCAGGACGTCGGGGTCGGTGCTGACGTACTTGGCGCCGACGATCGCGGCGAGTTGGTCGGTCAGCGTGTCACTCACTCCGTGGGTGTATCACACGGCGAGAGCGCCAGGAATGCGCCGAGCTCGATCAGACCGGCCGGGGTGGACGGCAGGTAGTCGGTCAGCAGCGGCGAACGGACGATGATCGCCGCGTACTTGGCGCGGCTCACCGCGACGTTGAGCCGATTCCGATTCAGCAGGAAGGAGATTCCGCGGGGTACGTCGTCGATGGAGGACGCCGTCATCGAGATGAAGACGACGGGCGCCTGCCTGCCCTGGAATTTGTCGACGGTGCCGACCTGGACGTCGGGAAGGGCCGCCGCGTCGAGCCGGTGCCGCAGGGTGACCACCTGGGCGTTGTACGGCGTGACCACCAGCACGTGTTCCTGGCCGAGCGGAGTGGTGCCGTGCTCGTCGGTCCACGCGGTGCCGAGCAGAGCCTTGATCTCACCGACGATCGCGTCCGCCTCCTCGGGGCTGTCGGTGGAGTTGCCGTCGTGCGGCACGGGCAGTACGCGGACTCCCGGGGTGACACCGGCGAGATGGCGGGCGCCGCTCACGTCGGCGCGGGCGTGGAGGCGACCGTCGTACGAGAGGCGCGACACCGCGGTGCAGACGGTCGGATGCATCCGGAACGAGAGGTCGAGGAAGTAGCCACGCTCAGGCGCCAAGGTGTGGCTGCCCTCGACGAGCCAACCCAGCGCCGACTCGTCGACGGGCTCCGGGTGGATGCCCTGGCTGACCTGGGGCAGCTGCTGGGGATCCCCGAGCAGCAGGAGATTTCGGGCCGCCTGCGACACGGCGATGGTGTTGGCGAGGCTGAACTGTCCCGCCTCCTCGATGGCCAACAGGTCGAGGCTGTGTCGCGGCACGCGGCCGTCGTTGGCGAAGTCCCATGCCGTCCCGCCGATGACGCAGCCTTCGCTGTCGGCGATGAACGATGGATACTGCTTTTCGCTGATCTCCTGCCAGCACGGGTTGGCGCCCCTGCGCTTCTTGGCCACCTTGGTGGCGTCGACGCCTGCCTCGATCACGTCGCGCAGCAGGTTCTCGACAACGGCATGCGACTGCGCGACGACGCCGACCCGCCAACGGTGGTCGTTGACGAGTGTCGCGATGACGCGAGCGGCGGTGTAGGTCTTGCCGGTGCCCGGCGGTCCGTGCACCGCGAGATACGACGAGTCCAGGTCGAGCAGCGCCGCGGTGATGTCCTCCGCGGCGCCCTCGCCGCGGGGGAGCGGGCCGCGGCTGACGGTGCGGGGCGCTCGCCGCAGCAGGATGTCGAGCACGGCACCCGGCGCCAAGGCGGGCAGGCCTGCGGCGACGTCATTGGCGGTCGCCTCGATGGAGGTCTGCAGGGGCTTGGTGTTGACCGGCGGTCCCGGCGTCAGCGCAAACGGCAGTTGGTCGAAGACGTCACCGTCCTTCGGTTGGCGCTCAAGGACGAGGACCTCCGTGGGTACCTCGGGATCGTCGCACTCCAGCACCTCGACGGAACCGAACGCGCGCCGGTCGGGGTCGTCGGCCAAACCGGTGGGTGCGGGCGGGTCGTAGAGGGCGTACATGCCCGTAGTCAGCGCGCCGGAGGCGATCTCGCCGGTGAGCGTGATGCGACGCTGCGGCTTGTGCGCCTTCGGTGGCTGGTGCCAGTCGACCGCCACCTCCGCGTGCGTGGCGACGAAGACGCCGGTGTTGTCGGCCCATTCATCCGTCGGGTTGTTGAGCCGGTCGAAGTGCGCCCACCAGAAGGGCTTGTCCTCGCGCTTGTGATAGCCCCGCGCGGCGGCCACCATCGCCACCGCCTGCTGCTCGGGTGACCGGTCTTCGACGCCGTCACCGGCGAATCGGATGAGCTTGCGTTCCAGCTCGTCGGCGACCTCGACGGGACCGCCGTCGTCGACCGGCTGTGGACCGCGAGGCGGCACTTCGGACTCGATGGCCCTTGCGACCAACCAGTCACGCAGCCTTCGCGTCGAACGGCAGTCGTACCGGTTGTAGTCCTCGATGTCCTTGAGCACGATCTGCGCCTCGTCGACGAGGCCGTCGTCGCGCAGCTCGCAGTAGCGGGCATACTGCGTGATCGAGTCGGTCGCGGTCGTCACCTCACCGCTGCGCAGTTCGAGCCCCATGTAGAGCGGCTCAAGCGACTTGATGCTGTAGTTCTCGGCACCGACGCGAATGCTCTTGCGCACCAACGGGAAGAGGTCGACCAGCACGCCGTTGCGGAGCAGGTCGTCGACCTCGTTCTCGCCGACACCGTAGCGGCCGGCCAGGCGCAGCAG
This sequence comes from Mycobacterium sp., assembly GCF_032161845.1. Lineage (GTDB taxonomy): Bacteria > Actinomycetota > Actinomycetes > Mycobacteriales > Mycobacteriaceae > Mycobacterium. The sequence continues at coordinate 12,889 of NZ_JAVRQA010000336.1, forward strand.
AGTGCTCTTCTCGTATGCCGCGTAGTGGTAGACGTGCATGTTCGGGTAGCGCTTACGGCGCTTGCGCACCATCGCCAGGAAGTCGACGAGCGCCTGGCGTTCACTCGCCCGGTCGTGGGCCCAGAAGGGTTGGAACTCGTCGGTGGTCGTCAGCACGCCCCACAGGTACTCCAGACCCCAGTCGCGACCGTTGACCGTCCACAGGGGGTCGCCCTCGAAGTCGAAGAACAGATCACCCTTGTCGTGGTCGGGCAGCACCGCGAGCGGCTGTGCGTCGACGATTTCGTAGGGCGGTTTGCCGTCGATGCGCGGCGCGATCTGCAGCCGCGCCTGTGCCGCCAGGCCATCGACCGCCCGTGCCGACAGCTGCGGGACGACGCCGGTGTGGGCCGCCAGTTGGTGCACGGTCGTGACGTCCGCGTCGATGAGGCGGGCGCGCTGACTGACCCGCATCCCGGCGACCAAAAGCAGGTCGTCGCGGGCCCGGACCTGGATTGCGCATTCGGGACAGCGGAAGCAGGCGCGCACCTCTTGGTCGTCCCACGACACGGCAAGGCCACCGGCGTGGTGGCGGTCGAGGAGTCGTTCGAGCGCGGTGCGCCGCGACAGGTAGACGGGCAGGAGTTCGTCCACCCGGTAGCTCGCGGCCGTGCCGTCGCCGAGCACCAGGTCGACCTCGTCGGCCACCGGGACGCCGGTGTTGGTCAGCGTGTCGGCGTAGGCCGCGAGTTGCAGCAGGGCCTCCACCTTGACCGAGCGCGCGAGCTTGGTGTCCCGCAGCCGGTAGCGATCTCCGTCGAGCACCAGGAAGTCGGCGAAGCCGACGAACCGACCGTCGAACATCGCCGCCTGGTAGATGACCGACGAACGGTCCTCGACCGCGCGCCTGGTCTGGTCGGCCGCGGCGCGCAGGCCCGCGGCGGTGTACGTGGGGCGGCCGATCACCGTGACGTCGCCGAACTCGGCGCGCAGGTCGTCCAACTGGCGGCGTTCGTGCTCGTCACCGAGAGTCGAAGTGCGGGCGAGCAGTTCGTCCTCGACTTCGATCCTCGGGCTGCGTCCCAGTTTCGCGTCGAAGGCGCGAAGCAGCGCGTACTCGCACCGCGCTGCGGCGGCGAGATCGGATGCGCTGTAGACGACGCGGTCGTCGCCCCCATCGCCCAAGACGAACACGTCCGCAACTGTAGGTCAGGACGCCGACGTCGAGCGGCTAGCCGGTGTTGCCGATCAGTTCCACACCGTTGCCGTTCCAGCGGAATCGCACGATGCTCTTGAGCTTGCTGGTCTCGTCGAGGTACATCAGGGCGATCGTGTCGCCAGTGGTGGCCGTCTCGTCGATGCCGTTGAAGCCGTAGGTGTCTGGCACGCCCGTGGGGATGACCTTGCCGAGGTGAAACAGCACGGCGCGGGTGTTCGGGTTGTCGGCGTTGGTGTTGGCCTTGATGACGATCGCCGACAGCTGCGCGCATTCGTTGTAGTTGCCTGCCAGCGGTTCGGAGCTCCATGGCTGGCCGCTGCGCGGATCACGGGGCAGCTCGGAGACGGCCTTGGCGATCTCGGGCGCGGCGAGGTTGATCGCGCACGGGTCGGCGGGCGCGGAAGTCGGTGCCGGGCCGGAGGCAACCGTCGGGCCGGGGCCAGGCGGTGCGGTCTGGGCTGGGCCCACGGTGGCCTCGGGTGTCTTGGACACGGTCGAATCGCTCGCGCCGCAGCCGGCCAGCGCCGTCACCGCCGCCAGGACCGCGAACCACCACCGACGTCTCACAGGATCCTCACGTTGGGCCACCGTACCGGCTCGGGGTGCCATCGCGGCTGCGCGAGCTGCGACTACCCGTAGACTGCAACCTCGATGACGTCTGAAGAACCCGACGCGCCGAGCGCGGAAATTACCTTTGCTGACCTGCAGATTCACCCGGCGGTGCTGCGGGCCCTCGCCGACGTCGGCTACGAGTCGCCGTCGGCCATCCAGGCCGCCACGATTCCGCCGATGATGGCGGGCTCCGACGTCGTCGGGCTCGCGCAGACCGGAACGGGCAAGACCGCGGCCTTCGCGATTCCGATCCTCTCGCGGATCGATACCACCAGCCGCACCACGCAGGCGCTGGTCCTGGCGCCGACACGCGAGCTCGCGCTGCAGGTCGCGGAGGCCTTCAGCCGCTACGGCGCACATCTGCCGGTAAACGTGCTGCCTGTGTACGGCGGCTCGTCCTACGGCCCTCAGTTGGCCGGACTCAAGCGCGGCGCCCAGGTCGTGGTCGGTACGCCCGGTCGGGTGATCGACCACCTGGAGAAGGGCAGCCTGGACGTCTCGCATCTGGACTACATGGTGCTCGACGAGGCCGACGAGATGCTGCAGATGGGCTTCGCCGAGGACGTCGAGCGAATCCTCGCGGACACCCCCGAGTACAAGCAGGTGGCGCTTTTCTCGGCCACCATGCCGCCCGCCATCCGCAAGATCACCTCCAAGTACCTGCACGACCCCGTCCAGGTGACGGTCAAGTCGAAGACCGCCACGGCGGAGAACATCTCGCAGCGCTACATCCAGGTCGCCGGGCCGCGCAAGATGGACGCGCTGACCCGGCTGCTCGAGGTGGAGCCGTTCGAGGCGATGATCGTGTTCGTCCGTACCAAACAGGCCACCGAAGAGGTCGCCGAGAAGCTGCGGGCGCGGGGTTTCTCCGCCGCGGCGATCAACGGCGACATCGCCCAGGCCGTGCGTGAGCGCACCATCAGCCAGCTCAAGGACGGCACGATCGACATCCTGATCGCCACCGACGTGGCGGCGCGCGGGCTGGACGTCGAGCGCATCTCGCATGTGCTCAACTACGACATTCCGCACGATCCCGAGTCCTACGTGCACCGCATCGGGCGCACCGGGAGGGCTGGCCGGTCGGGTGCGGCGGTGTTGTTCGTCACGCCCCGCGAGAAGCATCTGCTGAACTCGATCGAGCGGGTCTCCCGGCAGAAGCTCGTCGAGTCTCAGCTGCCGTCAGTCGACGACGTCAACGACAAGCGGGTGGAGAAGTTCCGCGAGTCGATCACCGAGGCGTTGAACGCACCGGGAATCGAGTTGTTCCGCAAGCTGATCGAGGGCTACGAGCGCGACCACGACGTGCCGACGGCTGAGATCGCCGCAGCGCTGGCGGTGCAGAGTCGCGGTGGCGGCGAGTTCTTGATGACGGAGCCACCACCGGAGAAGCGCCGCGAACGTCCCGATCGCGAGGACGGCCCGCCGCGCAAGCGCCGCGACAACGTCCGCAGCGATCTGGCGACCTACCGCATCGCGGTCGGCAAACGGCACAAGGTCGGTCCTGGATCCATCGTCGGCGCGATCGCCAACGAGGGCGGCTTGCACCGAAGCGACTTCGGCCACATCACGATCAAGATGGACCACTCGCTGGTCGAGTTGCCTGCGAAGCTATCCAGGGAAACGTTGAAAAAGCTTGAGCACACTCGTATTTCAGGTGTGCTGATCGACCTCAAACAAGACCGCGGCCCGAGTCGCGCTGGCCCGAGTCACCATCACAAGCCACAGTGACGTCGCCGGACAACAGTGACGTTGGCGGCCTCGAGTCGGTCAGTTCGAGCCGCGTCGCCTCACTGACCGGCATCCGCGCGGTCGCGGCCATACTCGTGATGCTCACGCATGCCGCGTACACCACGGGCAACTACACCCACGGGTACGTCGGACTTCTCTACTCCCGCATGGAGATTGGCGTCCCCATCTTCTTCGTGCTGTCCGGTTTCCTGTTGTTCGCGCCGTGGGTGCGCGCGGCCGCGGCGGCCGACGGGTACGCGCCACCCTCGGTGCGCCGCTACGCCTGGCACCGGGTCCGTCGCATCATGCCGGCCTACGTCGTGACGGTGCTTGCGGCGTACCTGGTGTACCACTTCCGCACGGCGGGCCCGAATCCCGGTCACACGTGGATGGGGTTGTTCCGCAACCTGACCCTCACGCAGATCTACACCGACGACTACCTGTTCTCCTACCTGCACCAGGGTCTGACCCAGATGTGGAGCCTGGCCGTCGAGGCGGCGTTCTACGTGGCGCTGCCGGTGATGGCCTACCTGTTGCTGGTGGTGCTGTGCCACCGCGAGTGGCACCCGGTACGGCTGGTCCTTGGCCTGACCGTGCTGGCACTCCTCTCCCCGGCGTGGCTGACGCTGGTGCACACCACCGAGTTCCTGCCCGACGGTGCGCCGTTGTGGTTACCCACCTACCTGATGTGGTTCATCGGCGGCATGCTGCTCGCGGCGCTGTTGCCGTTGGGCGTGCGGGCGTACGCGATGATCTGCGTCCCGCTGGCGCTGGCCTGTTACTTCATCGTCGCCACGCCGATCGCCGGCGCGCCGACGACGTCGCCCGCAGAACTTCGCGAGGGATTGGCCAAGACGTTGTTCTACGCCGTCATCGCGACGCTTCTGGTCGCGCCGCTGGCGCTGCGGGGGCGCGGTGAGGCGCGCGGCTGGTACCTGCAGTTGATGGCGAGCCGGCCGATGGTGTTCCTCGGCGAGATCTCCTACGAAATCTTCCTGATCCACCTCGTCACGATGGAGTTGGTGATGGTCGAGGTCCTGCACTTTCCGATCTACACCGGCTCGATGTTCTGGCTGTTCGTCGTGACGCTGGCGGTGACCGTCCCGCTGGCGTGGCTGTTGCACCGGTTCACCCGGGTCAAGGCGTAGCGGCGCCCTCGTTCCGCGTCGGTGACCACACCGTCAAATAGTCCCGTCGTCGCGCGCCGCGGGCTACTGTGGCCGTCTCGGACTCGAGCGGCGTGGTTCGAGATCGTCGATACGGCGATCACTTCGGCGAGCGGAATCCTGCGTGACTTCATCCAATGAAGCGCCGGCCGTCCGGCGTGACATCCTGCCCGTTCCGGACGTCGCGCACGTCGGCCTCACGACGTATGACGCGAAGGACCCGGATACCAGCTACCCGCCGATCCGGGACATTCGCCCGCCCGAGACCGCACCCAACGTGCTCGTCATCCTGATCGACGACGTCGGGTTCGGGGCCAGCAGTGCATTCGGCGGGCCGTGCGAGACCCCGAACTTCGAGAAACTGGCTGCGGGTGGACTGAAGTACAACCGCTTCCATACCACGGCGCTGTGCTCACCAACACGCCAAGCGCTCTTGACCGGTCGCAACCACCACTCGGTCGGCATGGGCAACATCACCGAAACTGCCACGGCCGCACCCGGATACACATCGGTGCTACCGAACACCAAGGCGCCGCTCGCATTGACGTTGAAACTCAACGGATATTCGACTGCGCAGTTCGGCAAGTGCCACGAGGTTCCGGTGTGGCAGACGAGTCCGGCAGGCCCGTTCACGGCGTGGCCGACCGGCGGCGGCGGGTTCGAGTACTTCTACGGCTTCATCGGCGGCGAGAACAACCAGTGGGACCCGGCCCTGTACGAGGGCACCACCCCGATCGAGCCGCCGAAGACGCCCGCCGAGGGCTATCACCTCACCGAGGACCTGACCGACAAGGCGATCAACTGGGTTCGGCAGCAGAAGGCGCTCCTGCCCGACAAGCCGTTCTTCATGTACTTCGCGCCCGGTGCTACCCACGCTCCGCACCAGGTGCCCAAGGAATGGATCGAGAAGTACAAGGGCAAGTTCGCTCACGGCTGGGACAAGCAGCGTGAGATCACGTTCGAACGGCAGAAGGAGCTGGGCGTCATCCCGGCCGACGCCGTCCTGACGCCCCGAGACGCGGAGATCCCGGCGTGGGAGGACATGGATCCGGGGCTGCGGCCAGTGCTGGAGCGCGAGATGGAGGTGTATGCGGCCTTCATGGAGCACACCGACCATCACGTCGGCAGGCTCCTCGACGCGATCGAACCGATCCTCGACGACACCTTGGTGTACGTGATCATCGGTGACAACGGGGCGTCGGCGGAGGGCACGCTGCAGGGTGCCTTCAACGAGATGGCCAACTTCAACGGGATGGCCGACATCGAGACTCCCGAGTTCTTGGCGTCGAAGATCGACGAGTTCGGTGGCGAGGGCTCCTATGGCCACTACGCGGTGGGCTGGGCATGGGCGATGGATTCGCCGTATCAGTGGACCAAGCAGGTAGCGTCGCACTGGGGCGGTACCCGCAACGGCACGATCGTGCACTGGCCCAAGGGCATCGAGGAGAAGGGCGGCCACCGCAACCAGTTCAGCCACGTCATCGACCTGGCCCCAACGGTTTTGGAGGCAGCCGG
>NZ_JAVRQA010000337.1:0-3589 GCF_032161845.1 Mycobacterium sp.
GTGACTGACACCCGGCCCGGCCAGTGGGTGGCGATCTCCGGTATCGGTGGGCTCGGCCACATCGCCGTGCAGTATGCACGGGCAATGGGGCTACGCGTGGTTGCCGTCGACATCGACGACTCCAAGCTCGCCCTGGCCACCCGCCTCGGAGCCGAGGTCGTCGTCAATGCCAGTACCAGCGACGTGGTCGCCGAGGTGCAGAAAGCGACCGGCGGCGTGCACGGGGTGCTGGTCACCGCTGTCCACCCGCAGGCGTTCGGGCAAGCCATCGGCTTGGCTCGCCGCGGCGGCACCATCGTCTTCAACGGGCTGCCGCCCGGCAACTTCCCTGCGCCGATCTTCGACATCGTGCTCAAGGGCCTGACCATCCGTGGCTCCATCGTCGGTACCCGCCAGGACATGGTCGAGGCGCTCGACTTCTACGCTCGCGGTCTGATCCACCCGACAGTGGCCAGCGCGGAACTCGACGACATCAACGATGTGTTCGGCCGCATGGAACGCGGACAGATCGACGGCCGCGTCGTCATCGACTATCGGGCATCCTGACGGGCGGCCCGACCACACGGTCAGATCTGTTTGTCCGATGCGTCTAGACGGCGTGCTTGGGCGATTTGGCTGGCGTAATGACGGTCGAGGAAGCTCAGCAGGACGAGTTCGTGAATCCGAGCGGCTGACCGCAGGAGCCGAATGGCGTTGAGATGGCTGAAGCTTCGCAGGAGGTCGTGAAGTGGCCTGGTCAACCGTCCGTTCCGATCCCGTTCCGCCAGTTCGGCGAGCAATGGTGCAATCCGCTCGGATCGTTGCAGGAACGGCTTGCGCGCCGACTCGTACGGGTGGGCTTCGGTGTCGTCGAGCAGAGCCGCGAGCTCCGCGCGTTCGATCCGCCAGCGTCGCCCAATGCCGGCGTCGAGGGCGTGCCCTCCCGCGTATTCCGCCCGGTAACCGGCGGCCCCACTCTTGGCCCAATCGCGACGCTGCTGGACGTCGAAACCGGCGTCGGCCAGGAGACGGTCGGTGGCGTAGAGGCACATCTTCCAGCGCGCATCGTCCACGTCGTCACCGTCGAGCATGCCCAATACGCTCAGCACCGCGTCGCTGTCGGCGGCGTGGATCCGTTCGGCCAATTCGATGCCGTGGTCGCCGCCATAGCGTTCGATCTCCCGCTCGTAGGTGTCCAGCGCGACCTTGGACACCGTGCCGTCGCCGAGGCGCGGGGACAGCGCATCGGTTAGGGCGGGCAGCGCGTGATCGTGCAGAGCGGCCGGATCTCCGTGCAGCCGCAGGCGTAGATGATGCTCGGAGTCGTTGTAGCGCAGGAAGAACCATTCGTCGATGACCCCGTTGCTCCGCAACCGATCGATCACCGGTCCGATGGCGTCGATCAGGATGCGATCGGCCGTCGCCGTGCCCGTGTAGGCCTTGAGGTATAGCCATTGGCCGCCTGGCACGAACGTGCGCTGCACTTGGGGTGCGGGCCAGCGCCGGGGGGCGACTGCGGGCGCAGCCCGGCGCGTGAAGGGCACGATGAGTTCTTGAGCGAAGCGGCCCTGCGGACCGGCGGCAACGCCATCGGCGAGGACTTCCTCCACGACCGCCCCGGTTCGTCTGCGCAACACCTTGGCGGCGGCGGCGATCAGCGCGGGGCTGCCGGTGTCGACGTAGAGCCGGTTGTCACCGTCGGCGATCAGCAACTCACGGGTGAGCCCGCGGCCCCGGGCCAGGGCCGCCCAGCCCTCGTCCGCCGTCGGCCCGGTGACTGTGCTCAGCTCGGCGGCCGATAGCTGCCACCGGGCCCGGGCCAGGACGAGCCGACCCGAGGTGACACGCGGCAGGGTCGGCGCGCTCGCCAGAGCGCCCCAATCCCATGCCAGTCCACCCGCCACCCCGGCACGCTGCAGCGCGGCCAGGAATCGGTACACGCCGAAGCCGCGCCACGCCGGGTTGTGCGCGGTGGTCAGCCGTGGCCGGACCTCGGCGTTCAAGCGGGGGCAGTACAGCACGACCCGCTGACCGTCCAGGCGCAGCGTGAGCTCGTCGACACTGAGCTGACGCTCCTTGGGTGCGCCCGAGCGTCCCAACAGGACGAGCTCGTATTCGCGAAGCACGGGCCGGGCCAAGATGTTGCCGATCCGTGCCTCCGGCAGGTGGACGAGTTCGGCGAACACGACACCGGGGGCAAGTGCCTCCTCGGCGCCGAGGTGGGCCCGCACGGACTGGTGCAAGTCGGGATCGCCGTGACAGAACCGGCCCAGCAACTCGGCGCCTGACGGGCCGGTGACGGCGTGAACCTCGATGCCGTCCTCGAGCATGGTGGCGACGACGGCCAGCGCGTCGGGCAGCGGCAGCGGCGTACCCGTCGCAAGCCGTGCCACGGTATCGGCATCGAGCTCAACTCGGTCGGCGCCACTGTCGCGGGCGCGGAGCACCAGATCGAGGAGGGTCGCGTCGCGTCCGGTGAATGTCGAAATACCCTCCACCCCAACGAGATCGAGACCGACCAGGAGCGGTGACTCGTCGGCGGCCGGATGCGTCGATCTGTCGAACCCGATGCCCATCTCTTCGTCCAGGGCCTCCATCAGGGCGACCTCGCGTTCTTCGTACCGGAGGCCGAACTCCGCCTTGAACCGAGTCAGCGCCGGATCTTCGGTGCCCAGGGACAGCCGGTGCAGCAGCTCCACCGCCTCGACGAGAAGCTGCACTTCCCTACTGCCGAGAGTCAGTCCCGTTCCGGCGCGGTGCAAATCAACCTGAACCAGCCGCGCGTCGTCGCTACCGCCGGCCAGGTCGAGCAGGCTCGCCGCCACCGAGTCGTAGGCCTCCGGGGGATTGCCGATGCCCGCGGCGTCCAGGATTGCGAGCTCGTCGGCCACCCGCTTCAGCGCGGTCGCCGATGCGGCCAGCGCGCGCCCGCTCAGGGAAGACAGCACGTGCGCCATCGGTTCCCGCCCCGTCACGGCGGGCTCGGCGGTCGGGGTCAGCACCTTGGCCTCGACCAGGCTGTCGACGTATCCGCGAGCCTCGTCGTGGTCCACCCCCGCACGGGTCTGGACGGCGTCGACGACCTTCGCCACCTCGCAGCCGCCCGAGGCGGCATTCAACGCGACTCGCAGCGGCTCGTCGTCCTCGATCACCACCAGGTGATGGGTGCGACGGCCCTCCCGCAGTCGGCTTTCGATGAGCCGCATCGCGCCCGCCGCGTGGTAGCGGCTCGAGTTGGGCTCGACCATCATCTCCGACCGAGTCGAGGGTTGGGCCAGCAGTCGTTCGACCAGAGCCGCCAGCACCTCGGTGTCCGGCCGACTGTGCCGCGTTGTCCCCTCGGGCCCGTCGACCAGCAGGCAGGTCGCTTCGCCCAATGACCCTACGGCGCAGCCTGCGAACAGTCCGAAGGGTGTTGCACGGGTGCACATTCGGACCAGATAGGCGGTCACCGAGGCGGCCACCCGGGCATCCGAAGTACCGCTCGACAGGCGGCGCACCAACCCTGGCGACGCCAGGTAGAGGGCCTCGCGGACCTCCGGTCGAGCCGCCAACGTGCTCCAGTAGGTGGGATCACGACGCAGTCGATCCAGCTCCTCCAGCGGCAGCA
>NZ_JAVRQA010000338.1:0-18182 GCF_032161845.1 Mycobacterium sp.
TCCAGCGCGCCACGCTCACCGGCACGCCGCGGAATCCAGCCGATTCGGGCGCCGGTCCGCATCGCGAGGCGCAGTGCCGCGCTGTACGCGCCGGGAGCACTCGCGAGGCGTTCGCCGACCAGGATCACAGTTCCCGCATCCATGCCATCGCCAAGCGCGTCGAGAGCAGCGGCCTCTCCGCCGGGCGTGGTGGCGATGAGCGTGCCGCCCATCTTCGCCAGCCCGCGGGTGGCGAACGGCGCGATCGAACTGACCTTGAGTCTGCGCTTGCGGGCCGCCTTGCGCAGACGGAGGTAGACGATCGGAGATTCCTCTTCCGCCTCGAAGCCGACCAGCAGCACTGCGGACGCTGCCTCGACGTCGGCGTACGTGATCGACATTGGTCGTCCCGCGACGGCCGCTGCGAGGAACTGCGCCTCCTCCTCGGAGTGCGCCCGGCTGCGGAAGTCAATGTCGTTGGTGCCCAGCACGATTCGGGCGAACTTGGCGTAGGCGTACGCGTCTTCGAGGGTCGACCGTCCGCCGACGAGTACGCCGGTGCGCCTGCCCGCCGCGGTCAGCCCACGGACGGCGACCGCAACGGCCTCCGACCACGACGCGGGACGTTGGCTGCCGTCGGCATCGCGAACCAACGGGGTGGCGATGCGGTCGCCCTGGCTGGCGTAGGTGAAGGCCCAGCGGCCCTTGTCGCAGTTCCACTCCTCGTTGACTTCGGGATCGTCTCCGGCCAGGCGGCGCAGCACCCTGCCGCGGCGATGGTCGGTGCGTTGGGCGCATCCCGACGCGCAGTGCTCGCACACGCTGGGTGAGGACACCAGGTCGAACGGCCTGGCGCGGAACCGGTAGGCGGTGCCCGTCAGCGCGCCGACTGGGCAGATCTGCACCGTGTTTCCGGAGAAGTACGAGTCGAACGGGTTGTCGTTGGCGATGCCCACCTGTTGCAGCGCGCCGCGTTCGAGCAGTTCGATGAAGGGGTCCCCGGCGATCTGATTGGAGAACCGCGTGCACCGCGCGCACAGCACGCAGCGTTCGCGGTCGAGCAGCACTTGAGCGGACAGGTTGATCGGCTTGGGGAACGTGCGCTTGACGTCGGTGAAGCGAGTATCGGCCTGGCCGTTCGACATCGCCTGGTTCTGCAGGGGGCACTCACCGCCCTTGTCGCAGACCGGGCAGTCCAGCGGGTGGTTGATCAGCAGCAGTTCCATCACGCCGCGCTGAGCCTTATCGGCCGACTCGGAGGTCAGCTGCGTGCGGACCACCATGTCCGGCGTGACGGTGATGGTGCACGACGCCATCGGCTTGCGTTGGCCTTCGACCTCGACGAGGCACTGCCTGCAGGCACCGACGGGTTCGAGCAGCGGGTGATCGCAGAACCGCGGGATCTGGATGCCCATCAGCTCAGCCGCCCGAATCACCAACGTGCCCTTGGGGACACTGATCTGGTGGTCGTCGATGGTGAGCGTCACCATCTCGACGTCGGTGCTGCCCTTCGTTGGCTCGGCGAGCGTCACGCGTGGTCACCTTTCTCCCGCGAGCAGTCCGCGCTTGCGCGGACTGCTCGCGCAGGGTCGGTCATACGCCTACTCCCTCCGGTGCGGCCAGCATCGAGGCGCGTGGATCGAACGGGCACCCGCCGTCCAGGTGCGCGACGTACTCGTCGCGGAAGTACTTGATGGACGACAGGATTGGGCTGGCGGCACCGTCGCCGAGCGCGCAGAACGACTTGCCGAAGATGGCGTCGGCGATGTCGAGCAACTTGTCGAGGTCCTCCTGGCGACCGGTGCCATTCTCGAGGCGCTCGTAGATCTGCGCCAACCAGTACGTGCCCTCTCGGCACGGCGTGCACTTGCCGCAGGATTCGTGCGCGTAGAACTGGGTCCAACGGCGGACCGCCCGCACCACGCACGTGGTCTCGTCGAAGATCTGCAAGGCCTTGGTGCCCAGCATCGAGCCGACCTTGGCCATGTTCTCGTAATCCAGTGGGACGTCGAGGTGTTCGGCGGTGAGCAGGGGTGTCGACGATCCGCCGGGTGTCCAGAACTTCAGTTCGTGCCCGGCCCGCACCCCGCCTGCGTAGTCGAGCAGCTCGCGAAGGGTAATGCCGAGCGGCGCCTCGTACTGGCCAGGTGTGGTGACGTGTCCTGACAACGAGTAGAGCGTGAAGCCTGGGGACTTCTCGGACCCCATCGACTTGAACCAGTCGATTCCGCCTCGTATGACGGCGGGCACACTGGCGATCGATTCGACGTTGTTGACCACCGTCGGGCAGGCGTAGAGGCCGGCGACGGCGGGGAACGGCGGCCGCAATCGGGGTTGACCGCGCCTGCCCTCCAGCGAGTCCAGCAGCGCGGTCTCCTCGCCGCAGATGTAGGCGCCTGCGCCGGCGTGCACCACCAGGTCCAGGTCGAATCCAGAGCCGAGGATGTCGGTGCCGAGGAATCCCGCCTCGTAGGCTTCGGCGACCGCGGTCTGCAGCCTGCGTAGCACCGACACGACCTCACCGCGGACGTAGATGAACGCATGGCGCGCCCGGATCGCGTAGGCCGCGATGATCGCACCCTCGACGAGCACGTGCGGGGTGGCCATCATGAGCGGAATGTCCTTGCAGGTACCGGGTTCCGACTCGTCGGCGTTGATCACCAGATAGTGCGGCTTGGCGCCTGCGCCCTCGGTGCCCTGCGGGATGAACGACCACTTCTGGCCGGTGGGGAAGCCCGCGCCACCCCGACCGCGGAGTCCGGAGTCCTTCACCAGATCGATCACCGCGTCGGCGTCCATCGACAAGGCCTTGCCAACGGCCTGGTAGCCCTCGTGGCGTTGGTAGCACTCGATGGTCCACGACGATGGTTCGTCCCAGTAGCTGCTCAGGACCGGGGTCAGGGTCACGGCCGTGCCCCGTTCTTCGGTGGCATGTCGGCCGACGGGGCGGGCGCGGGCTCGTCGCGCGCGGTCTCCTCGGCGATCTTCTCGTCGTCGGGTCCCGTTGCGGTGCCGTGGGATTCGGTGTAGCTCGGTGCGGAGAACCCCCGCTCGCGGGCCACCCGCAGGCCGGCCAGGGTGGCTTCGCCGCAACCGCCTTCGTTGGCGCCTGGACGCTGGTCGGCGAACCCGGCGAGGATCCGTGCGGTGTCGCGGAACGAGCACGGCGCTGGGCCGCGGGTGGCCGTCACCGGCGCCCCCGACCGCAGGGCGTCGACCAGATCCGTTGCCGAGGTTGGTGTCTGGTTGTCGAAGAACTCCCAGTTCACCATGACCACCGGCGCGTAGTCGCAGGCCGCGTTGCACTCGATGTGCTCGAGCGTGACCTTCCCGTCGGCGGTCGTCTGACCGGCGTGGACGTCGAGGTGGTCCTCGAGGACCTCGAGGATCTCATCGCCACCCATCACCGCGCACAATGCGTTGGTGCACACGCCGACCAGATATTCGCCGGTGGGGGTGCGCCGGTACATCGAATAGAACGTCGCGACGGCAGTCACCTCGGCTGGGCTGAGGCTCAATTGCGACGCACAGAAGGCGATCCCCGCGGGGGTGAGGTAGCCGTCCTCGGCCTGTACCAGGTGCAGAAGGGGCAGCAGCGCGGACCGCGGCTCTGGGTAACGCACCATGACCTGTGCGGCGTCTCCGGCCAACCGCTGGGTGACGTCGGCCGAATAGGCTTGCGGTCCTGCCGATATCGGCGGCCCCGGCTCGTCGGGGCGCGGGCCGAGTTGAAGATCTATCACGCTCACCGCCGTCTCCTCTTCGCGCAAGCGCTCATCAGTGCTCAATCCTCTTCGCGCAAGCGCTCATCAGCGGTCCACCCCGCCCATCACCGGATCGATCGACGCCACCGCCGCGATGGCATCGGCGACCATGCCGCCCTCGCACATTGCAGCCACGGCCTGGAGGTTGGTGAACGACGGATCGCGGTAGTGCACGCGGTAGGGCCGGGTTCCTCCGTCGGACACCATGTGGACGCCGAGCTCGCCCCGCGGCGACTCGACGGCGACGTAGACCTGACCGGCTGGCACCCGGATGCCCTCGGTGACCAACTTGAAGTGGTGGATCAGCGCCTCCATCGAGCCGCCCATGATCTTGGCGATGTGATCGGGTGAGTTGCCGAGCCCGTCCGGCCCGAGTTTGAGATCGGCGGGCCAGGCCAGCTTCTTGTCGGTGATCATCACCGGGCCCGGTTTCAACTTGTCAAGGCACTGCTCGACGATCTTGAGCGATTCGCGCATCTCGCGGACGCGGATCATGTAGCGGCCGTACGCATCACATTCGTCAGTGGTGATGACGTCGAACTCGTAGTTCTCGTAGCCACAGTAGGGCTGGGCGCGGCGCAGGTCGTGTGGCAGGCCGGTGGAACGCAGGCACGGCCCGGTGATGCCCAACGCCATGCACCCCGTCAGGTCGAGGAAGCCGACGCCCTGCGTGCGGGCCTTCCAGATGTAGTTCTCGTTGAGGAGATTCTCCATGTCCCGCAACCGCTTCGGTAGCAGCTCCAGCAATTCCTTGAGCTGGGGGACCGCCTCGTCGGGCAGGTCGGCCGCCAGCCCGCCCGGCCGGATGTAGGCATGGTTCATCCGAAGGCCGGTGATGGTCTCGAACACCGACAGCACCAGTTCGCGTTCACGGAACCCGAAGAACATGGCCGACATCGAGCCGAGTTCCATGCCGCCGGTGGCCAGCGCCACCAGATGGCTGGAGATCCGGTTCAGTTCCATCAGCATCACCCTGATGATGCTGGCGCGTTCGGGGATGTCGTCGGTGACGTCGAGGAGCTTCTCGACGCCGAGGCAGTACGCCGTTTCGTTGAAGAACGGTGAAAGGTAGTCCATCCTCGTCACGAACGTGACGCCCTGCGTCCAGTTCCGGAACTCGAGATTCTTCTCGATCCCGGTGTGCAGGTAGCCGATCCCGCACCGGATCTCGGTGATGGTCTCGCCCTCGATCTCGAGGATCAGCCGGAGGACACCGTGGGTCGACGGGTGCTGCGGACCCATGTTGACGACGATGCGTTCACCGGCGACGGCGCTGTTGCGGGCGGCGTTGACCACCTCTTGCCAGTCTTCACCGCCCACCGTGACCAACGTCTCCTTGGGCGGGTTGTCGGGCTTGGTCATCAGTTGTAGGACCTCCGCGCGTCGGGCGGTGGTATCTCGGCGCCGTGGTACTCCACGGGGATGCCGCCCAACGGGTAGTCCTTGCGCTGTGGATGCCCCACCCAGTCGTCGGGCATCTCGATGCGGGTGAGGGACGGGTGTCCGTCGAAGAGGATGCCGAAGAAGTCGTATGTCTCGCGCTCGTGCCAGTCGGTGGTCGGGTATACCGAGAACAGCGACGGTACATGGGGATCCGCGTCGGGTACGGCCACCTCGACGCGGATTCTGCGATTGTGAGTGATGGACATCAGCGGGTAGACCGCGTGTAGTTCGCGTTCGACGTCGTTTGGGTAGTGCACCCCCGAGACTCCGAGGCATAGTTCGAATCGCAGCGCGGCGTCGTCGCGCAGCGCCTGAGCGACGGACACCAGGTGGTCGCGCCGCACCTCGAGGGTCAGCTCGTCGCGGAACACCACCACGCGCTCGACGGCGGCGCCGAAGAGCTCGTCGCCAAGGGCTGCCGCCAATGCGTCGACGACTTCGTCGAAGTAGCCACCGTAGGGACGGGGGGAGCTGCCGGGCAATGCGACGTTTCGCACCAGCCTGCCGTAGCCGGAGGTGTCGCCGGTGCCCTGGACGCCGAACATGCCTCGACGCTGGCCGATGAGCTCGGGATCGTTGCCATCGGTCATGACCGCAGCAATCCCTTGAGCTCGATCGTCGGCCGGGACGCGAGAGCGGCTTCCTCCGCGGCGGCGATGGCCTCGGCGCGGTTGACGCCCAACGGCATCTCCTGAATCTTGGCGTGCAGCATGAGGATCGCATTCAGCAGCATCTCGGGCCGGGGCGGGCAACCCGGCAGATAGATGTCGACCGGCACGATGTGGTCGACGCCCTGCACGATCGCGTAGTTGTTGAACATTCCGCCCGACGAGGCGCACACCCCCATGGCGAGAACCCATTTGGGCTCGGCCATCTGGTCGTAGACCTGGCGCAGCACCGGCGCCATCTTCTGGCTGACGCGACCCGCCACGATCATCAGATCGGCCTGTCGAGGGGTAGCCGAGAACCGCTCCATGCCGAAACGGGCGATGTCGAATCGCGGTCCGGCCGTCGCCATCATCTCGATGGCGCAGCACGCCAGTCCGAACGTCGCGGGCCACAGCGAGCCCTTGCGCACGTATCCGGCGACCTTCTCCAACGTCGAGAGGAGGATGCCGCCAGGAAGTTGTTCTTCGAGTCCCATGAGTTAGCTCAATCCCAACTGAGTCCGCCCCGTCGCCACACGTACGCGTAGGCGACGAAGACCGTAAGCATGAACAAGAGCATCTCCACGACGGCGAAGAGACCGAGCGAGTCGAACGCCACGGCCCACGGGTAGAGGAACACGATCTCGATGTCGAAGACGATGAACAACATGGCGGTGAGGTAGTACTTCACCGGGAATCGCTGTCCGGTCTGCAGGTCACCGGGCGATCCGGGGGCCACGGGCTCGATGCCGCATTCGTAGGCCTCGAGTTTGGCCCGGTTGAAGCGCCGCGGCCCGATCAGGACCGCGATGCCGACCGATCCGATCGCGAAGGCAGCCGCGACCCCACCTAGAACTAGAATGGGCAGGTAAGCGTTCATACCGCTGTGTCGCTCCCTCGTTGGGCTGTCGATGTGAGCTGCAACACAGCTTAGCCTCGTTAACGGTTGGCTTGGCGCATTTTGGATAGGATCCAAAGAAGCAACTGCGTGCCTCCGAGACTAAAAGGCCTTGCCTCACGGTCACCGCGAGAAGTGAATGGTGCCAGTCTGTTTCGTGCTGGTTACTGGACGTCTGCGCGCAGTAGCGCGGCGACCGCATCGCCAAGCCGGATCGGGTCGATCGGGTGGGAGACGGCCGCCTCTGCACGTGACCAAGAGGCCAGCCACGCGTCGTCCGCGCGCCCGGTCAGCACCAGGATCGGCGGGCAGTGCGCCAGCTCGTCCTTCAGCTGTTTCGCCAACCCCATTCCGCCCGCCGGGGTCGCCTCACCGTCGAGGATCGCGAGGTCGATGCCACCCTCGTCGAGGGTGGCGACGACCACCGGTGCCGTGGCGACGTCCAGATACTCCAGCTCGGGGAGGTCGGGATGCACCCGCTTGCCCAGCGCGCTGCGCACTTGATCGCGGGTGCGCGCGTTATCGCTGTAGACCAGGATCTTGAGAGGCGACTCGGGCACGCAGCCGATGCTACGGCGACGATGGCGCCGATGACGTCAGGTTCGGCCGGACCGGACAGTGACCTCACAGGCACCGGCCGAGGATGTCTGGTTTGCCATTTTGGTTCCCCTGCTGAGTCGACGCACTCGGGCATAGGATTCTCCTGTGGTGGGGGTTCGCTGGATGACGGCGGGTCGGGGTGCGACGCGCAAGCAGCTCGAATCCGCATTTGGCTCGGGGCCGGGCGCAGTACTCGTCGGTGCGCCGGGCGTCGGCAAGACCGTGATGGCGCGTGCCGCCGCCAAGGCCTTTGCCAAGGACCATCCCCGTGTTACGTCGCGGTGGGTGTCCGCCACCGAATCGGCCAAACTCATCCCCTTCGGCGCCTTCAGTCATCTGGTCGAGCTCGCCGGCGCCGATGAACCCGCGATGCTGTTGCGGGTGGCACAGGACGCGTTGCGCCGCGACGCCGCGCATGGGCTGACTTTGATCGTGGACGACGCTCACCATCTCGATACGCTGTCGGCCACGCTCGTCCACCAGATCGCGATCAGCGGGTTCGCCCGGTTATTGCTGACGGTGCGCGACGGCGAGGTCTGCCCCGACGCGATCACCGCGTTGTGGAAGGACGACATCCTGACGCGGTGCGACATCCACCCGTTCGACGCCGAGGAATCCGCGGTGCTCCTCGAGCAGGTACTCGGCGGTCCTGTCGAGGGGGTCAGTTCGGACCGGATGTTCGACGTCAGTCAGGGCAACCCACTCTATCTGCGGCATCTCGTAGTGGCTGCGGTCAACACGGGTTCGCTTCGCCAGGTCGAGGACGTCTGGCAGTTGCGCGGCGAAATGACGCTCACCCCAGAGCTTTCCACGCTGATCGATCAACACCTCAGTGCTCTCGCGCCCGAGGTAAGGACCGTGCTGGAGTTCCTCGCGGTGGAGGAACCGCTCGCCCTGTCCGATCTCGCCGAGGTCGCCGGGCTCGACGCCATCGACCACGCGGAGACGGCGGGCGCCGTCACCGTGAGTGATCAGGGCGGCAATTTGGTCGTGCACGCCTTTCACCCGCTCTACACCGAACGGGTTCGATCCGGGCTCGGGCGATTGGCCGTCCGCAGGATGCGCAAGCTGCTCGTCGGTCAGCTGGCGAACGTTGCGCCCACCACCATCAGCGGGCGGCTACGAGTCGCCGGATTGGCGCTCGACACCGACACTCCTCCCGATTCGGCCGATCTGATCGCCCTGTCTTGGGAGGCAATGCGGATGGGCGACTTGGCCTTCGGCGAGCGGCTGGCGCGCGGCGCGCTCGAGCAGACCGGTGACCTATCCGCGCGGTTGCCGCTGGCCCACTCGCTGTCGTGGCAGGGCCGCGGGCGCGATGCCGACGAGGTACTCAATCCCGTCGACCCCGACTCACTGTCCGAGTGGGATCTGACCGCATGGACACTTCCCAAGGCGGCCAACAGATTCTGGATGCTGTCGGAGTCGCAGGACGCGGTCTCCTACCTGGCCGACATGCGGACCCGGATCTCCGAGCCTGCCGCCTACCACACGCTCGACGCGCTGGCCGCGACCTTCGCGATGAACTGCGGAGAACCCGACCGCGCCGTCCGCGTGGCGTCCGTCGTCCTGGAATCCCCTGAGGCGCTTGATCTTGCGGTGGCCTGGGCGGCGGCGACGGCGACGCTGTCGAGCGCACGACTTGGCCGCTTCGATGATGTCGAGGTGCTCGCCAAACGTGGGCTGAACGCGACGCACCCCGGGTTGTTGCGGTTCACCATCGGGCTAGGTCAGACTCTGAGTTTCATCATGGCGGCGAACGTCGACGCCGCCGAAGACCTTGCGCGGCACTACCTGAGCTTCTCGGAGTTCCAGCAGCCAGGGCGGGCGATCGGCGAGGTTCTGCTGGGCCACACCCTGGTGGCGAGGGGTGCCTTCGACGAGGCCGCCACCCTCTTTCGGCAGGCCGCGGCGGCGCTGACCTCCACCGGCTACAGCTGGGGCCCGTTGGCGCTCATCGGGCTGGCGCAGGCCCTCGGGCAGCTGGGTCGGGCCGCGGACGCCGCCGGCGCCCTGGACCGCGCCGTGTCCGCGCATGGGATGCGGTCGGAGCTGTACGCACCCGACCTGGCGTTGGCGCGAGCGTGGACGCTGGCCGCGGCTCGCGACATCCGCGGTGCCGTCGCCGCTGCCCGTGACGCCGTCCACGCGGCCGAACAGTCCGGGCAGGCCGCCGTCGCACTGCGCGCGCTACACGAAGGAGTGCGACTCGGCGACGTCACCGGATTGGCCGCCGCACGCCGAATCAATGCCCAAATCGACTGTGCGGCAGGTCGACTCTGCATCATGCACGGCCAGGCGCTCGCCGATCGCGACGGGCCCGCGTTGGATCGCGTATCAGTGGAGTTGGAGGCCGCCGGGATGCTGGCCGTTGCCGCCGATGCCGCGGCGCAGTCGGCGCAGGTGCATCAGGCGGCCGGTCATCGCGCAGGCGAGTTGGCGGCAAAGGCGCGTGCGTCGGCATTGTCGCAACGCTGTGGCGGTCCGACGACTCCGGCATTGGAGAAGGTGCTGAATCCTCTGCCGCTCACGGGCCGTGAACGAGAAGTCGCCGTCATGGTCGCCCAAGGCATGACCAACAAGGCGATTGCCGTCCAATTGTCGGTTTCGGTCCGCACCGTCGAGGGCCACGTCTACAAGGCGTGCATGAAGCTGGGGCTGCCCGATCGGTCTGCGTTGTCGACCACGGTGCAGGCCAGCCCTCAGATGTTGCGCAGCACGTGATGCGACGCTTCACGGTTCCGCCTCAGACCGACATCCGGCTGCAATCGCCTGCCGGCGTTCAATTGCCCCAGGTGGAGACCGTGTGGTTCCCCGCGCATGACGGATTCGAGCTCAACTTCAGACATCTGCCACCGGTGCCCGGCACGGAGCCGAAGGGGCCGGTGATGATGGTCCACGGCGCGGGTGTCCGCGCCAACCTGTTCTGTCCGCCCGGCATCATCACGCTGCCCGCGATGCTGTCGGCGGCAGGCTTCGACGTGTGGATCCTGAACTGGCGCGCCAGCATCGACCTCGAGCCGTCCGAGTACACCCTTGATCACGCGGCGGTCTTCGACTTCCCGGCTGCGGTGGAGAAGATCATCGCCGAGACCGGCAGCGAGACGGTCAAGGCAGTGGTGCATTGCCAAGGCTCACATGCCTTCACGATGTCCATCGCCGCCGGACTGCTTCCGAAGGTGACCCGGGTGGTGGCCAATTCGACCGCGATGACCCCGACGGTGCGCCGCGCCGCGGCGATCAAACTGCCGATTGCGCTGGCCACCCTCGGGCGATCGATGGACTACTTCGATCCGCAGTATGGGCTGTACGCACCGAGTTTCGGGGCCAAGCTGATGGACTTCATGGTGCACATGACTCACTTCGAGTGCCGAAATGCGGTGTGCAAGCACTCGAGTTTCGTCTACGGCGTTGGATTTCCCACCCTGTGGAGCCACCAGAACCTCGATACCGCCACTCACGACTGGATCAAGGGCGAGTTCGCGCACGTACCCGTGAGCTTGTTCCGGCAGACCCAAGCCTGTTTGAAGGCCGGTCATCTGGTGCCCGCCATGGACTATCCGCAGATTCCCACGCAACTGGGGGTGGAGCGCCCGAGAACCGACGCGGTCTTCACGTTCATCACCGGCGGGGACAACAACACCTTTCGCCCCATCGCGATGCGGAACTCGTGGAAGTTCTTCAACCGCCATTCGCCCGTGCCGCCAGGAGCGCCCACCCGGCACGGGTTCAAGGAGTATCCGGGCTACGGACATCTCGACATGTTTCTCGGCCAGTACGCGGCGGTCGACGTCTTTCCGGACATCATCGGCTGGTTGAGCGAGGACTGATGACGGGTGTGCGATTCAGGGAGACCATGACCGGCCGGGTGGCACTTCACGCCTCCGATCCCGTCGCCGGTTTCGCCTCGGTGAGTGCGGTCGCCGCATCTATGCACGCTTCGGTCGAGATCAACGACGTCGCCGCGTTCGTCTCGAGCGAGGTGCCCACGGCGCGATTGCGCGCGGAACTCGTCATCCCCGTCCTGGGAGGTCGCTTCCTGTCCGAGGACGGGACGTTCGAACTCTTCAAGCCGGGCAAGGGCCCGGACGGCAGACCAGCTCGCCTGATGACCTATACCGCGACGTTGGTCAACGACGGCCGGGTCGTCCAGATGTCGGCGACGAAATATCTGCAGCCAGGTTGGCGCCTTTGGGGTGACTCCACCACGGCGCACATCACCTTGACCGAGGTACTGGCCGATCAAGATCCCGTGCGGCCGTGGCGAGCCGCCGGATTCATCAAGATCTCGCCGAGCCGTTTTCTGGTCCAGCTCACCACGATGCGAGGATTCGGCGCGGGCCGCGAAGGGTGGGAGCGGCGTCGTGCGGTGTATTCCTACGCCGTGTTCTTCGTCAAGGGGCTGGCCAAGACGTATCTCTGCCGCACCGGGAGGTGATGGCTAGCCTGCGGACGGCGGCTCGTCGAGGTCCTCGTCGAGCAGTTGCATCGCGGCGCGGCGAGCGAACGCGGCGATCGTCAGCGACGGATTGGCCCCGACCGGCCCTGGCATCACCGAGCCGTCGGTGATCCACAGCCCTGGCACACCGTGAACCCGTCCGAAGGAATCGACGACACCGTTGACTGCGGTGGTGTCGGCGGGGCAGCCCCCCAGCGGGTGGACGGTGATGGTGCGGTCCGTCGGCACGACGGGGTCGGTTCCCGACATCGCCCCGAGGCGAAGCTTGAGTGCGTTCATCCTGCGGCGCACCGCGACGAAGTGGGACCGCGAATCCGCCGGCGTCCACGAATTCTGCAGGACGCCTTCGCGGTTGAGGAACAGTTTGCCGTCGGGAACGTCTTCGCCCATCGCCAGGATCGGCAAGCTGCGGGCGATCGCCGGCGAGATGCCCATGACCCGACTCGCCTCTGCCGAGACGTTGTTGTCGTTGCTGCCCGTGACCCGTTGCCACCAGTAGCCCAGCCCCTTGTTGACGAGGCGGCCGATCAGCCCCGGCACGCCGACGGTCTTCAAGACCCACAGCAAGAGGGTGGGAACGCCGCCGTCCTGCAAGTACATTCGGACGGGCGGCCGCACCCCATCGGTGGCCGGATCGCTGGAGAATCGGCGATACGCGGTGATCACCGGCCCCTTGTTCGCCGAATAGTCCTGGGTCTCACGGCTGGGTAGCGCGACGCCGAGCAGATCGCCGTTGTCGCAGAACCGCTGGCCCACCGGTGACGTCGCCGGCACGCCAAGGTCCTCGAGGTTCTTCAGCATCAGGAACGTGGTGCCCAATGCGCCGGCCGCGAGGATCACCCGCTTGGCCCTGATCGTCCGCTCCGGAATGGCACTGGTGTCCCTGGATTGGCCTTCGGCCCACTTCGGATGCTCCACGTAGGACACCGCGAAGCGGTACGGCGCCGCCGATGATTCCAGCCGTCGAAGTCTGCGAACCTCGGTGCGAACGTGGATCGACGCGCCATCGGAGTGCGCCTTGGAGAGATAGGTGTGGTCCATGCTGCTCTTGGCGCCTTCATTGCAGCCGATGTCACACTCACCGGTCATCCGGCAGGTCGTCCGTCGTGGCGCGCCGAAGATGCTGCCGTATGACTCCGGTGGCAACGGGTCACCGATGGCAGGCACTCCGGACGTGCCCTCGAACCGCACGGCGAGCGGCGCGTAGTGGCCCTCCTGCTCGGAGGCCTCCAGGAAGCGGAGGGTCTTCGGCGAGTCCCCGGCTGCGAACTGCTCCGGCATCGTGACGACGCGCAAGAACTCCTTGACGGCTTCGTAGTGCTCGAAAAGGTCGTCATGGTCGAACGACCACGTCTCGTCGTCGGCCTCGTGCGGGACGGGCTGGGTGAACCACGCTGCGGGTTTCTCGAGCATCACGTTCGCGTAGATCAACGACCCGCCACCGAGTCCGCTGGACACGATCGCGTCGACGTGCTCGAACGACCACACGTTGAAGAGGCCGTACAGGCCGCTGGAGGGATCCCAGAAGTTCGTGGCCATCCCATCGGGAGTCCGGGGGAAGGAACCGGGTGGATATGGTTTGCCGCGTTCGAGCAGGCAGACCTCCCGGCCCGACGCTGCCAGCGTCGCCGCCATCACCGAGCCGCCGAAACCGCTGCCCACCACCAGGTAGTCGATCTCCGCGGGGACCGGTCCGGTCTGAGGCTCCATCGGCGTCAGGCTAATTTGGCGACCCGCCGCCTAGGGCGCATTCAGGCGAAAACACGTAGTGCGCTACGCGTGACGCAGGCCGTGCTCCGTTCATAGCCTTTCGGCACTACCAACCGGAATTCCGGTAGCCAGGAGGCGGCAGTGCATCGGATGGTTTTACCCGAGACGGGTCGTCCCTCACCGATTCGAGCGGTGACTCGGTGACGGTGCCCGCGTTCGCGTCGCCTGCGGGCCCGTCGGGGCCGCTCGCCGGTGAACTCGAAGCGCCCGCTCGTGAACTCCTCACCCCCTACCGCGCCATCAGTGGCGTGCGGCGATCGAAGGGTATGCCGATGACCGGGACCAACGATGTCGACCGCATCTCGTCACTCCTATCGTCGGCGGCTCGTGGACCGGCGGCCCTGCTGATCGAGGGTGACGTGGGGATCGGCAAGTCCACGGCCTGGCTCGCCGCCGTCGAACAGGCGCAGCTGGCCGGATTCCGGGTGCTGTCGGCCAGGGCCAGCCGAGATGAGAGGCGATTCGCGTTCGGCGTCGCGTCCCAACTCGTCGGCGACGTGGAACCCGAAGTGCTGAACTCGCTGCCGCAGCTGCAACGGATGGCCTTGCAGCGCAACCTCCTGCAGGTGGCCGGTGATCATCACATCGATGATCAACGGGCTGTCGTGGCAGCCTTCACGGCGTTGGTCAACAAACTCTCCGACTTCTCTCCCGTGCTCGTCGCCGTCGACGACGTTCAATGGCTCGACGCCGCAAGCCGTGATCTTCTGGCCTTCGCCGCCCGTCGACTGCGGGGTCGGGTTGGGCTGTTGCTGACCGAACTGACCACACCGGACGGTGCCGCAGCTTGGTTGAACCTCGACCGTCCAGACGCCCTTTCCCGGATGCGAATTCGTCCGATGGGTGCGAGCCGGCTGCAGCGGTTGGTCACCGATCGCGTGGGGCGGTCGTACTCGCGTTCGACGATGATGCGCATCGCCGAAGTGTCCGGTGGCAATCCCTTCTATGCCGTGGAATTGGCGCGGGCAGTGAGCAATCCGAGTCCGGCGGCCACGGCCGCCCTGCCGCCGGCACTCGCCGAGATGATGCGAAACACGATCGGCCACTTCGACGCCGAGGTCAAGCGGGTGCTGTTGGCGGCCGCCTGCGTCAGCGACCCGACGGTCGACGTGATGGCGACGATGACGTCGACCGCGGTTGACCACCTCGTTCAACTGCTGGAGCAGCCTGAGACGGACGGAGTCGTCACGATCGAGGGAAATCGAGTCCGCTTCACTCACCCCGTGCTCGCCTACGGCGTCTACAGTCAGGCGCTTCCGGCACAGCGCCGTCGGATGCACCGGGTGTTGGCCGAGATCGAGTCCACGCCAGAGCAGCGGGCCAGGCACATGGCCCTTGCCGTCGTGAGCGCCGACCCGGAGACGCTGGTTGCCTTGGACGTCGCAGCCACCGCCACCAACCGCAAGGGTGACCCGGCTGCCGCGGCTGAACTCGTCGAGTTGGCGATCGGTCTCGGCGGCGACACACCGCCTCGGCGGATCGAGGCCGCTCGGCACCATCTCAGGTCGGGGGACCTGGATCGGTGCCGAGCCCTCGCCGAGGCCGCCGTTGCGGTTCTGCCTGCTGGCGAGCAACGCGCCGGGGCGCGGCTGCTGATCGCCGGAACTCGCATGTATCACGGCGACTTCGGTGCGGCCGCAGAGGTCCTCGCCAAGGCGATGGCCGATGCGGTCAACCGACCACGCTTGCTGGTGCGCGCACACCTGTGCTCGGCGATGGCTCAGTTGTCACTCGGAAACGGCGACGCTGCACACCGCCACTCCGTCCAGGCCATGACCCACGCCGAACGGATCGAGGATCCCCATCTGATCAGCCAGTCCCTGGCGGTTCACGTTGCGCTGCAGTGCCGCCGGGGACTCGGACTCGACCACGCGACACTGGATCGCGCCATGACTCTCGAGGACCTCGACAAGGACACGCCAGCGCCCTTCAGCGCGCAGGCGGTCAATGCCCTCGTCCTGGCGTGGACGGGACGGTTGACCGAAGCCGAATCGAAGCTGACGGCCGCTCTGGATCGAAGCGCCGCGCGAGGTGCGGACTCCGAGTTGCCGTGGCTTCAGTTTCACGCCGCGATGGTCGACATCGGTCTGGGCCGCTATTCCGATGCCGCACGCACCGCGGAGGACATCGTGGCGCGCGCCGAACAGATCGGAAGCTCGCACATGCGGATCCTGGCGGCCGTCCCCACCGTGCTCGCGGCTGCCTACACCGGCCGCGAGCAGGACGCCCGCAAGGAGTTCGACGGTGCTGTCGCGG
Source organism: Mycobacterium sp. (assembly GCF_032161845.1). GTDB lineage: Bacteria > Actinomycetota > Actinomycetes > Mycobacteriales > Mycobacteriaceae > Mycobacterium. The sequence goes on from NZ_JAVRQA010000338.1 coordinate 15,817, forward strand.
ACGCTTCGACTCCCGACGGACAGTGGACGACACCGTGGCCGATGATGGCGCTCGGCTTCCTGGAGGTGTCAGTCGGTAATTACGCCGAGGCGCTGAATGTGCTGCAGCCGTTGCTGTCTCGGTGGCAGCGTGCGGTCGACGTCGACATCGTGACCTTCCATTGCATTCCCGACGCCGTCGAGGCGATGATCGCGACGAACGTCCTCGACGACGTGGAGGAACTGGTGGTGTCGTTGGAGCACCACGGTGCCCGACTCGATCATCCGTGGATGTCAGCCGTGGGTGCCCGGTGCCGAAGCATGCTGCTGGCCGTTCGCGGCGATCTCGACGGTGCGGAGCGTGCGGCAGTGCAGGCATTGGCGCTACACGAAGCAGTTGCCGCGCCATTCGAGCGGGCGCGTACCCAGCTCGTCCTCGGGCAGCTGCAACGTCGGATGCGCCGAAGGCAAGCTGCGCGTACGACGTTCGAGTCGGCGCTGGCGACATTCCAGGGGCTCGGTGCACCGCTCTGGGCGGCCAGGGCAGAAGTCGAGTTGGGGCGGATCACTTCGTTGCGGGGACGCGACACCGAGCTGACGCCATCCGAACAACGCGTAGCGGCGCTCGCCGCCACGGGAATGACCAATAAGGATGTGGCTACGGCATTGTTCATCAGCCCGAAGACCGTGGAGTCCAACCTCGGCCGTGTCTACCGAAAGCTGGGCATTCGCACCCGTGCCGAGCTGGGGCACAGGTTGAACGCCGACGATCCAGGGTCGGCCACGAAGGAAGAGGGCTGACATGGGCTGCTTCCTCGCCGAGTGGTACCGAACCGAGCTGACCGAGAACGCCATCGGCAGCTTCGCGACACTACTGGAGTCCACCGCTGAGGCGATGTCGGTGGAAGCGACTCCGATCCGGTTACTGGTCACGCTTTCCGTGCCTGCCGACGATGCCCTCTACGGCGTTTTCGAGGCCGAGACACCGGAGGTCATTCTCCGCACGTGTACCCGGGCGGGGGCCCTGCCGCATCGGCTCACGCCGCAGGTGCAGACCTGGATCGCCGCAGGCTCGCCGGGAAGGTGAGTTGATCAGGAAGCCAGAAGGGCGGCCATGTCAGCAGGGTCGAAGTATTCGTCGATCCTGACGATCAGTCCGTCGGCATCCACCTTGATGACGATGCACACGCGCAGGCTGATCGACGCTCCGTTGGTTCCTTCGGCGCGAAGAACGTGCTGCTGGACGAAGCCGCCGTCGAAGTACTGCCGGTCCAGGATCTCGTAGGTCCGCGTCGTGGTGGTCCTGATGAACCACCTGATCACCTTCAGCGCGCGGACGCGGTCGTTGTCTGCCTCGTCACCGCTGTGCCACACCGCGACGTCGGCCGCCCAGAGACTCTCGACGACCTCGTACTCGCCGCGCTCGATGGCGTCGAAGAGCCGGTTCGCCACATCTTGGCTCGGTACTGCATTCACGATGCTGCTCCTTCGAGGGTTGACCTCAAGTGGGGTTCAGGTAGAAGACTCGCGACATGACCACACCAGCGAGGGAAACGTTCAACGACGCTTACCAAACGGGCACTCCGCCTTGGGTTATCGGGCAACCACAGCGTGCCATCGTCGCACTCGAGCAGACCGGGATGATCCGCGGCGCGGTGCTCGACATCGGTTGCGGCCTCGGCGAGCACACCATCCTGCTCGCTGCACTCGACTACGACGTGCTTGGCATCGACTATGCGCAGAACGCCGTCGCGCAGGCCCGTGAGAACGCCGCCAGGAAGGGGGTCGACGCGCGGTTCGAGGTCGCCGACGCGATGAACCTCGGCGCGGAGCCGGGCTACGACACCGTCATCGACAGCGCCCTGTTTCACATCTTCTCCAACGACGCCGACAGGGAGCGCTACGTCGCGAGCCTGCATCGAGCCATCCGGCCCGGCGGTGTGCTGCACCTGCTCGCCCTGGCGGACACGGGTCGCGGCTTCGGTCCTTCGGTGAGCGAAGCGGTCGTGCGGGCGGCGTTCTCCGACGGCTGGCAGATCGAGGGACTCGAAACCACGACGTATCGCGGCATCGTCGGGGCGGCACACGCCGAAAGCCTCGGGCTGCCGGTGGGCACGGTCGTCGACGAGCCCGCCTGGTTGGGGCGGGTCCGAAGAAGCTGAACGACTACTGCTTCTCATAGCCGGGGTGGGAGACGGCGAGCCGGTGAAGCACGAGCGCGCGCAATGCCGATGACACGTCGACACCGCGGTCGTCGAGGTCGCCTGCGCGAATCGCCGCTGCTAGCGCGGATTCGTCGGGGTAGCCGAGCAGATCCGGCGCGGCGGTGTCGTCGAGCAGTTCGCGCTCGACGGTTCGCAGGACGTTGGCGGCGACGCGGGCGTGGAA
>NZ_JAVRQA010000339.1:0-3922 GCF_032161845.1 Mycobacterium sp.
CCGCGACGGGGCGGACGTCGTCGTCGTGGCGAGCCAGGGCGGCCGTCCCGAGCATCCGCAGTGGTACCGCAACCTGGTGGCGAACCCCGACACGCATGTGCAGATCGGGGCCGAGCGCTCGGCGGTGCGCGCCGTGGTCGCCGATGCCGGCGAACGGGACCGCCTGTGGCCCAAGCTCGTTGACGCCTACGCCGACTTCGACACTTACCAGAGCTGGACCGAGCGGGAAATCCCGGTCATCGTCCTGACGCCGCGCTAACCCAGCGACCGTGGGCTGAAGCCCGGGTTGGCGAGCGTGGTGGCGGTCGCCGTGCCGAGTTGTCCCCGCTGGTCGAACAATGCTGCCGTGCCGGTCGCGATGCCGTCGTGACCCGAGTACGTCAGGGCAGCGAGGCCGATGTCCCTGCCCTCGGGCAGCCGGCTCAAGGTCAGCGTGTAGTCGGCATTTATATGCTGCAAACCCGTTGTGCCGTAATGGGTCAATGAACTCGCCACGTCGCCGGCCATCGAGGCGCGAGTGAACGGCGTGGTCGGCACACCATCGATGAGCGGGACCAGATCGCGGACCCAGACGAACTTCGGGCCGTCGTGCTGCCACTCGCTGAGGTCGAAGCTGCGGCCCGCGATCTCGGGGTTCCTGCCGTAGGCCCAGATCAGCAGCGGTACGCCGGCGGCCACCTTCGCGGGCTCCGGAGGCAGTGGCGGCATCGTCAGCGGTGACGTCCAGATCTCCCCAGCCGGCTGCTCGCCCTTGCGCAGGAATAGACCCGGGGCGCGAGCGACCACGGTGTCCGACTGAAGCAACTCGGCTTCGACGAGGGTGAGCCGTCTGCCCTGTCGGACGATCGCCGTGCGACCTCGCAGCGGCGCCATCGCCGCCGGACGGAACAGGTCAACCGTCAGCCGCGCGGGCTGAAGGCCCGGGTCTTCGACCGCGTTCTCCACGACGTGCCCCAGGATGCCGCCGAGGAAGTTGCCGCCGATCGTCGACCCCCACGGTCCCCTCGCCATGGTGCTCGGGACGAAGCTGTCGCCGTCGGGTGTGAAGAACGCCGGCGGCAGCTGTGTCGTCATGGGAGATGACGATATCGGGGGTGGCCCGCGGCGATCTCAGATCGCGTCGGTGATGTCCTCGAACTCGGGATGCTTGTCGATGTAGTCGGCCACCATCGAGCACGCCGGGACGATTCGCAGTCCCTCATCCCGCGTCGCGCGCAACGCTTCGGCGACGAGAATCGACGCCAGTCCGCGCCCTCGGAACGCCCGGTCCACCTCGGTGTGGGGAAAGGTGCGCCGACCGTCGCGATCGACGTAGTCGGCCAGGCCGACGGTCTGACCGTCGAGGGCGATGGTGAAGCGGTTGGGTTCCGCGGTGACGGTCGTCTGCGCGCCGGTCTGGTCGGTGGTCATGGCGTTCCTCGAGTCGGGGGATTTGGGCGGGGGAGCAGGGTCGTGGTCGGAAGCGGTGGCGCAGGCAGGCGCGCGCCGGGATAACCCGACACCGAGCCGAACCGGTCGTCGTGCTCCTGCCATTGGCGCCGGTAGCGAGCGATGTCGTCGTGGCTGCGGCCGACGAAGTTCCACCACATCACCAGTTCCTCGGCGAACGGGACGCCGCCGAGCACCAGCATGCGGGCGGGGTGTTCCCCGCTGTTGGTGAGCACGATCGTGCCGTGGCCGGGCGACTGATACCAGAGGTCGGCGATGCCGAGGGCGGTGCCTGCGGCGTCGACCTCGCCCTGGTCGAGGAGCACGCCGTGTTCGAAGGTCGGATTGACGTCGAGCTCGACCATGGCGCCCGGGGCCAGGTCGACCTGCGCTCCCAAGAGCGGGGTGAAGGTGTGTACCGGCGAGTGGATACCCCCGAGTTCACCGATGAACACCCGGATCCGGGCGGCGCCGATCGTCTGCACCGTGGGTGCGAAGTGGATGAAGTCGCGGCCGGTGTCGCGATCGGCGTCGGGCAGCGCGACCCACAGCTGGACGCCGTGCAAGATGGGCGCGCGCGAGACCGATACCTCCGAGTGACAGATGCCCGCACCCGCGGTCATCAGATTGAGCTCACCGGGCCGAACCATGGCGTGCACGCCCGCGCTGTCCCGGTGCTCGATCTCGCCGCTGAACAGCCAACTGACCGTCTGCAACCCGGTGTGGGGGTGCGGCGGCACGTCCATGCCACCGCCGGCCAGGATGTCGTGGGGGCCGTAGTGGTCGATGAAGCACCATGCCCCGATGAGCGAGCGCGCCCGCTGCGGCAGCGTCCGACGCACCCGAATCGCCCGCGGACCACCGAGCGGGACCTCACGGGGATGCAGTACACCGGTGAATCGTGAAGCACGACAAGCGAGTTGGTCGGGTGACAACTCGGTGTTGCTCATCGCCTCAGAGTAACCCCGGTCGGCAACCTCACTCCGTCATGGCGGTGCGGATGACGCCGAAGTCGTGATCGTCGATCTTGAACACACCGAACCTGAACTTGTACCCCCATTGCGCCTTGTTCTCGATGAAGTCCAGGTCGTCGATGAGCGGCCGGATGGGAGTCTCGACGCACGGTAGGAACTCGACCCGGCGCCGCCAGGGCTGGAACTCGGGGTCGAAGTCCTCCTGGTACACCTCGTCGTCGGACACCCGGCCGATCGCGGTGAACGCCTGAAGAGGCTCGCCCGTCGGGTAGTCGGTCTTCGGCGAGTAGAAGACGATCCAGTCGTCCCGCGCCATTCTGCGGAGCATGTGCGGCTTGCCGTGATTGGCCTGCGTGAAGCCGCCCGCCACGCCGCGCTGCACGTGGCCCCGGCTGACGGTATTGATCCAGAAGGTGGTCATGCAGCCACGCTACGAGCGGCCCCCGACAGGCGCCGGAAGTTATCCACAGGCCGAGAAACCACGAGGCCGCCGATGCAAGCATCGGCGGCTCGGGCGACGGTCCTGCCATGGCGCCTCACGGCAAGTGGTCGCTCTAGGCGACGAATTTAGTTGGTACCCGGGGCATGTCCAGAACCGTCGACCTAGCTTAACCGCTGACACGGCTCCGGGTATTCCAAACCGGCGACCCCTCGACGCCGGCTGCTGGTTCCGGGGGCGGTGATCAGGCGGATTCCAGGAATTGCTGGACGAAGATTCGCCGAGCGCGAACGGGATAGCCGTGGCGTTCGGCCAGCTCGCGGAGCTGGCGCAGGGCGTGGCCTCGACCGCGGCCGGACTCCGGAATCACGATGCCCGCCCAGAGGCCTTCGGCCTGCGGCAGCTCGACGGCTTCGCGTGCGCATGCCCATCGGCGTGGGCACGCGCGGCAGATGGACTTGGCGTCCTCGTCGGCAACGGTCGTCCACCGCTCGGGATCCCTGGTGCACTCACCGAGGGGCAGTCCGTCGAGTCCCACTGGGTTGGTCGCTGCCACTGCAATCCCCGCTGCCTTCATCTCGTTACTCCTTGTCAGGGCGTCGCAGTCGTGTGCGTCGCGAATGAAGCGAATGTATAGCAGTAACCGTAGCAACGCAACAGTTCAAACCGAAGCGCTTTGGACGGCGCGGTGGCGCAGGGGTGGGTCGGGGGGCCTAAACGGGTCGAACGCTGGCAGAATGTAATGGTCCGCCAACGTCAATTGTCGGGTCATACCTGCACTTCAGCGCAGCTGTCATGCTCGGCGAGCGCCCCTTCGGTACTAGCGTCCGAGGGTTGACGGGCTAGCCGTAGCGATGAGACAGTTTGGTAGGCGAACCGCGGCGGAGGCCGCCTACTGCTACGGTCCCCTGGGGCAGTCAAGCCGTAGCGCAGCGTCGATTTGGCCGCCTGTCCCACCATCCAGCACCTCCTGCCGGCATCGAGGAACGACCAAAGATGACCTTCCCAGAGGCGTCAACCGACCCGGAGTCGTTGGTGATCCGCACCGATCGGTCCTCGTTCGTGATGCCGCCGGCCGTGG
>NZ_JAVRQA010000340.1:0-3897 GCF_032161845.1 Mycobacterium sp.
GCCGTCGCTGGCGCCCACCACCCCACCTCGGCAGGGGGCCCCGATCGCCGACGTGATCCGGTGGATCGAGGCGGGAACGGCCGCCGACGTCGCCGGCTACCACTCGATGACCCGCGGCGGGGAGACGACCGCCCTCGGCGACGGCGTCGCGTTCACCACCGCAGGCACCGAGGCCAACTGCGTCACCAACCGATACCAGGACGGCGCGCTGGCATGTCTGGTGAAGCTGACCGATCCACCGCCGCGTCCGTCGGGCATCGAATCGGCGTGGAAGGGCAACTGGGTGGACTTCCCGGGAACGACGGTCGACATCGGGTCGCCGCATGGCGACCCCGGTCCGTTCGGCGATGGCACCGGTGCGGAACTTCCTGCCGGACAGACATTGGCGTTCGGCGACTACCGCTGCCGAGCCGACGCGGCCGGCCTGTTCTGCGTCGACTACGCCCACCAGACGGCGGTCAGCATGAGCGCCAGCGGCGTCGAAGCCTTCGGTTGTCTGCAGAAGACGACCCCGCCGCCCGACATCGGCCTGCGGTTCAGCTGCTGACCAGGTCTACTCGAGCCACGGCTATCCCGCCGGGCGGGCCTTCTCCCGGACCCGTGCGGGGTACGCCTGCGTCATTCCCACCGCGCCGACGAGCACCACGATGGGGATCACCCAGTTGGTCCAGTCCTGCGTCTGAGGCACCTGGGTGGCGTAGTAGCCGAGCACCGAGATCAGGGCGAACACCAGGGCCCACATCAACGTCAGCGCCTTGTTCGTCTGGCGGAAGGCCGGCTTCTCCCACTCCTGCAGGGGGCGGGTGATCCTGGCGTACTGCTCGGTGAACGGAGTGAACGCCAGCGATCCGAAGGCCATCGTCGCGAGTACCCCGCTGGAGAGCGTCGTCGCGTAGGTGTCCATCCAGTCGCGGTCCTTCGCGCCGAGGATCACCCCGGCGGCGGTGACCACGACGAAGAACCCGATCGTGACGATCTCGAGCAACCGGGGGCGGCCGCGCCCCATCGAAATGCCCAGGATGATGGCCGACAGCACTGCGCACAGCGCGCCGAACATCCAGGTACTCGGGCCCTCGGCGACCACCCAGTAGATGATCCACGGCACGAACCCCACGAAGGGGCTGTGTTCAAACCACTCGTCCACACCTCAGGGTGCCACGGAAACCGTCGTCTCCTCTATGCCACACCCTTCAGCTTCACCAGCGGAAGGACGCCCTCGGCGAACCAGTGGGCCTCCTCGAGGTGCGGGTAACCCGACAGGATGAATTCGTCGAAGCCCAGCGAGTGGTACTCGTAGATCAGGTTGGCGACCTCCTCATGGCTGCCGACCAGCGCCGTCCCCGCCCCGCCGCGCACCAGGCCCACCCCGGCCCAGAGGTTCGGGTAGATCTCCAGTTGGTCGACGCGCCCACTGTGCAGGGCGGTCATCCTGCGTTGCCCCTCCGACTCGGACTTGGCGTGCAACGCAGTCTGCTTGGCGATCTGCTCGTCACTCAGCTCCGAGACCAGGTCATTGGCGACTGCCCACGCGGCGGCCGAGGTGTCGCGGCTGATGGTGTGCAGGCGAATGCCGAAACGAATGGTCCTGCCACGTGCCTCAGCCAACGCGCGGACCTTGGCGATCTTGGCCGCGGCGGCCTGTGGCGGCTCGCCCCATGTCAGATACACGTCGACGTACTGTGCCGCGATCGGCAGCGCGGCAGGCGACGATCCGCCGAAATAGATCTGCGGCAACGGATCCGGCGGTGCGGAGACCATCGCGTTCTCGACGTGAAAGTGCTTGCCCTCAAAGGTCAGTGGACCGTTGCGCCACACGGAGTCGACGATGTGCAGGAATTCACCGGTGCGGGCATAGCGTTCGTCGTGGTCGAGCCAATCGCCGAAGCGCCGCTGCTCGACGTCGTCGCCACCGGTCACGATGTTCAGCAGCACCCGGCCCTCCGAGAACCGCTGCAGTGTCGCCGTCTGCTGGGCGGCTAGCGTCGGCGGCACCAGTCCAGGGCGAAACGCGACGAGGAACTTCAACTTCTCCGTCTCAGCCAGTAGTGCGGCCGTCGTCAACCAGGCGTCCTCGCACCAGGTTCCGGTCGGCGTGAGGACGCCCTCGAAGCCGAGCCGGTCAGCGGCCCGTGCCACCTCCGCGAGGTAACCGCGGGTCGGGGGACGGTAGTTCGGCGGCAGGACCTGGTTCGACGACGCGTGGGAAGACGCGACGATCGAACGGCTATCTCCGCTAGTGGGCAGGAACCAGAAGAATTTCGCGGGCACCGAACTCCTAATTGCTATTCGTCAGAAACGGTTTCAGCGCCTCGTCGTAGCGGTGGTCGACCCAGTCGGCGAACGTGGGCGGCGATGCGATCTGCTTGGTTTCGGCGAATAGGTCAGCGAGCTTCTGCTCAGAACCGATCAGCTGCTCGGACAACGCGGTCGAGGCCCGCAAGCTGCGGCCCTGCGCGACGGTACCGACTGGCAGGGCGAGGCCCACCGCCGCAGAGTACTTGCGCGCCCATTCGTCGGGATGATCCTGCGCCCAGCGCGTCGCCTTGGCGTAGCGCACCAGCAGGTCGCTCAGGGCGGAGTTGCGTTTGGGGTCGGCCAACGTCGCGTCCGAGGCGATGCCGAACCCGGCTCCGTTGGTGACTCCGGTGGCTTCGGCAATGCTGCGCACGGGTACCTGCTGTTCGACCTGCGCAGTGTAGGGATCCCAGATCGCCCACGCGTCGGCCTGCCTGCTGGTGAACGCGGTGAGTGCGTCGGCAGGCTGCAGGAAGACCAGTTTTACGTCGTCGGGCGTGAGGCCGGCTTTCTGGAGCTGAGCGAGGATGTGGCCGTGCGCCGAGCTCCCCTTGCCTACGGCAATGCTCTTCCCGCGCAGGTCGGCGATGGTCTTGATCGGCGAGTCGGCCTGCACGAGGACGCGGTCGCCGTCGCCACCGTTCTCGTAGGCCGTCACCACCTTCACCTTCGCATTGGCGGCGGCGCCGAAGATCGGCGGCGTGTTACCGGTGATGGCGAAGTCGATCTTGCCCGCGGTTGCGGCTTCCACCTGCGGTGGGCCGGAGGTGAACGTGGAGAACACGACCTGGTAGGGCAGGTCGTTCAGTACGCCCGCAGCGCGCAGCAGTGACTCGGTGCCACCCTTTTGATCGCCGATCTGCAGCGTGACGTCGGATAGTTCGGCCAGCGGCACCGTCGCGGGCGCCTTCTGCGTCCCGGCGGTTTCCTCACGCGACACGCACCCCGCCACCAGGCCGATCAGTGTCAGTAGGACCGCGATGCGTAACGCGATCACTCGTCTGGAACCAGACATGGTCTTTCCCTTCATGTTTCGCTGGTATCGTCAGAACGGGACGCCGAGTTTGTCGAGCAGTTCGGCGCGGTAGCGCTCGGTGTTGGCGGACGGATCCGACGGCGAGCGCCTGGCATCGTCGATGGCGAGCGTGTGGATGACGCGGCCCTCCTCGAGGACCAGCACCCGGTCGGCGAGGGCCACTGCCTCGTCGACGTCGTGAGTCACCAGCAGCACCCCGAACCGGTGTTCCCGCCACAGCTCGAGCAGCAGCGCCCGCATCGTCAGCCGAGTCAGCGCGTCGAGGGCGCCGAACGGCTCATCCAGCAGAAGTAACCGGGGTTCGGCGACTAACGCCCTGGCCAACGAAACCCGTTGCGCCTGACCGCCGGACAGGGTCAGCGGCCAGACCTCCGCGCGGTCGGACAGCCCGACGTCACCCAGCGCACGGTCGGCGCGAGCGACCACCTCGGACTTGGAGAGCCGGGTGCGGGTCAGCCCATACCCGACGTTGGTCCGCACGTCGCGCCATGGGAACAACCGCGGCTCCTGAAAGGCCAGCGCGGGCGCACCGGCGACCAAACGCTCGCCGGAGTGATCGGTCGACA
>NZ_JAVRQA010000341.1:0-7673 GCF_032161845.1 Mycobacterium sp.
GCCGAGCGGGCCTGCGCTACCGACCCGACGGCCACCGTCAGGCGCTCCTGAGCCAGGTTGTGCCCCAGATAGCCGAAGGCCTCACCGACCTCGCCAAGCACGTTGGCCGCCGGGACCCGCACGTCGACGAAGGACAGCTCGGCGGTGTCCTGAACCTTGCAGCCCATCTTCTCCAGCTCGCGACCGCGGGTGAAACCAGGCATCCCGTCCTCGACGACGAACAGGGTCAGCCCCCTGCGCCGGTTGTCCGGGTCGGTCGAGGTGCGCGCGACGACGACGACGAGATCGGCCTGCATGCCACCGGTGATGAACGTCTTCGCGCCGTTGAGGATGAAGTCGTCACCATCGGCCACCGCGGTGGTGCGCATGCCCGCCAGGTCCGAGCCGGTACCGGGTTCGGTCATCGCGACGGCGGTCAGCAGCGTGCCCGCGGCAAGGCCGGGGAACCAACGCGTGCGCTGCTCGTCGTTCGCGTAGTGCAGGAAGTATGGCAGGATCACCTCGAGCTGCGTGCGCACCGTCGACAGCGTGACCAGTGCCTTCGCCGCCTCCTCCTGCAGGACCACGTTGTAGCGGTAGTCGGGCATCCCGCCGCCGCCGTACTCCTCGGGGATCGCCATGCCGAGCAAACCAAGCTCACCCATCTGCTTGAACACCTCGCGAGGCAGCCGGCCGCCCTTCTCCCACTCGGGGTAGCGCGGCACGACCTCCTTCTCGACGAACTCGCGGGCCAGCTGGCGGAACGCCTCGTGGTCTTCGTCGTACAAGTCCCGGCGCATCTGCGCCCCCTTCCAATTCCTAAGCGATGAGTTCGACGAGCGTGGCGTTCGCGGTGCCGCCGCCCTCGCACATGGTTTGCAGGCCGTAACGAATTCCGTTGTCCCGCATGTGATGAATCATCCGCGTCATGAGCACCGCACCTGAAGCGCCGAGTGGGTGACCCAGCGCGATCGCGCCGCCGAGCGGATTGAGCCGCGCCTCGTCGGCTCCGGTCTCGGCCAGCCAGGCCAGCGGGACCGGTGCGAAGGCCTCGTTGACTTCGTACACACCGATTTCGTCGATGCCGACGCCCGCCCTGTGCAGCACCTTCTCGGTGGCGGGGATCGGGCCGGTCAGCATCAGAACTGGGTCAGCGCCCGTGACCGCCCCGGCGCGGTAGCGCACCAGCGGGGTGAGACCCATGTTCACGGCGTTCTCCGCGGTCGTCACGAGAAGTGCCGCGGCGCCGTCGGAGATCTGCGATGAATTGCCGGCGTGGATGACACCGTCCTCGGTGAAGGCGGACTTGAGGCCAGCAAGCTTCTCCACCGTGGTCCCGCGCCGGATGCCCTCGTCGGCCGCGATGACGTCGCCCTCGGTGAAGACCGGGACGATCTGGTCGGTGAATGCGCCTGCGTCCTGAGCCGCAGCCGCCCGCGCGTGGGACTGCGCGGAGTACTCGTCGAGGCGGGTGCGCGAGAGGTTCCACCTGGTGGCGATCATCTCCGCGGACAGACCCTGGTTGAACGAGAAGTCGTCATACCGGGCAAGCACTTTCGGCCCGTACGGCATGCCGGTGGCGCGCGCCGACCCCAGCGGCACTCGGCTCATCACCTCGACGCCACCAGCGACGACGACATCCTGCTGGCCCGACATCACCGCGTGCACGGCGAAGTCCAGGGCCTGCTGGCTCGACCCGCAGGCCCGGTTCACCGTGGTGCCGGGAATGTGTTCCGGCCAGCCCGCCGCCAACACGGCGTAGCGGCCGATGTTGCTCGACTGGTCACCGACCTGCGAGACACATCCCCATACGACGTCGTCGATCACGGCGGGGTCGACGCCGGTGCGCTCGGCCAGCTCGTTCAACACCACTGCGGACAGATCGGCGGCATGCTGATCGGACAGCCCGCCGTTGCGCTTGCCCACCGGTGTGCGCACGGCTCCGACGATGACGGTTTCCCGCATTACTTCTTCTCCGATCCCTTGTCGTCCCCCGGGTCGCTTCGCTCCTGCCCCCTGGGAGTCTTTACTGCCCATTCCCCGGTGAACTCGGGCTGTCGCTTCTCTGCGAACGCCGCGTACGCCTCCCCCGAGTCTGCCGTGGCGAAGTTGCCCGGCTGGGCGCGGGCCTCGTTCGCCAATGCTTGCGGCAGCGTGCTGTTGGCGCCGTCGTTGAGCAGCGCCTTGCTCTGCGCCAACGCGAACGGCGGTCCGGCCGACAACCGGCCGGCGAGCTCGTCGACGAACACGTCGATCTCCTCAGCCGGCGTCACCCAGGTGACGAGGCCGAGCGCGTGCGCCTCGGCGGCGTCGATCATCTCCCCGAGCAGGACGAGACGCTTCGCCTGCTGCAACCCGACGAGTTTGGGCAGCAGCCACGACCCGCCGAGGTCCACCGACAATCCGCGCTTGGCGAAGATTTGGCAGAACCGCGACTCGGGCGTGGCCACCACCAAATCGCAACCCAGCGCCAGGTTCCAGCCCGCGCCGACGGCGACGCCGGTCACCTTCGCAATCGTGGGGACGGCCAGCTCGTGCAGAGCCAACGCGACGTCGCTGAGCCGGTGCAGCTTGTGCCGCGGATGGAGGTCCTCACCGGTGCCGATGTCGGCGCCCGAGCAGAACGTTCCCCCGGCTCCGGTGAGCACCAGCGCGCGTACTGACTCGTCGCGCCCCGTCGCACGCAGCGCATCGGCGAGTTCGCGCCAGAGCCGGGGGTCGATCGCGTTCTTGCGGTGCGGCCGGTTCAAGGTCAGGGTCCGGACCCCCTCGCGGTCCTCGATCAGGAGAACGGGTTCGTCGCCGGTCATGTGTACGCCGGCCCGATCGCGCCCTGGTCCCGCAGGGCCGCGATGTCTTCGGGTGTGAGGCCCAGTTCCGCGAGCACCGCGTCGGTGTGCTCGCCGAGCCCCGGCACCGCACCCATCGGCGGTTCGAAGCCGCTGATGACGGGAGGTGGCAGCAAAGCCGGGATCGCACCCTTCTCCGAACCCACCGACCGCCACCGGTCGCGGGCCGTCAGTTGCGGATGGGCCACCACCTCGCTCGGCAGGTTGTATCGGGAGTTTCCGATGCCTGCGGCGTCGGCGGTCTTCTGGATGTCGACGAGATCGTGCTGGACGCACCAAGACTCGATGGCCTCGTTGATCTCGTCGCGGTGAACGCAGCGGTCCGCATTCGTGCCGAACCGAGGGTCGTCGGCGAGGTCGGGGCGAACGATGATCTCGCGAGCCAGCCGCTGCCATTCGCGGTCGTTGGTGGTGCCGAGAACCACGGTCTGACCGTCGCGGGTCGGAAACGACCCGTACGGCGCGACCGCGGGCGCGCTCACGCCGAGTGGCTGCTGATCGACGCCGGTGTGCTGGGTGTAGGTCAGCTGGTAACCCATGATGTCTGTCATCACGTCGAAGAGGCTCAGCTCGACCGCAGGCGCTGCGACGTCGGAGCGACCGCCCCGCGCGACGAGCAGCGCCAGTATCGACAACGCGGCGTACAGGCCAGTGGTGAAGTCGGCCATCGCGGGGCCGGGCTTGGCAGGCCTGCCCGGGTAGCCCGTCACCGCGCACGAACCCGACTCCGCCTGCACCAGAAGGTCGTACGCCCGCTTGTGTGAGATCGGTCCGCCCGGCCCGTACCCATCGATCTCGACCGGAATGACATTCGGATGTCGCACGGCGAGATCCGCGCGACCCAACCCCAGCCGTGCCGTCGCACCAGGGGCGAGGTTGGACACAAACGCGTCGGCGCCATCGAGCAGGCGGTGCAGCACGTCCATGCCCGCGGGCGACTTCAGGTTCAGGGTGACCGATTCCTTGCCACGGTTGCACCAGACGAAGTGTGCGGCAAGGCCTCCTGGACCGTTCACCACGTCGTCGTAGTCCCTGGCGAAGTCTCCCCCGTTGGGGTTCTCCACCTTGATGACCCTGGCACCGAAGTCGGCGAGCACCCGGCTGCAGATCGGGGCGGCCACTGCCTGCTCCATGGCCACGACGGTGATGCCCGAGAGCGGTCCCGGGGTCACTCCCGCACCGCTCCGCTCCTGCCCTCCGGTCACATCACCATGCCGCCGTCGACCGGCAGCACCTGACCCGTCACGTAGGAGGCGGCATTGGAGGCCAGGAAGACGAAGGCGCCGGCAATCTCGTCGGGATCGGCCCAGCGCTGCAACGGGATTCGACGCATCATGTTGGCGGAGAACTTCTCGTTGGTGCGGATCGTCTCGGTCATCGGGGTGGCGGCCAGCGGCGCCAACGCGTTCACCAGGATGTTCTTGCGCGCCAACTCGCGAGCCAGCGACTTGGTGAAGCCGATGATGCCCGCCTTGGCCATCGAATAGTTGACCTGCCCGAGGGTGCCGGTGATGCCGGCCGCCGAGGTGACGTTGATGACCCGTCCGGTGCCGTCGGTCGCCAGGAAGGGCAGTGCCGCCTGGGTGACGCGGAACGCGCCCATCACGTGGATGTCGAGCAGACGGTCGACGTTCTCCTCGCTGATGTCGGCGAACATCGCTGGCGCGGTGACCCCGGCATTGTTGACGACGATGTTGAGCACGCCGCCTGTCAGCGACGCCGCCTGCGCCACAGCGGCATCGGCCGAGCCGCGGTCCGCGACGTCGAGTGCCGCACTCTGTGCGCTACCGCCATCGGCCAAGATGGCCTCGGCCACGGCAGCGGCGGCATCCTTGTCGAGATCGGTCACCAACACCGCGGCTCCGGCAGTCGCCAAGGCCCTGGCAACGGCCGAGCCGATACCGCCGGCGGCACCCGTCACCAGGGCGGAGCGCCCGGTCAGGTCGAATAGCGGGTTCATCAATAGCTCCTCGGCAGTCCAAGCACCTTCGAGGCCAGGAAGTTGAGAATCATCTCCTGGCTCACCGGCGCGATCTTCATCAGACGTGACTCCCGGAAGAATCGAGAGATGTGGTACTCCTCTGAATAGCCCATGCCGCCGTGGGTCTGCAGGGCACGATCGGCTGCGTCGAAACCCGCATCGGCACAAAGGTACTTGGCCATGTTGGCCTCACGTCCACACGGCTTGCCGTTGTCGTAGAGCCAAGTGGCCTTGCGCAGGATCAACTCAGCGGCGTCGAGCCGCGCCAAGGAGTCGGCGAGCGGGAACTGGATGCCCTGATTCTTGCCGATCGGCCGGTCGAACACGACGCGCTCGTTCGCGTACTTGACCGCGCGGTCCAACGACACCCGCCCGATGCCCAGCGCCTCGGCCGCGATCAGCATCCGCTCGGGGTTCAGCCCGTGCAGGATGTATTCGAATCCCTTGCCCTCCTCACCGATTCGGTCCTCGACGGGGACTCGCAGGTCATCGATGAAGAGTTCGTTGGAGCTGACGGCGTTGCGACCCATCTTCTTGATCGGCCGGATGTCGACGTGATCGCGATTCAGGTCGGTCAGGAACAGCGAAAGGCCGTCGGTCTTCTTGGTGACCTCGTCATACGGGGTGGTCCTGGTGAGCAGCAGGATCTTCTCGGACTCGAGCGCCTTGGAGATCCATACCTTGCGGCCGTTCACCACATAGTGGTCACCGTCTCGCTTGGCAAATGTCGTGATACGCGAGGTGTCAAGGCCCGCACCGGGTTCTGTGACCCCGAAGCACACGTGCAGGTCGCCATCGACGATTCGGGGCAGCGTGGCCGCCTTCATCTCCTCGGACCCGTACACCACGACTGGCTGCATGCCGAAGATCGAGAGGTGAATCGCACTCGCCGCGTTCATGGCACCGCCCGAGCGTGCGACCTCCTCGGCCAAGATCGTCGCCTCGGTAATCCCCAGGCCATGCCCGCCGTACTCCTCGGGGATGGTCATGCCGAGCCAGCCACCGGAAGCAATGGCGTCGTAGAACTCCTGGGGGAACTCGTGGGCCTGGTCCTTGTCCATCCAGTACTGATCGTCGAATTTCGACGCCAGTTCCGCGACGGACTTACGGATCAGCTGCTGATCCTCGGTCAGCTCGAAATTCATACCACCAGTCACCACAACCTCCTACCGATCGAAAACCGTTCGCACGCAGTCGAAGTCGCCGGGGCGTTCACTTGGTGTCCGCACCCGACGTACCGCGACTCTGCCTACCCGTTCAGTCCTTGGCGCCGCTCATCGCCTTGGCGCCGGCGGCCCACTCCTGGAAGTTGGGGCCATTCTTCTCGTGCTTGGACAGCGCCTGAATGGTGACGTCGTGATCGCCGGCGGCCGCCCGCAGCGCGCCGACGGTGGCCTGCTCCCTGGGGACGTCCTTGAACGGCTCGAAGTGATACAACTTCATCGCGTTCAGATGAGTCATCTTGTTGATCTCCTCATCGGACACGTCGTAGGTCTTGAACACCCCGTCCAACTCTTCGGGAGCGCCGGGCCACATCGAGTCCGAGTGGGGGTAATCCATCTCCCAGCAGATGTTGTCCACCCCGATCTCGTGCCGCAGCTTCACCCCGACCGGATCGGAGATGAAGCACGTCATGAAGTGGTCCCGGAATACCTCCGATGGCAACTTGTCGCCGAAGTCCTGATGTGTCCACGTGGAATGCATGTCATAGGTACGGTCGACGCGCTCCAAGAAGTACGGAATCCAGCCCGTCCCACCCTCACTCAAGGCGATCTTCAGCGTTGGATACTTCTTGATCGGCGCCGACCACAACAGATCCGCCGCCGCCAGCACGATGTTCATCGGCTGCAACGTGATCATCACGTCCATCGGCGAATCGGGCGCCGGAATGCTCAGCTTGCCCGAAGACCCGATGTGGACGTTCATCACCGTCTCGGTGTCCACCAATGCCTTCCACAGCGGCGTCCAGTAGTCATCGTGAAAGCTGGGGTATCCCAAGGCCGCCGGGTTCTCCGTGAAGGTCAGCGAGTGCACACCCTTCTTGCTGACCCGACGCACCTCGGCGGCGGCGAGCTCGGCGTCCCAGATCACCGGCAACGCCATCGGAATGAACCGACCCGGATGCGCCCCGCACCATTCGTCGATGTGCCAGTCGTTGTAGGCCTGCACCAACGCCAGCGAGAAGTCGGAGTCATCGGTGGCGAACAATCGGCCCGCGAAACCCGGGAACGACGGGAAGTTCATCGTCGCCAACACCCCGCCGGCGTTCATGTCCTTCACCCGCTCGGCGGCATCGAAACAGCCCTTGCGGATCTCGTCGAGACCCTGAGGCTCCAGGCCGTACTCCTCCTTGGGACGGCCCGCGACCGCATTCAACGCCACGTTCGGGATCACCGTCTCCCGGAACTGCCAGGTATCCGAACCGTCCGGGTTGTGCACCAACCGCGGCGCATCGTCGAGGTACTTCTCGGGCAGATGATTCTTGAACATGTCAGGCGGCTCGATGATGTGGTCATCGACGCTGATCAAGATCATGTCGTCCTTGTTCACAACCGTTCCCTTCGGTCTCACCTTCGGCACTGACATCCACGACGTTCTCTACTACAGGAAACTAGCCTCTCCTTTGGCGAGAATCAACCTAGCCAAACCAGTCAAATGCGGAAGAACCTGCAGTTATGCCCGCCGAGACCGGCGGATGCCGACCCTCACAGCCGACTCTTCCATTGACGTTTCGGCCAAGGGGTGGAAATCTGTTAGGCAAATATGAGAATATGATTCTCGCTTGTGAGAGCATCTGAGTTAGACCGAAAGGAGAGCGTCGTGCGCCTGCCCCCGCTGCCAGCTGCCGACTGGGATGACGCCGT
>NZ_JAVRQA010000342.1:0-3017 GCF_032161845.1 Mycobacterium sp.
ATCGATTCAGATCCCTCCTGCGGCAGTCCCCTATCAACGTCACCATGTCAGCAAGCACCAATCGCGTCTAGCGACAAACGGTCACATCTCCATGAGAAAGACGGGGCACCACGGGCGGAGTCGACGACATGTTTCCGGGCCAGGTGTTTCGACGGCCTCCGCGGGTACCCACTAGAGGGTGACGCCGCAAGTCGCGGCGGATTCCAAGGAGGCATCATGAGCACCACACCATCACCCGGCACCGGCGCGGACCAGGTCAGGGACACGGAGCGACCCGCAGGCACGGTCGACCCCGACGCCAACCCGCCGCTGACCGACGATTCGGCAACGGATATCGACCGCAAACCGGACACCGTTCCTCCGCAGGACACCGGATCCGCGGTGCCCCCCTACGAGGGACGCCAGCGAAGCTCCGAAGACAAGGGCACCCCTGGCCGCGGTGAGGACGACGTTAGCGCCAATACGGGCGTATCCGGGAAAACGGCGACCGACCAGGGATCGGGGCATAAAGACGACGACGAAGGTGTGGGTCCGACCCACACGCCGGGAACGGGCCGAGCCGAAGACAAGTCCTGACAGCCCTGGCTCGCCGCCCCGCGTACGGCTGACCGCACAGCAGGTCGTAGCCGGAGTGGCCGCCGCTTAGATTGACTACAAATTGACTCGCGGATCGGGTGCCGCATGCCGCGGTGAACTCTGCTGCGGTGCAGCAGGCGTCGGCTCGGGTGCCCGTTCCGCATGAGCATCCCCCGCGGTCGCGCCCTGCGGCGCATCCCGCTTGTCCTTATCCCTGTCCTCGTCCTGGCGATCGTCCGGCTGTCCCGAGCCGTCCGAGGCCTGCTTGTCCGCGGGCACATCAGCCGCGCCACCCGAGCCGCCGAGTCCCCCCGTCATCTGGCCGATCTGTTGCACGCCCTGCATGATGCTCTGCGGTACTTGCGCAACCGCGCTCATCGCCTGCATGGGCATCTGCGCGGCCTGGCTCGCCATCTGCATGGGCATGCTCATCATCTGGCCCATCTGGCTCATCGGATCGGACCCGCCGCCGGCACCGGCCGTGCCGCCACCGCCACCTCCGGGCGCACCTGCCGAATCGAATTGATGCTTCTCGTAATTCGCGGCGAGTTGGGCATCAGTGTCCGAGTAGCGCCCGGCAGCATCGACCACGTTGGACGCGGTGTTCGAGGCCGCGTCCTTGAGTTGCGGTAGGGCGTCCTGGATCGCACCCTCCAACGCTGGCAGCTTGCCCGCGATCGCCTGGCTGATCGCATCCTCGCCGGTCACGTTGAAGGGCGGCGGCGCCGCAGGAAGATCGCCAGCCGCCGCCAGCAGCTGGCCGCCGTACCTCTTCAACAGTTCTGGATCAACCTTCAGAGGTGGCTGACTACCGGGTCCGGTTCCCATTCACGCCTCCGATCAAAACCGAATGTTCCGCAGGACGTCGTACACGCCCGCGATCCACAGCAGCAGGGGGATGACCGCCGCGATGGCCGCGCCGTCCAACAGCTCCAGAATGCGCTTGGTCACCGGTGACACCCGGCGCACCCCCTCGGTCGCGCCGACGAGAATCAGGGCGATGACGACGCCGGCGACGTAGATGCTCAGCACCAGCCATGCGCTGTGCGGATACCAGAGCGCCAGCCGGATCGTCACTCCCGTGGGGATCACTACGGTAGCAGCGAGAAGCGCCCAGGCACACCATCTTTCGGCATACAGCCGGGATCGGAAGGCACAGACCGTCGTGACGAGCGCCGCCACGATCAAGCTGTGGATGAAGAAGTGCCCCTGCACCACGACGGCGACGGCGCCGACGGCCAACACGGAGGCGCCGGCGGATAGGAAGCCCACCAGCAGTTGCGTGGCGAGATGGCTGCGTTCGGTCAGCCGTGCCGCCGATTCGGGCACCGAGGCGATGATCGCCTGCCACGTCGGCGATTCCTCATCGGACGGCTCGTTCGTCGAGACGGGGTCCAGCAGTTCCTCGTTGGCGACCGTCTCGCCGGGAGCCGGAATCGGTGGCAGCGCGATGCGTGCGACCGCCACCGTCAGCTTCGCCGCGTTGGTCACGACGATCATGCCGAAGGCGATGGCGCCCGCGGGCACCCACTCCTGCCATCCGTAGCCGTAGGCCACGGCGGCCGCAGTGACCGCGACGGCCCCGACCGCCATGAACGACGCGACCTCTGCCCGTTTGCGCGGGCCACCTCGCGTCGCGAGAACCACCAACAGCACCACGGCGGCCGCGCCTGCGACGTTTGGTGCGCCCAACCCGTCGATCCCCGTGGGCAACGGAATGGCCAACGCGGCAGCGCCCGCCAGCGGTGCGAGGGCCGCGATCAGCAGGCTCTCGGAGGCGTCCAGGTTGTGGTAGCGATTGCGTGCCAACACGCTGCCGACGAGCAATCCGACGCCGAGCAGACCGAGTGCCGCCGCCCACCACCAGCTGTGTCCGGTCTGCAACCAGCTGAGCAGAATCAGCACGGACACCACGGCCGCAACGATCGGAATCGCCAGGCCGACAAAGCGATTCAGAGCGGCGCGGTCGAACTCTGGCGACTCGTCGAGCACCGCAATGGCGTCGATGACGTCCTCGACCAGTGGTCGGTACCGCTCGGTGCGACTCACCGACACCAGGGTCAGCAAGGCGCCATCCACGACGCCGGCGTCATCGAGCGATTCGGCCGCCTTCAGTGGAGGGGCACCCGGGCGCGCGAACGCCCACTCACCCTGTGCCTTGAAGTCGAAGCCCGCCAACACGTCTGCTGGCGTGTCCTCCAGCAGCTCGCCGAGCACCGTGACGGTCTCGTCGATGTACGTCTCGACGGGCGCGGCCGCCGGCAGCACGAGATCCGTCATGCGCCGACCGGTGAGGATCGTGACGCGGGTCGTCGAGGGCCTGCCGGGTGACACGCCCGACGAGCTAGGTGCGGCGGCCGTGGCGGTCAACGACGCTCGAGCCTGTCGAAGTCGTCGGACAGTGCCGCGGCTAGTTCGGTCACGCGTCTGCGGAAGTCCTT
>NZ_JAVRQA010000343.1:0-2882 GCF_032161845.1 Mycobacterium sp.
TCCGCGAACACTGGCCACGGTTCGACGTCGATACCGATGGCCTACAGCGGGTGACGATGTCCAACGTCGCCGGCTACTCCCACATCCCGGTGCACGTGCGCTGATGGCCGCGGCGCAGCCCGCCGAGCCCGCCGAGCCCGACGCGTTGCCGGCCAGCATTCCCGAACTGCTGGCGTTGCGGCGCGCACACTCGGACGGCGAATTTCTGGTCACCGACCATGAGCGGCTCAGCTTCGCCGAAGCCGACGAGGAGTCGCAGGTGCTGGCAGATGCACTACTGGCCAGCGGGGTGGGCAAGGGAACGAGGGTCGGGATCCTATTCCCCAACTGCGCACAGTGGATCATCTCGTGGTTGGCCGCGGCCCGCATCGGTGCGCTGACCGTCCCCCTGTCGACCTTCGCGCCGGGCGCCGAACTCGCCAGGTTGCTGCGCCACACCGATACGCAGGTCGTGCTGATGGGCCGCTCGATCGCCGGGCGCGACCTCGTCGACCGGTTGACCGAGGCCCTGCCCGGTCTGGCCGACAGCGACACGGCCATCGCCCTTCCCGACGTCCCCTACCTGCGCCGCGTGCACGTCAGGCCCGACTGCGACCAACCGTGGGCGACACCGTGGCCCGGCACCACGAAACCGGTTGTGTCCCTGGTAAGTTCAGCTGAGAAGGAGGTTCGACCGGCCGACGATCTCGTCCTCGTCACCACGTCCGGGACGACGGCGCTGCCGAAGTCCGTCGCGCATACCCACGGCAGCCTGGTGCGCCACGCCTACCTCCTGGCCCACCACCGCGGCGTCACTGCGGCCGACCGCGTCTATTCTCCGATGCCGTTCTTCTGGGTGGGCGGCCTGACGATGGTTGTGCTGCAGGCACTCTCGACCGGCGCGGCGGTCCTGGCCCAGGACGTGTTCGAACCCGGTGCCACGCTGGCGCTGCTCGAGCGCGAACGGGCGACCTACGTTTCGTGCTGGGCGCAGGCCAGTCAGGCCATGACGGATCATCCCGACTTCGCCAAGCGCGACCTCTCGAGTGTTCGCGGCGGCACCATGCTGGAGGCACTGCCGCCAGAGCGGCGGCCCAGCGAACCCGAGCTGACGCCCAACCTGCTGGGCATGACCGAGACCGGGGGGCCGCACACCATGGTCGAGGTGCCCGACTCCCCGCTGCCGACCGAACGGCGGGGCTCCTTCGGGATCCCGCTGCCCGGGGTGGTGCAGCACCGGATCGTCGACACCAGCGGGGTCGAGCTGTCGCCCGGGCAGCATGGCGAGCTCGAGGTTCGCGGCCAGATACTCATGAGCGGGATCTACAAACTGGAACGCCACCAGGTGTTCAGTCCTGACGGCTGGTATCCGACCGGCGACCGCGGATGGTTTGACGACGCCGGGCATCTGCACTTCACCGGCCGTGCCAGCGCGCTCATCAAGACCGCGGGCTCGAATGTCTCACCGGCCGAGGTCGAATCGGTACTGGACGCGATGCCCGGGGTGCTGCACAGCTTCGTCGTCGGCCTCCCGCATCCGGTACGCGGCGAAGTCGTCGCGGCCGCCGTCGTGCCCTCGCACGGAGTGACGCTGGCCGTCGGTGCCGTCATCGCCCACGCCCGGCGCAACCTGTCAGGGTTCAAGGTTCCGACGGTGGTCGAGGTGCTCGCCGAGACCGAGCTACCGATGCTGCCCACCGGCAAACTCGACCGTCAGGGACTGGTCGGGTTGTTGTCGGCGGACCGGCTTCAGCCTGACTAGGAAAGGAATGCCATGGATTTCACAGCCTTCCGTCTGAGCGATGACGAACGAATGCAACTTCTTGCAGTGCCGACGGAATGCACCGTCGGGTAGCTCAACAGCGACGGTTGGCCGGTGTCGGCATTCCTAACCTACGTGTTTGAGCGTGATGCATTCTGGGTGACGTCCTTCCGCGACCGTCCCCGCGTCGACAGTCTAGTCGCGGACCCCCGAAGCACCGTCGCAGTTTCCAGCGCGGGTATACCACTCGGTCATGGCCGGATGATCAGTGCCCGCACGTCGGCAGTCGTGCACGATGACGTGTCCACAGCCGAATGGTTCTACCCACAGTTCTGCAAAATGGCCGGCTTGGACGCAGCGGCGTTGGCCCGGCAGGACCGCGTCGTCATCGAGCTTCGTCCGCAAGCGTGGAACAGCTTTGACGGCAAGCAAATGCTCCGCCGATAGTCAGCTCCAATGAGCCATCAGCCCGGCTTGCCGCAATCAGGGCAATGTTGAGGGTTCAGTGGAACATTCGGTTTGGCGGCTTGGCCAAGAGTGTTGCGAATCGGTCGGCGGGGATACTCACTTGTCCCGGCCCGCTGCCTTCATCCGTTCCAGGTCGGCCATCACGACGGTCTTCCCACCGGTCGCGGCCAGCGCCCTGGTGTGCCCGAGGTGATGCATGTCGAAGCACGATTCGATCGCCGTCGAGAAGCCCATGGTGTCGAGAGTCTGGTTGACGGCGCGCTTGGCCAGCCGAAGCGCCCATGGGTCGGTCTGGGCCACCCGATGCGCGAGATCCATTGTGAAGGAGCGTAATTCATCGAGCGGGACGATGTGGTTGACCATCCCGGAGCGCAGCGCCTCCTCGGCGGACACCGAACTCGCGGTGAACAGCATCTCCTTTGCCTTGCGCGCCCCGAATTCCCAAGTGTGAGCGTGGTACTCGATACCCATGATGCCCATCAGGCCCACCGGGTCGGAGAACTGTGCGTTGTCCGCGGCGACGATGAGGTCGCACGGCCAGCACAGCATCAGCCCGGCCGCGATGCACTTGCCCTGCACCGCGGCGATGGTCGGCTTGGGGATGTCGCGCCAGCGCTTGGCGTACTCGAGATATCCCCTTGTCTCCCAGTCATAGTAGTCCTCTGCGATGAGC
>NZ_JAVRQA010000344.1:0-4080 GCF_032161845.1 Mycobacterium sp.
CTGTCATGCCAGCTGGTGGTTACAGGAGCGTGCGACGGGCTGCGCATCATCGTTCCCGAAGGAAACGGCTAGGCGTACCAAACGCTTTGGTGCAACTGTGGATCGTGACCGATGGCCGCACCCCGCAACCGTTGTGCAGTCGACCTCACTATCAGATTTCGCAAATTACGGCCTGATGGTCTGACCATTTGCTAACGTCAGACCATGCGGCGAATGCTGAGCGTCTTGGGAATCCTGTTGCTCGGTCTACCCGCTCTCGTCGTTTGCGGCGAGGCACGTGCTGACGAGAGTCAGTACGTGGAGTTCTACACTCCACCCGACCCGTTGCCCCACGGGCAGCCAGGCGATCTCATTCGTACCGAGCCGTCCCGCCTGGTGCTGGAACCGTCCGGTCAGTTGGGTGCCTACGTGGCGACCGGCACCCGAATCATGTACCTCAGTACCGATACCCACGATCAGCCCATCGCCGTCACCGGCACCTACTTCGAGCCGGACAACCCGTGGCCGGGCCAGGGTCCGCGGCCGCTGATCTCGCTGGCCGTTGGCACCTACGGTCAGGGCGATCAGTGCGCACCGTCACGGCTCTTCAATCAAGGCATCCACTACTCCACCGGCTTCGACATCATGTACGGCTACGAGCAGGGGTTCGTCGCGACCATGGTGGCGCGCGGGTTCGCCGTGGTGGTCACTGATTACGAAGGCCTGGGCACTCCCGGGGTACATACCTACCTCAATCGCGCATCGCAAGGCCATGCCGTGATCGACGCGGCCCGGGCGGCGATGTTGCTACCCGGCACGTCGCTGAATCCCGATGGGCCGGTGGCATTCTGGGGATACTCGCAGGGCGGCGGTGCGTCGGCGGCGGCCGCCGAGCTGGCCCCGACTTACGCTCCGGAGCTCGACCTCGTCGGCGCGTGGGCCGGAGCGCCCCCAGCTGATCCAGCCGGAGTTCTGCCCTTCGCCGACGGCAGCATCTTGGTCGGCGCCATTGGCTACGTTCTCAATAGCCTCATGGCCGCATACCCGGAGACCGAAACCCCGATCCGAGACACTCTCACTCCGCGCGGGGAGGAGATGGTGAACAAGTCGAAGGATCAATGCACCTTCCAGACCCTGGCGGACTTCGGCTTTCGGCACCTGCAGCCTTATTTCAACCTGCCGTTGTCCGAGCTCGAAGAGTTGGAACCCATGAAGTCGCGCTTCGCCGAGCAGCGGATCGGACGGTACCGGCCCGCGGCTCCCGTATTCATCGACCAGAATCGATTCGACGGGGTGGTCCCATGGGTGCCCGCACATCAGATGGCCCTGGATTGGTGTGCCCAGGGCGCCGACGTCGAGTTCTTCACCAACGAGCAGCCCCCGTTCCTGAACAAGTTGGCGGTCAACCACGGACTGGCCGAGCTTGTGGACGGCGAACGCGGCATGCAGTGGATTGCCGACAGGTTCAACGGCCTGCCCACCACCCCGAATTGCGGCGAGATCTAGGGGCAGACGATGAGGATCTCCGTCATGCCCCGTTCGTGTGTGGACTTCCATCAGAACCTCCCGGATGGGCCGAAAAATCCCACCTTTGGGCGTTACGCGGGTTCGGTGTGGGTGATGTGATTGAGGCCAGTCACCGGACAGGAGGTGGATCTTGAGGGACGTCATTCGCCCGAGACGGGTCACCGCGGCGTTGATCGGTGCACGATGGTAGCCGCGTGTCGCATCGTCTTCGACCGCTCGAAGTGCGCCTCGATGGGGTTGTGCGAGATGGTCGCGCCCGACATGTTTCAGCTCGACGACGATGGCGTCATGACGGTGCAGAGCGAGCTGATCGACGCATCGCGGCGGGCCGAGATGGAGGCGGTGGCGATGGGTTGCCCAACGCAGTCGCTTCTCGTCGGCGACGCCTGATCGTCGCAGCGTCGCCAGGACGTTGCTCGAGGCGCAGACAGCCGCCGCCCTCGTAAAACTATGGCCTGACCATTCGAATGGTACGGTGCCAGATGTTGCGTAGGCAGTGGCCTACGTCACATACTGAATCGCGCCGGAACATGGCATCGACTGTGAGATGTGCGTACGGGTGGTGAGGAGACGGGATGGACGAGCAGACCGCGCCGGTCTCCGACCTTCTCGTACAGAGTCGCGAGATCGTGGCTCGCGCAGAGGAGATGCTGAGCATCGACGGCATCTGGCCGGCCGGTCCCGGCATCGGTGCACGAAATCCCGCAGATGACGCGCTATCTGCGGCTCGCAGTGCGCTGCGTGATCGAGTGGAGGTCGCTCAGGCGTCGGGAGAGTCTTCGTCAGCCGCTTCCCTAGCAGCACTCGCCGTGCGTGCAGAACACATCCAACTGTCCTTGAAGGACGCGCTCCTGGCGGAGCAGCACCATGAAATCGAGAGCGCACAGGTCGCCATCAACCGACTGCGAGGTGCGGTGTCAATTTCGGCGCTGGCCGAACGGATCCCGGTCGATGCGTGTCTGATGGGCTTCAGCCGCGTTTTGTTCTCATACGTCAAGCACGGCACGTGGATTGCATGCTCAGCATTCGCAGTGGACGACCAAGCGATGGCACTCGCCATGGTCGAGGCGGGCACCGCCAATCCGCGCAGACTCGCCGGACCGCTGCTGGAGGGTGAGATGGTGCGCCGCGGCCACCCCATCCTGGTGCGCAACCCGCAAACCGACTCACGTGTCCACAACGAGCTCGCTGCAGTCACCAAAACCGTGGCCTACGTGGCCGCCCCGGTGTTCAGCTGGGGTCGACCGATCGGCCTGGTTCACGCAGACCGCCACACCGACGACTACGTCGGAGAGTTCGATCGCCAGACACTCGGGCTCTTCGCCGAAGGGCTCGGTCTCGCCTTCGAGCGCAATCTCATGATCGAACGACTACGGGCCATGCGGCGCGCCGCCGATGAGCACGCGCGGATGGCAAACACCCTGGCTGATGACTTCACACTCGAAGTCCTCGATCTGGCGGGCCCGGCACCCGCTCTCTCCGAGGAATTCCTCGACGGGTACCCCAGCCAGATGCGGACGCTGGCCGGTCACGAATCGCGACTACTCAGCGAACTGACCAGCCGAGAGGCGGAGGTGCTGCGCGCAATCACCGCCGGCAAGACGAATGCGCAGATCGCCAGCGCGCTGTTCGTGACCGAGGGAACGGTCAAGTCTCACGTCAAGCACGTCCTGCGCAAGCTCGGCGCAGGCAACCGGACGGAAGCGGTGGCCAAGTATCACCGCGCCCAGAGTGCCGCTCCGCCTTACTCGGCGCTGGTTGAGCAACCGGATCGGCGCACTTAACTGTCGCCAGTGTAAATTGCCCCCTTCGTCCTCCTGTTGAGAGATGTGGCTCGCCGGATGGCGCGGTTAGGCTCACTGCGTGGCTGCGCCGCATGACAATTCCGAGTCGGTTCATGTTGAGAACGGGACCGTCGAGCGTGTCGACGTTCTGCCCGCCGCCGCGGTCGAGGCGCTCGTCAGGCTTCGCACTGCCTTCCACAACGACGAGCTGACCGAGCGGATCCCCGCCGAGCTGTGCATGGCCGGTTTCACCCGGGTGTTCTTCTCCCCCACTCACCAGGAGGACACTCCGCGAGAACGCCGAGATTCACCCGCGGCATCGAGGCCAGGGGTAAGACTCGCGGTACCGGTGTACGCCTGGCGGAGCCCCGTGGGTCATCTGCACGCCGTTTCGGATCCCGCAGCGCTCGACGGCAGTGCCACCC
Organism: Mycobacterium sp.; assembly: GCF_032161845.1. Classification (GTDB taxonomy): domain Bacteria; phylum Actinomycetota; class Actinomycetes; order Mycobacteriales; family Mycobacteriaceae; genus Mycobacterium. The sequence continues at coordinate 3,716 of NZ_JAVRQA010000344.1, forward strand.
TGCTTCGATTGCTCGCCGAAGCCGTCGGCACCATCTTCGAGCGCAACGTACTCGCTGACCGACTCCGCAAGATGGACGCCTCGACGCGCGAGCATATCCGCGAAATCCGTCTTCTATCAGAGGCTTTCACCCCCGGCTACGATTGAAGCGGCAAACCGCTCAACCGGCCTTCGACGCTGCTGAAGCCATGGCGAGGCGATGAAAACGAGCGACCGCCTCCGTGCGGTTCGAGGCTCCGAGCTTGCGCAGAATGTGCTTGACGTGTGACTTGACCGTTCCCTCGGTGACGAACAGGCCGGTGGCGATCTGCGCGTTCGTCTTGCCAGACGCCAGATTTCGCAACACGTCCCACTCGCGCGGCGTCA
>NZ_JAVRQA010000345.1:0-25872 GCF_032161845.1 Mycobacterium sp.
TACACCTGTGACGACGATCCTGCGCCGGCTGCTCTGGCTGCTCGCCGCGGTCTTTCTGGCCGCGGGCTGCTCGTCGGGTGGCGGCAACGAGGGCACTCCGCCGCCGCGGCAGGGCTGGGTCGAGGACGACGTCAGCTTCACCGCCGATGGCCTGACGATCTACGGCACCTACCGGCACGAGGCCAACGGTGCACCCGGTCCGGCCGCCCTGCTGATCTCGGAGAGTGGAAACACTGACCGCAACGGCGACAACGCGGTGGCTGGACCGGTCGGCAACATGCGTCAGCTGGCGGAGTACCTGTCCGGCAAGGGCGTCGCCACCCTGCGTTATGACAAGGTGGGCACGGGCAAGACCGGGCTCGGCCCGTACGCGCTGCGGCCCGCCGAGGTCGGCAGCGCGGTATACGACCTCGGTGCCAAGGCCGCCGTCCGAAACCTCGCGAACCAGGCGGGCACCGACAAGGCACGCATCTCCGTCTACGCGGTCGGCGAGGGCTCCGTCCACGCCATGTCGCTGGCCAACGACGCCGCCCCCGACGCGCCGAAGATTCACTCGCTCGGGCTCTTTCAGCCACTCGCCGGCCGATACCTCGACATCATCACCGGACGCGTGCGGACCGGACTCGACGCCGACGTCGCCGCGGGCGCCAAGACGCGCCAGCAGGCCGACGCCGTCCTGACGACCTGGGACGCCGCCGTGGTGGAGGCCCGCACCAAGCGCACCGCACCCGCGCAGCTTCCCGAGGGGCTCGGCGCCATCCTGAACCCGTCGAACGTCGGGGCCGTCGTCGAGGCCGACGCGATCGATCCGCTCGAGTCGGCGGCGAAGCTTCCTGCCGCCATGCCCGTGCTGGCCACCTGCTCCGACTCGGACAGTCAGGCGAGCTGCCCCGCCGAGCAGCCGATCTTCGACGCGCTCGCCCATACCGCGCTGACCGTCGTCAAGCTGAAGGGCGTCAACCACGTCCTGCGCGACGACCCGACCGACAACGTCGGCAACTACGCCAAGCAGGATCCGCTGTCACCGCAGCTGGTGAGTGCGCTGGACGGCTTCGTCAACAAGTAGTGACTAGACTTCCACCCATGACGCGAACGGTGGTTGCGGAAGGTTACGGCGGGCCGGAAGTCCTTGTGCTGCAAGACATCGAGCTGCCCGCGCCTGGTCAAGGGCAGGTGCTCGTCGACGTCCGTGCCGCGGGCACCAACCCGATCGACTACAAGCTGTACGGCGGCGAGATGGGCCGCGACCCCGCCAAGCTGCCGATCCCGGTCGGCATGGAGGTCGCGGGTGTCGTCGCCGCGGTGGCGCCCGGCGCTGCCGGATACACCGGAGCACTGACAGTCGGCGACGAGGTGATCGTCACCAACATCAGCGGTGGCTACTCCGAGCAGGTCATCGCCGAGGCCTCCGACGTGGGACACAAGCCCGCGACGCTGAGCTTCGAGCAAGCCGCGGGACTGCTGTTGGTCGGAGGAACCGCATGGCACCTGTTGACCAACACTCGAGTGGGGACGGGTGACACCGTGTTGATCCACGGGGCCAGCGGTGGCGTTGGTCTGATGGCGGTGCAGCTGGCGGTCGCCAGGGGCGCCAAGGTGATCGCCACCGCGAGCCCTGCCAGACACGATCAGCTGCGCGAATACGGTGCCGAGCCCGTGGCGTACGGCGACGGTCTCGCCGACCGGGTACGCGCCATCGGACCCGTCGATGCCGCGCTGGACCTGGTCGGCACCGACGAGGCACTCGACACGTCGGTCGAACTCGTCGCCGACCGTGGCCGCATCGCCACGATCGCCGGCTTCGCGCGGGCGGGCGAACTCGGCATTGCGGTGCTGACCGGCGCCGATGGCGGTCAAGCGATTCGGGATGCGTCCCGGATCGAACTCATCAAGCTGGCCGCCGAAGGCAAGCTGGAGGTGACCGTCGACCGGGTGTTTCCGCTCGAGGAGGCGTCCGACGCGCACCGCTATCTGCAGACCGGGCATGCCCGCGGGAAAGTCGTACTGGTTCCCTAGCGTGACGATATGACTGACGACAAGATGCTGGCGCGCATCGCAGCCCTTCTGCGCCAAGCCGAGAACACCGAGAACCCCCACGAAGCCGAAGCGTTCATGTCGGCGGCCCAACGACTCGCGACCACCACGTCGATCGACCTCGCCGTGGCCCGGGCGCACTCCTCGACGCGCAGTGCGGCGCAGGTGCCGGTGCAGCGCACCATCACCATCGGTGAGGCGGGCAGCAAGGGCTTACGCACCTACGTCCAACTGTTCGTGGCGATCGCCATGGCCAACGACGTGAAGTGTGACGTCGCGTCCAACTCCACGTTCGTCTACGCCTATGGGTTCGGCGAGGACATCGACGCGACGCATGCGCTGTACGCCAGCCTGGTGGTGCAGATGGTGAAGGCATCGGATGCGTACATCGCCACCGGTGAGCATCGGCCCACCCCGACCATCACCGCACGGCTGAACTTCCACCTGGCGTTCGGGTCTCGCGTCGGACAGCGGTTGTCGGAGGCGCGCGAGGAGGCCACGCGCGCCGCCACCACCGGTCGTGATCAGCGGGCTGGTACGGCAATCGCTCTGCGCGACAAGGACATCGAACTCAAGAGCTTCTACCGGGAAGCGTCGAAGGCGCGGGGTACCTGGCGGGCCACCAGCGCCTCGGCCGGGTATTCGTCGGCGGCGCGCCGGGCCGGTGACAGGGCGGGACGGCGAGCCCGGCTCGGACCGAGCACCGAGCTGACGGGTGCTCGCCGACCCCTGGACCGGTAGCGGTCGGTGCCGCGCGACACGCAGCGCTCGAAGGTCTATGCCGCCGAAGAGTTCGTGCGGACGCTCTTCGACCGCGCCGCCGAACGTGGCACTCCCGCCGTCGACTTCTTCGGGACCCAGCTGACCCTTCCGCCGGAAGCGCGGTTCGCTTCGATGGAGTCGGTGCGGCGCTACGTCGGCGATGTGCTGAACCTGCCGTCCGTGCGGGCCAGGTGGCCTACCACCGAACCGCTGACGGTCCGTGGCCGCCGTGGAGTCACCGCAGCGCACTACGAGTACGACGGCACCGTCGCGACGATCGCCGTGCCCGATCGCCAGACCACTTGGGCCCTGCGCGAATTGGTGGTGCTGCACGAGATCGCCCACCACCTGTCCCGGGTGGAGCCGCCGCACGGGCCGGAGTTCGTCGCGGCGTTCGGTGAGTTGGCCGCGATGGTCATGGGCCCGGAGGTCGGCCACGTGCTCGGGGTGGTCTACGCGAAGGAAGGTGTGCGCTAGCTGGCTCCGACTAACGTTGGGCGGATGACCGAACCCGATCCGCGGGCTCTCGACGCGATGTTCACCCGGTTGTTGCACACCGAGGACGACGTGATGGTCGCCGCCCGCGTGGCAGGCGACGCCGCGGGCATGCCCGCGATCGAGGTCTCCGCCCAGCACGCCAAGCTGCTGTCCCTGCTCGCCTCGATCACCCGCGCCACGCGGGTGCTCGAAATCGGCACTCTCGCCGGCTACAGCACGATCGCCCTGGCGCGCGGTGTCGGGGCGGGGGGCCGCGTGATCACGCTTGAGTACGAGCCGAGGCATGCCGACGTGGCCCTGGCCAACCTGGCCGCCGCCGGTGTCGACGACCGCGTCGAGATCGTGGTCGGCGCCGCGCTGGACACGCTGCCGAAGCTCGCCGAGAAGGGCGAACGCTTCGACCTGTTCTTCATCGACGCCGACAAGGAGAACAACGCCGCCTACGTGCAGTGGGCCGTCGAGATGGCGAATCCCGGCGCGGTCATCGTCGTCGACAACATCGCTCGGTCCGGGCGCGTTCTCGACCCGGCGCCCGACGATCTGCAGGCGCGCGCCGTCAAGGACATGTTCACCATGATGGGTGGCCACCCGCGGTTGGACACCGCGGCGATCCAGACCGTCGGCACCAAGGGGTGGGACGGTTTCGCGATCGCCGTCGTCCGAGGCCAGGACGACGACGTCTGACCTCGTTCTTCGCCCAACACCTCGCGTGAGGGTCAGGGTCGCGTAGCGTCGGCGACGTGCAGCCTCCCGGGAGGACACGCAGTCTGGCTCCCGTGACCATCCCGGTCGCGCTGTTGTTCGTGGCCGCAGCCGCCCTGCGCGGATACGTTCCAGGCGCCGAACCCCGCCCCCGCGAACCCGCGGCCGACAACCCGATCGTGCTCGCCGCCGTCGCCGGCCTGTTGATGGCCGCGGTGGCCGTCGTCGCGGTCGCGGTGATCATGCGGCTGCGCAACCGCAGCGCCACCCCGCCGCGCGTGGCAGGAAGATCGGACTGGCTCCGCGGCGACGACCGCGGGCGGCTGACGTGGCGGATCGGGCTGATCGCGGCTGGACTGATCGTGGGCTGGCTCCTGCTGTCGGCGCTGCTCAGCCGACTCGGCGGCGCAGTGCAGGGTGATACGAGCGGTCCCGGCGCGGTACCCAGCGCTGCGGACACCGCGCCGGACGCGGGCGGCTCGGCCGCCCCCGCCGCCCCGCCGGCGGCTGAACCGGGCTCGAACCTGCTGTGGTACTTCTACGCCGCGACGGCCGTCTTCCTCGTCGTCGTCGTGGTCGGGACGATCGTCGCCGCGCGCAGGCAACGCCGTCCGCTGCCGCCGAACCCGGCGGACACCGGTGCCGATGATTCCGACGCCGATCCGGGGACCGGCTCTCAATCCCTCGCGCGCGCAGCCGAAGTCGGCCTCGCCGAGGTCGGTGACCTCAGCCGCGAGCCACGCAAGGCGATCATCGCGTGCTACGCCGCAATGGAACGCCAGCTGTCGCTGCTGCCCGATGCCGCCCCGCGTGAGTTCGACACGGCCACGGAGGTTTTGGCCCGCGCGGTCGACCACCACGCCCTCGCCCCGAACAGTGCGACCCAGCTGGTCGACCTCTTCGAAGAGGCGCGGTTCAGCCCGCACGTGATGAACGAGGGCCACCGGGACGCGGCGGTCGCCGTCCTGACACAGGTGCTCGACGAACTGCGAAGTCACGCGTGAAGAAGATCGGAGCCGCCGCGATCGTCGTGGTGCTCGGTGTCCAGCTGATGGCGCTGGCGCATCCCGATCGGCGCCTCGTGCTGTGGAGCGGGGCTGCCGCCGCGGCCGTCGCGTTGCTGGTGGTGCGCTGGCTCCTGGTGCGCGACAACGGGTCCGGTGTCGACGATTCCCGCGCCCGCGATCCGGCGGAGTCGCTGCGCCGGTGGCGGTCGAAGACCGAGATTCTGATCGCCCGCGCGGACACCACCCGGTCGGATTGGGACAAGTATCTGCGGCCCATGCTGGCGAGGCAGTTCGAGCTCGCAACGGGTCAGCGAAAGACGAAGGATCCGAGGGTCTTTCACGCTACCGCCCTCGCGCTGTTCGGTGAGCAGCTGTGGCAGTGGGTCGATCCAGACAACCTGTCCAGCAGCGGTGCCGACGAACCGGGCCCCGGTCGCGCGGTACTCAACGACGTCCTACAACGCCTGGAGCGAATATGAGCCTGCCGGTGACCACGACCGCCGCCCAATCCGAGGCGGTCCTCGACGAGATTCAACGCGTGGTCGTGGGAAGGCGCCCGGCGTTGACGCTGATCCTCACGGCGGTGCTGGCTAGCGGGCACGTGCTCATCGAAGACCTTCCCGGCCTCGGCAAGACGCTGATCGCGCGCTGCTTCGCCGCTGCCCTCGGCCTGGAGTTCAAGCGGGTCCAGTTCACCCCCGACCTGCTTCCCGCCGATCTGCTCGGCTCGACCATCTACGACATGCAGTCGGGCCGCTTCGAGTTCCGGCCCGGCCCGATCTTCAGCAATCTGCTGCTCGCCGACGAGATCAACCGGACGCCTCCGAAGACGCAGGCCGCACTCCTCGAGGCGATGGCGGAGCGCCAGGTCAGCATCGACGGCGTCACCCATCAGCTGCCGGAACCGTTCGTCGTGCTGGCCACCGACAACCCCATCGAATACGAGGGCACCTACCCCCTGCCGGAGGCACAGCTCGACCGGTTCACGATCAGGCTGGAGCTTCGGTATCTGACCGAGCACGACGAGGCCTCGATGCTGCGGCGTCGACTGGATCGTGGTTCGGCCGAACCGGCGGTCGGCCGGGTCGTCGACGCACAGGAACTCCTGGCGATGCGCGAATCGGTCGAACAGGTCACCGTGCACGAAGACGTGCTGCAGTACGTGGTGTCTCTGGCGGTGGCCAGCCGCCAGCACCCCCAGGTCGCGGTCGGTGCGAGCCCGCGCGCCGAGTTGGACCTGGTCCAGCTGGCCCGCGCCCGCGCGCTTCTTTCGGGCCGCGACTACGTGATTCCCGAGGACGTCAAGGCGTTGGCGGTACCTGCCATGGCCCACCGCATCAGCCTGCGTCCCGAGATGTGGGTCCGACAGGTGCGCACCTCCGATGTGGTTGAGGAGCTGCTGCGCAGGCTCCCGGTGCCCAGGACGCGCGGCGCGACGTGATCGACGCGCGCATCACCGACGTCGAGTTGCGTTGGCGTGCATCAGCACTCGCGCTATCGCTGGCGACGTGTGCCGCGGTGGCGCTCGCCGTCGCGCTGATCGGGTCCCGCTGGCAGCTCGTCGTGTTCGCCGCGCCGCTGGTCGGTGCGCTGGTGTCCGTGGGCTGGCAGCGGCCCTTGCCGACCGTCCGGGTCCACGTCGAACCAGGCCTGGTGCGCTGCTTCGAGGGCGAACAGGTCCGGTTGGTGGTGTCGGCGAACGCCGACGACGGCACACCGGTCGATCTCACGGTGACCACAGTGGAGGGGGCATCGCTCGAACTGACCGAACGGCTCGGTCCAGGCCGAATCGAAGTGGTGCTGTCCGCCGAGCGGTGGGGCAGGTATCCGTTGATCGCGGGCCTCGACGTCGGCGCAAGGGGCGGCCTGCTCGCGGGGCGGCCCGCGGCCGATGAACTCGAGGTGGCCGAGGTCTTCGTGTTTCCCGTCGCCGCAGCGCAATCCACTGCCTTGCCAAGGACCGAGCTGCTCGACCGCCTCGGCACCCACATGACGCGGTACCTCGGCAGGGGTGTCGAGTATGGCGGCATTCGCGCGTACGTACCTGGCGATCAATTGCGAACCGTCAACTGGCCCGTCAGCGCTCGTCGGAGCAGCCTGCACGTCACGGAGCGACTGAGTGAGCGCGCGGCCGACGTCGTCGTCGTCGTCGACACCCACGACCAACCGCCGGGACCCGCCACCGCGGCGACCGAGCGGACGGTGCGCGGAGCCGTCCAGGTCGTGCAGAGCGCCTTGCGCAACGGTGACCGGGCAGGCGTCATCGCGCTCGGCGGGCAGCCCCGATGGTTGGGCGCCGACATCGGCCGCAGGCAGTTCTACCGTGTCCTCGACGCGATCATGGGCGCCGGGGACGGGCACGAGACCACGACCGGCACGCTGGCTCCCCGCGCGGCGATCCCGCCTGGGGCCATAATCGTCGCGTTCTCGACGCTTCTCGACACCGACTTCGCGCTGGCGTTGATCGATCTGTGCCGCCGGGGTCACGTGGTGGTGGCGGTCGACGTGCTCGACGGTGCTCCGTTCGACGACCTGGACGATCCGCTGATCGCGCGGATGTGGGCGATGCAACGGTCGTTCATGTACCGGGACATGCGCACGATCGGCGTCGACGTCGTCGCGTGGGCCTCGGACGGGTCCTTGGATCAGGTGATGGGTCTGGCGCCGCGGCGCCGCAGGCGCACACCGGCGAGGAGGTGACGTGATGCGCGCGCTGTCCTTCGCGTTCGGCTTGCTGATGGTGGCGGCGGGCACGGTGCAGAGCGGCGGACCCGCTCTCGTCGCATCGGCCGTCGCCTTCGTCGCGGTGGTGGCCGGCCTGGCGTCCCGGGTGGCCGCGACGCTCGCAGTGGTGGCAACGGCCATCGCACTGGCCCTGTCGGGGCCGTCGCCGGTGGTCGCCGCGATCGCGGGCCTGGCGGCCACCGGCTATCTAGTACTTCGCCACGGCAGGGGAGGCGATCCGACAACAACCCTGTCGACGCCGACCGTGCTTGGCGCGCTTGGCCTTTCCGTGGCTGCGGTGCTTGGCGCAGCGGTCCCACTGGCACTTCCGTGGGTGCCGCTGGTGGCGCCGCTGGCGGTGGTGGCGATCTACGTGACCGTGGTCGCGCCACTGGTCAGTTGAACACCGGGCCGCCGCCCTCGCAGTTCGGGTTCGTCTCCGGGCACTCCGGGTCGGACTGAACCGGAGGTACCTTCGACAAGGTGATCGTCGGCTTCGTCGGTTTCGGGGTTGGTTCGTCTGGCGTGGTGACGGGAGCGGACTCGCTTGGTTCCTCGGTGGTCGACTTGGGCCGGGTCGTCACGGGCCGTCGCGTCGTGGTGACGGGCTCTTCGGTCGTCGACGGTTCTGGTTCACGCGTCACCGGCAGGTCGCTGGATGGCGGCGGGGGGACATCCGCCGACGTCGGTGTCGTGACGTCGATGGTCGTCGTAGTGGTGACGGACGGCAGCGTCGTCGGGGTCATGGCGGGTGCCGTGGTGGGCGGCGAGCTGGGTGCGATCCGCTTGGCGAGCGACGGCGTGGTCGTCGATGACGTGGTCAACGGTTCGTGGGAGTCCGCGGGGGCAATCCGGAAGGCGGCGGGTGCGGCGAGCACTGCCGCGCCACCGATGCCGATCAGCAGCAGCCCGGCGCCGACCCCGGCCCGCAGGGGGCGGCCCCGCGCTGCAGCCCCAGGCCGCGGAGGGTGCGCGGTCGCGGATGGCCTGGCGAGGTCGTCGGTGTCGAGGTCGCGCGGCGGCCACCACGACGCGTCGTCCTCGGGCCCGACGGGTGCGGACCCGGTGGTCGGCGGGAGTACCGCGCTGTCGAGCGTGCGCTCGCGGAGCCAGGCGGGTGCGGGGATGACGATCGGCGTCGCACCGAGAAGCGCTGCGGGAGTGACCATCCTGGCGCGGTCCTCCTCGCAGACGAGGCACCCGTCGATGTGTCTGGCGACCCGCTTGCGCATCAGGACCGTGAACTCGGCATTGCCCTGGCCGACGATCGCGGCGAGTTCGGGGCAGCGGTCGGGGTGGGCCTTGATGCGACGGCAGAGGAGCAGCGCGCCCAGCGAGCGTGCGATGGTGTCGCGCAGCCGCTCGACCAGGGTGTTGGCGTTCCTTGGCGTGACGCCGAGTGCCTCGGCGAGTTCCGGGCCGTCGAGACCTTGGCGGTAGGCCAGCTCGAGCACCACGCGGTCGCGGTCGGAGAGGCCGCCGCTGGCCTGCCTGATGAGTTCGGCCAGCTCGCCGCGCTCCGCCAGCGTGGCTTGATCTGCTTCGCCGCTGGGCATGTCGGGTATTTCCTCGCTGAGTTGTTCACGTTTGCGATCACGGATTCGGGAGAGCGCCTCAGAGCGGGCGATCGCGTACAACCACGACCGCAACCTATCTGGCTCGCGCAATTGAACCAGTTTCGTTGCCGCAGTGACGAATACGTCTTGTACGCAATCAGCGGCGGCGTCCCGGTCGCGCAGCATGCCGACGCAGAAGTCGTGCAACCGGTCGGCGTAGCGGTCGTAGATCTCGGCGAACGCCACGCGGTCGCCCGCCGCCGCGGCACGGGCGAGCGTCGCATCGTCGGCGCCGCTCATGGACGACCGAAGACGACTGGTCATGGGCCCACCCCCCGAGCACCCGCGATATGTGCCGAAGTGCACATCATCGCCCCGACGAACCCGCATTGCAATGACGACCCACGGACTAGCGCGCGCTCATGACCGGTGGCGTCACCGGCGACGTCTGTAGGTGCCGGAAATAGCCGTAGATCGGCTGGTGCGTGGTGCCGAGCAGCTTGCCCGACGCGTCGTAGACCTTGCAGATCTGGTCGAGGTCAAAGCCCTGCTTCTGGGTGCTGAAGACACCGCGCACCGCGCCCGTGGCGTAGGCGCCGGGGTTGGTTTCGCAGGAGTGCTGGAAGGTGTCGGCGTTCGCGGGTGCACCGATGGCGAGTGCGCCGATGGCGACGGCACCCGCGCCGAGCGCGACGGTGGTGAGACGACGGACGGTGGTGAGGCTGGCGTTCATGGTGACTCCCTCTGGTCTGTCGCGGCCGGTGTGCCGCGTACACAGGTAGGAGCAGCGACGGGCCCGGGTTCCCTCACTTTTTGGCCAGGGACCTTCCGGCCCATCGACTCGGCGGCATCGGCGCAGGTCGGCTCGGCTAGGGTGGCCCAACGATGACAGGTGTCAAGTCTGAGAAGCCCAGCTGGATCGCCCGACTACTGGACTTCGAGCGGGGCGACGGCGACGTGTTCGTCGCTCCCCAACCGCCGGCCGGGCCGGGCAGCCGGCTGTTCGGCGGGCTGATCGCCGCCCAGTCGTTGGCGGCAGCGGGCGCAACCGTCGACCCCGACAAACATCCGCAGTCGCTGCACCTGTACTTCGTCCGCGGTGGCCAGTACGGCGTCGACGTCGAGCTGAACGTCGTCCGTACCCGCGACGGTCGATCGTTCGACACCCGGCAGGTCACCGCCGTCCAAAACGGCAAGACCATCCTCGAGATGATCGCTTCGTTCCATCGGCCGGAGCAGGGCGCGGACTGGCATCCGAGGTCGCCTCCCGGCGTCGACTTCGACGCGGCGATCCTGAAGACACCCGATCTGGGGTTTGCGGGCCGCTTCGAGATCCGCGTCACGCCGGGAGACGACTCGCCGTTCGCGGTGCCGCCGTTCTGGATCCGGACCCGGGACCGCATCGAGGACTCCCCGCTCGTTCGGGCCTGCGCACTGACCTTCATGTCCGATTTCGGACCCGTCCCGGTGGCTCGGCCGCCCGACTCGCCGCTGGGCTTCGACGTCGGCTATGCGGCCAGCCTCGATCACGCGGTGTGGTTCCATCGCCCGTTCGTTCCGCACGACTGGCACCGCTACGAAGTCACGTCGCTGAACAACGGCGATTCGCGCGGGCTCGTCGTGGGTTCGATGTACGACCGGTCCGGCAGTCTGGTGGCGAGCACTACCCAGGAGGCGCTGTGGCGCTTCTGACTGGGGCCGCCCGCCAGGCTGGAAGACTATGACGTGTGAGCACACCTAGCGCGCCCGCAGCTCCGCCGAGCTGCTACCGGCACCCCGAGCGGGGTACGTACGTCAGCTGCACCCGCTGTCAGCGCTTCATCTGCCCCGACTGCATGCGCTCGGCGGCGGTCGGTCATCAGTGCGTCGAGTGCGTCAACGAGGGTGCCAAGTCGGTTCGGCAGCCGCGAGTATCGACGGGCAAACCGATCGTCACGTATGTGCTGATCGCCGCGAACGTGGTGATGTTCGTCCTGCAGATGGCCGTGCCCGGCCTGCAAAGCCAGCTCATTCTGTGGCCAAACGGGACGGCTTACCATGGCGAGTTCTACCGTCTCGTCACGTCAGCCTTCCTGCACGACGGTCCCGCCCACATCCTGTTCAACATGTGGGCCCTGTGGGTGATCGGACCCGCGCTGGAACGGTGGCTGGGGCGGACCCGCTTCGTCGCGCTCTACTTCTTGAGCGCGCTCGGCGGATCGGTTCTCGTCTACCTCGTCACGAATCCGACCAGCGGTACCCTCGGCGCATCGGGCGCCATCTTCGGCCTGTTCGGCGCAACGCTCACGCTGTCACGACAGCTAAATCTCGACATGCGGTGGATCGCCGGCCTTGTCGTCATCAACCTGGTGTTGACGTTTACCGTCCCAGGAATCAGCTGGCAGGGACACGTCGGCGGACTGCTGACCGGCGCGGCGCTCGGCGCGGTGTACGCCTACGCGCCGCGCTCGAATCGCGTGCTTATCCAGACGGCGGTCTCGCTGATCCTGCTGATGGTGTTCGTCGCGCTGGTGTGGTGGCGGACGACGAGCCTGCTAACCGGGGTGGGCTAGGGCGTTCCTCCGCAGCGGTTCTTGAGGTCGAGCAGCGGCTGCCGGATGCCGGTGATGTCGTTCTTGGTGTCGGGGTGGACGTTCAGGTAGTCCTTCATCTCCTTGGACACCTTGTCCTTGGGGAGCCCTTCGAGGCTGGTCACGAACCAGTTGTAGTCGGGGTGGCTGAACAGGTAGGCCGACGTCGCCGCATCGACGCCCGACTTGACGCCCTCCAGGTCCGCTGCGGTGCAGTCGGGCGGGTTCAGCGCCGGGTCTTCGTTGGCGAAGGCCGACGGCAGGTTGCCGAGCAGTGTCGCGCCGATCAGCCCGCCGGCGAGCAGGGCCCCTCCCACGAGGCGACGCGGGGCGGGGGATCCAGAAACTGACATGGACGTGCTCCTTAGGTGTTTGGACTGAGTTTGCCGTGAGAGACGGCGTGCTGCAGGGTTCTCGAGTCAATTCACAGGTTATTCGCGCAGGGCTCACAGTGCCCACATGTATGGCTCTCGTGTCTCGGCGTGTCGGCATGTGTCGGAACACCTTGATAACGAGCCGATTACGCCCCGCGTGGGTGGCTAGGTGCCCTTTCCTGCCGCTGCTAACTTGCCGAGGTACGGGTTGAACGAGAGATGGGATCCCGCCGTGTTGGCGACGATGGTTGGTCAGGTTCGACGCAGGTGGACGCGACGGCTGGCCGTTTCCGCCCTGGTCGTCGCGATGATGCCGGGACTGCTCGGCCCGGTCGGGCTGACACCGACGGCGGCGGCCTACTCGCGGGAGGGACTGCCGGTCGAGGGACTGCAGGTGCCTTCCGCGTCGATGGGCCGAAACATTCTCGTCCAGTTCCAGGGTGGCGGGCCGCACGCCGTCTACCTGCTCGACGGGCTGCGCGCCCAGGACGATGCCAGCGGATGGGACATCAACACGCCCGCGTTCGAGTGGTTCTATCAGTCTGGGGTCTCGCTGGTGATGCCCGTCGGCGGGCAGTCCAGCTTCTACTCCGACTGGTACCGCCCAGCGACGGGCAGCGCCGGAACGAGCACGTACAAGTGGGAGACGTTCCTGACCCAGGAGCTGCCCGCATACCTGGCCCAGAACAAGGGCATCGCGCCGACGGGGAACGCGGTGGTTGGCCTGTCGATGTCGGGGGGTGCCGCGCTGAACCTGGCCGCCTACTACCCGACGCAGTTCATCTTCGCGGCCTCGCTGTCGGGCTTCCTCAACCCGTCGCAGGGGCTGTGGCCGACCATGATCGGCTTCGCCATGAAGGATGCGGGCGGCTACAACTCGACCGACATGTGGGGTGTCGCGAGCGATCCGGCGTGGCGGCGCAACGATCCCATGGTCAACCTGCCGACGCTGGTCGCCAACAACACCGCGATCTGGGTCTACTGCGGCAACGGCAGGACCTCCGACCTCGACGCGTCGGGTGACTTCGGCGTCCAGTACAGCGCGCAGTTCCTGGAGAACATCACCATCAACACCAACAAGGACTTCCAGAAGCAGTACGTCGCCCTCGGTGGGCGCAACGCGGTCTTCAACTTCCCGAACGACGGCACGCACAGCTGGGGTTACTGGGGTTCGCAGCTGCAGGCGATGAAGCCCGATCTCCTGAGAGTGCTCGGCGCCACACCCGCAGCCTGACGCATTTTGGGTTGGTCGGCGCGAGCTCGGGGTAAAAACGGTCATGGCCAGTGTCGACGTGTCCGTGACCTCCGACCTCTCCCCGGACAAGGCGTGGAAGCTGGCGTCCGACCTCGGGCGGTTCGACGAATGGCTGACGATCTTCGGTGGCTGGCGTGGGCCCGTGCCCGAAGTCATCGAGAAGGGCACCAAGGTGTCGTCCCTGATCAAGGTGAAGGGCTTCCGGAACACGATCCACTGGGAAGTGACCAGCTACGACGAGCCCAACCGCATCGAGATGTGCGGAAAGGGGTTCGGCGGGGTCCAGATCTCGCTACGCACGGACATCGCCGAAAGCGACGCCGGCACCACCTTCCATTTGGTCGCCGACCTCAGCGGCGCCGTGCTCAACGGACCCATTGGCAGTTTGGTCGCTCGAGTGATCAGGGGCGATGTCGAGCGCTCGGTGCAGAACCTCGCGCATCTCAGCTGACGGGGATCGCCACCTCGTTGCGGCGGAGGAACGGCAACGTCCACGGCGGGTCGTAGAACCAAGCGACCGCCTCGCCCAAGTCGTCGAAACCGTAGTCGCGCAACGTGTTCCGGAGCTGCTCGGTACGGTCGGCGACGGCCTTGGCGCCGCGGTCGCCGCTGAACCGCAGCACCGCCACGGTCTCGGCGGCGACCTCAACCAGCTGGACGCGATCGTCGTCCGGTGCGGGCAGCTCGTCCATCGTCCACACGGACGGCATGAAGAAGCGGATCACCCATTCGTCGCCTGCTCCGGCCGACTGGGCGACGGGGGCCGTCATCGCGATCTTGGTGCCTGCGGGTTTCTGTTGCGCCACCGGCGCCGTCATCGCGATCTTCGTCGACCCGTGGTTGGCGCCGAAGATGTAGCCGGCGAGGCGACGGAAACCCGCGCTTCTGGCACCCTCCTCGCTGGCGGTGACCGAGGTCTCGGCGGCGATGCGCGTCTCGTAGGTTCGGATCTCGACACCGTCACCGAGTTTCTCGACGCGGTACGGAGGTTCCTCGGTGCCGGTCCTGATGCCCACGACGGACAGCGCCGACTCGCCGATCTGGAGTGGCAGCTTGAAGAGTCTGGGCAGCACCGTTGGGTCCTACCCGCGCGGGCCGCGCTTCACACGCGGCAGCTGACTTCCATGGTGCCGTGTTCCTCGCCGGGAAAGTTGATGCTGACGTACCCGTTGGCAGGGTCGCGGACGTAGTCGACGTATGGCTTGGTGTCCGCCATGTTGGTGTTGTCGGCGACGATCAGCGCGCCAGGGGACAGTCTCGGTTCGAGGAGTTTGATCACCGGAAGGTAGAACTCCTTCCACCCGTCCAGGAGGACGAAGCCGACCGGTCCGTCGAGCGTCTTCAGGGTTTCCAGCGCATCGCCCTCGAGCACGGTGATGACGTCGGACAGGCCCGCCTCGGCGAAGTTCTCCTTCGCCGCCGCGACCTTGGCGGAGCTCAGTTCGGTGGTCACCACGCGACCGGTGCCGTTGTCGCGGACCGCGGCCGCCAGGTGGATGCCGGACAGGCCAAGCGACATGCCGAACTCGACGACCGTCTCCGGGCGGCTGGCGCGCACCAGCGAGTAGATGAGCTTGCCCGCGTCGGGCGACACCGGCATGTAGATCTCGCTCATGGCGTCGGCGCGCTCCTGTGCGCTGGCGCCCTCGAGGCGGCTGAACAGGCCGGGATCTCGAAGCCTCGACCGCTGCTCCGTCGCCTCGGAGTACATCCGGTTGAGTGAGGAGGCGACCTTGGTGTCCGACAGCATGCTCATGGTTTGGACGCTACGCGGAATTGCTGTGCGCGGGTTGAGTCCCCCTCGGGCTCGGCGGGCGGCTCAGTTCTCGAGGAAGGTGATGTTCTCCTCGAGCGGACTGCGCGGCACGTCGAGTGTGTTCGCGGGAAAGTCCGGGTCGGCGTAGCCGATCGACACTCCGCACAGGATCCGCATCTCCTCGCCGATGCCGAGTTGCTCGCGGATGATCTCCGGATAGCCCGCGATCGACACCTGCACGCAACTGCCGATTCCCCTGGCGTTCAGCGCCAGCATGAACGTCTGAAGGAACATGCCGACCCCGATCGCGTCCACGTAGTCGAGGTCGCGATGCATGCACACGACGGCGCCGAGCGGTGCCCGGAAGAACTCCCAATTCCGCAGCACCGCAATCCGTCTCGCCTCCTTGTCGTGGCGGGGCACTCCCATCGTGCCGTAGAGCAAGGCGCCGAGGTCGCGCCGGAAGTGATTGAATTCCGCGGGCAGCGGCGGCACCTTTGGCTCGCCGTTGGCGGCCTCTTCGAGCAGCGCCTCGACGAGGCGGTCGCGGGCCGGACCTGAGTTGAACACCACGCGCCAGGGCTGGATGTTCGAGTTCGACGGCGCCCTGACGGCGAGTTCCAAGGCTTCGACCACCAGGTTCTACGGCACGGGCTTGTCCCGCAGGAACAGCCGCGTGGA
The DNA here is from genome assembly GCF_032161845.1 of Mycobacterium sp. Lineage (GTDB taxonomy): Bacteria > Actinomycetota > Actinomycetes > Mycobacteriales > Mycobacteriaceae > Mycobacterium. The sequence continues at coordinate 15,920 of NZ_JAVRQA010000345.1, forward strand.
GCGGCGGCTGAGAATGGTTTGCTCGAGGTCGTACATCGTTGCCTCCCTGCGAATCACCCGTTCAGATGGTGGCGACGTAGCCGCCGTCGATGCGGACGTCGGCGCCGGTGGTGTTGCCCGACCGGCTGCTCGCCAGGAAGACGGCAAGGTCGGCAACCTCCGCCGGCGTGGTGAACCGCCCCGTCGGCGCGCCGGCGGACACGGAGGCGACGACGTCGTCGGCGCTGGCTCCGGTGGCCGACGCGAACTTGGCCGCCACCCCGTCCTCGGCGAGCCAGAGGTCGGTGGACACCGGGCCGGGGCTGATCGTATTGACCCGAATCCCCTTGGGGCCGAACTCTTTCGACAGACTCTTGGCGTAATTGGCGAGGGCGGCCTTGGTGGCGCTGTAGTCGACGATGTTCCACTCGGGTTGCGACGCGTTGACCGAACCGATCATCACGATCGCGCCGCCGCCGTTGGCCAGCATCTGCGGTACCGCCTCACGCGTGGCCCGGACGGCCGAGAGGAAGTTGAGTGACAGCGCCGAATCCCACTCCTCGTCGGTGACCGAGAGGATGCCGTCGAAGCGGGTGGCCACCGCTCCGGCGTTGTTGACGAGGACGTCGACGCCGCCCCGTTCGGCGGCCGCGGCGATCAGCGCGCGTGGCCCCTCCGGCGTCGACAGATCGGCGGCGACGAAGGCGGCCGAGCCCGCTGCCGCGAGGGCCGCAACGCCAGGGGAGTCGTGCCTGGCGCCTGCGATGACGAAGGCTCCGGCGGCGGCGAATGCCTGACTGACGGCCAAGCCGATGCCCTTGCTTGCGCCGGTGACGACGACGACTTTGCCGGTGAGGTTCATGTCCATCAGCCATATCTACCGTCTCGGGACGTCGTCCGCATCCAGATCGGTGGCGACCGAGGTCGACCCGCGGCGCAGAGGAAATCGTCCTGCACTAAGCGGATCGCTCAAAGTCGTTCTGCCGCCGATGAAGTCGAGTCTGGCTAGCCTGATGCGCATGCAGTCCGCCGCCATTCGCAAGGCCATCGTCGGCGCGTCCATCGGCAATGCCGTCGAGTGGTTCGACTTCGCCATCTACGGCTTCCTCGCGACGTTCATCGCCGCCAACTTCTTTCCGACGGGCAACGACACGACCGCGCTGCTCAATACGTTCGCGATCTTCGCCGCGGCGTTCTTCATGCGTCCGCTCGGTGGTTTCGTGTTCGGCCCGCTTGGCGATCGGATCGGTAGGCAACGCGTCCTCGCCGTGGTGATCATGCTGATGTCAGCCGCCACGCTCGCCATCGGCTTGCTGCCCACCTTTTCCGCGATCGGCGTCGCCGCCCCGCTGCTGCTCCTGTTCTTTCGGTGTCTGCAAGGGTTCTCCGCTGGTGGCGAGTACGGCGGCGGAGCGGTGTACCTGGCCGAGTACGCCAGCGACGAGCGCCGCGGATTCATCGTCACCTTCATGGCGTGGTCCGGGGTGCTCGGCTTCCTGCTTGGGTCGATCACCGTCACCGTGTTGCAGGCCGCCCTGCCCACGGCGGCAATGGAGAGCTACGGCTGGCGCATCCCGTTCCTGCTGGCCGCGCCGCTAGGTCTGGTGGGTCTCTACATCCGGCTGCGACTCGACGACACTCCGCAGTTCACCGAACTGAGCAAAGAGGACAACGTCGCGAAGCGCCCGCTTCACGAGGCCGTGACGACGTCATGGCTGCCGATCCTGCAGGTGATCGGACTGTTCCTGATCTTCAACGTCGGCTACTACGTGGTGTTCACGTTCCTGCCGACCTACCTGATCAAGACGCTGCACTACTCGAAGACGGCGTCGTTCGTCTCGATCACCCTCGCCAGCCTCGTCGCGCTCGTCCTGATCCTCCCGTTCGCCGCCCTGTCCGACCGGATCGGTCGGCGCCCGATGCTCATCGCGGGGTCGGCGTGTTTCGCGGTGTTCGCGTATCCGCTCTTCCTGCTGCTGAATTCGGGCTCGTTGGCCGCGGCGATCTCGGCGCACTGCATGCTGGCCGCGATCGAATCGGTGTACGTGTCGACGGCCGTGACGGCGGGAGTCGAACTGTTCGCCACCCGCGTGCGTTACAGCGGTTTCTCCGTCGGTTACAACATCGCCGTTGCCGGGTTCGGGGGGACGACGCCGTACGTCGTCACCTGGCTCACCGCGCATACGGGCAACGTGCTTGCGCCCGCGTTCTATCTGATTGCGGCCGCGGTCCTGTCGCTGGGCACCGTGGTGGTGTTGAAGGAGACGGCGGGGCAGCCGCTGCGGGCAGCTCAGGCCATGCCACCGCTCAACTCGACGGAAGCCGACTCGTTCCTGCCATGATGACCCGATGGGCGTGAAGGGAACGGCGAGGCCGACCAAGGCCGACGTCGCCCGCCTTGCCAACGTCTCCCCGGCCACGGTCACCTACGTGTTGAACGACGTCGCGGGCCAGACGATCTCGGCGCAGACCAAGGCGGCGGTGCAGGCCGCGGCCAAGCAGCTCGGTTACCGGCCCAATCTCGCGGCCCGCAATCTTGCGGTCGGCGGCAGCGGCGTGGTGCTGTACATCGTTCCGCGGATCTCGCTCGGCGATCTGCTGATCGAGGTCGGCAGCCGCCTGACCACCGCGCTCGCCCGTCACGGCGTGGTGCTGTCCCTGCAGTTCGAGACGGAGGACGGCCGCAACGTCGTCGACGCGATCGCCGACCTGAATCCGATCGCCGTGACGAGCGTCTTCCCGCTGAGCGGCGCCGCGCTGGACGCGGTGACCGAAGCCCGCATCCCGCAGATCCATCTCGGCAGCGCTCAGCTGCACGCGATGGGCAAGCTGCACAACACGATTGGCGAGATGCGGGTCGATCATCTGGTGGCGAGGGGGCATCGACGGCTGGCGTTCGCGTTCTCCGACGTCGAACAACTGCGGCCGCTCGGTGAGTACTGGCTCGAGGGTCTGCGCGCCGCAGCGGCGCGGCGCGGCCTGCCGGACCTGCTGATCGGGACGGTCGCCACCGATGGCACGGATGCCGCCGAGGTGGTCCGCGGCTGGGTTGCCGACGGTGCCACCGCGGTGTGCGCCGAGAGCGACGAGACCGCGATGGTGTGCCTGCACGGCGTCCGCGAAGCCGGGTTCCGCTGCCCCGAGGACCTCGCGGTGATGGGTGTCGATGCGAGGGCTCTCGGTGCCGTCAGCGGACCGCCGCTGACGTCGGTGGCCTTCGACGCCGAGACGATCGTCGACGTCTCGACGGCGGCGATGATGACCGAACTCGGGTATCCGCCCGTGCAAGAGCCGGACAGCGACAACGTCGCACGGCTGATCCAGCGCGCGTCGACCTGATCCACCTCGGATCCTTGTCGAGCGGTCGCTCAACCGTGTAACTTACGCGTGTAAGCAACTCTCGCAGCCCTAGAGAGGCGGACTTCGTGACCGTCAGCGCGACCCCCCATACCAACTCAGACGTGTACTTCGACCCCTATAGCGTCGAAATCAACGCCGACCCGTACCCCACCTTCGCGCGACTGCGGGAGGAAGCGCCGCTCTACTACAACGGCCAGCACGACTTCTACGCGCTGAGCCGATACGCCGACGTCAACAAGGCGATCGTCGACCACGGCACCTTCAGCTCGGCGCGCGGCGCCATCATCGAACTGATCAAGGCGAACATCCCCATCCCGTCGGGCGTGCTGATCTTCGAGGACCCGCCGATCCACGACATTCACCGCAAGCTGCTGGCCAGGATGTTCACGCCGCGCAAGATCGCGCTGCTCGAGGAGAAGATCCGGGCGTTCTGCGCCGAGAGCCTCGACCCCATCGTCGGCACCGGGAAGTTCGACTTCGTCACCGACTTCGGTGCCCAGATGCCGATGAAGACGATCAGCGCCTTGATCGGCATCCCGCAAGCGGATCAGGAAGCGGTCCGCGACCACGTCACGGGCCAGATGCGCACCGAGGCGGGCAAGCCGATGAAGGCCGCCGAGGAGGGGCTGGTGACCGGTGACATCTTCGGCGACTACATCGACTGGCGCGTCGACAACCCGTCCGACGACATCATGACCGAGCTGCTGAACGTCGAGTTCGTCGACGAGACGGGCACCACCCGCAGGTTGACCCGCGAGGAGCTGCTGACCTACATCAACGTCGTCGCCGGGGCCGGAAACGACACCACCACCCGGCTGATCGGCTGGGCCGGGAAGGTGCTCGCCGAACATCCCGACCAACGTCGTCAGCTCGTCGAGGATCCCACGTTGATTCCCAGGGCGGTCGAGGAACTCGTTCGTTTCGAGCCGCCAGCCCCGCACGTGGCGCGCTACGTCACCCGCGACGTGGAGTACTACGGGCAGACCGTGCCGGAGGGCGCCGTGATGATGATGCTCATCGGCGCGGCCAACCGCGACCACCGCCAGTTCGGGCCGGACGGCGACGCATTCGACATCAACCGCGAGCCGCGCGCACATCTGGGCTTCAGCGTCGGCGCCCACTTCTGCCTCGGGTCGTCACTGGCCCGCCTCGAGGGACGCGTCGCGCTCGAGGAGATCCTCAAGCGCTTCCCCGAGTGGGAGATCGACATGTCGGGCGCCGAGTTCTGCCCGACGTCCACGATCCGTGGCTGGGACAAGATGCCCGCGATCATCGGGTGACAGTCGTGCGGTGCCTCCTCCGTTAACCTGGTCGGAAGGCGATCGCCCAGGCATCCGTTAGGGGAGTGGCATATGGCAATTCGAGTACTGCCCTACGTGACGGTCGACGTCGATGAGCGTCTGCGCCGCCGAGTGCGGCACGCCACCGATCGGCTACGGATCAACGTCCGGTCGTATGTGCTGAGCGCTGCCGACGACGTCGATACAGCGGGCGCCAAGGTTCGCGATCTGTGCGACGCGGCGGTCAACCGCGTCGACGACGTCGTCGCGAAGCTCACCGATCGCATCGATCCGGCGGCCCGCCGCGACGTCGACGAGGACGCTCGAGTCGAAGCCGGCTAGCGACACCTCTACGGTGTAGTGACAGGGGATGTCGCATCGCCGACGAAGGGTGTCGAGGACGTTGTTGGGCCATGGGCTTGTCGTCCTCTTCGCGCTGTGTGCGGCCGTCTGCATGGCCATCGGCATCGTCATGCGTCAGCGCGCCACCATGGACGTGCCCGCTGATCAGAGCGTGAGCACACGCATGTTCGCGACTCTGCTGCGGCGGCCGATCTGGTGGGCAGGCACTGCCGTGGCTGTCGCCGGTTACGGGTTCCAGGCGCTGGCGCTGGCGAAGGGTTCGCTGATCCTCGTCCAGCCCCTGCTGGTCTCCGCGCTGCTGTTTGCGTTGCCCCTCAGCGCGCGGCTGGCAGGCCGTCGCGTCACCCATCGGGAGTGGCTGTGGGCGGGGCTGTTGACGCTGTCGCTGGCGCTGTTCGTGCTGCTCGCCCACCCCGGTCCATCGGACCGACCCGCGACGCTTCCCGTGTCGGCCCTCGTTGCGCTCGGCTGTCTGGCACTCGTCGTCGGTCCCGTTCTGATCGCCCGGCGACTGGATGGCTCGCAGCGGGCGGTGCTGTTCGCCGTCGGCGTCGGCGTGCTCTTCGGCGTCGTCGCCGTCGTCACCAAGATCGTCATGCACCTTCTGAACCAGCGGGGCGCCATCGGCCTGCTGGCCACCCCGGCGCCGTATGCCCTGGTGGTGCTCGGCATCGTCGCCACCCTGTTGCAACAGTCCGCATTTCACGCGGGCGCACTTCAGACATCCGTGCCGACGATGTTGGTGCTCGAACCGGTCGTTGCCGTGTGCCTCGGCGCCATCGTGCTCGGCGAGGAGCTCGACGTCGGCGGCTACGAACTCGTCGCCCTCGTCATCGCCGTGGCGGCGATGACTGCGGCGACGTTCTCACTCGGGCGTGGCGAGGGCGCGTATGCGGCCGAACTCGAGATGGAGGCCGCGCGCTCGGGGGTCTGACGGGGGGCGTGCGCGTACTGGATCAGCCCAGGGTCGACGTGTAGTAGGTGACGCCGTTCATGGTCTGCCGGTCGTCGTCGGTCTGCGGGATCGCGTCGAAGCCGTTGGCGGCCAGCAGCTGAGCCATCGGCGTGCCGACGGACGTCCAGCCCCGCGCGTCGAGGTACTGGCCGACGTCATTGCGCTCACCCTCGAAGCCCAACTCGGAGAAGTCGAGGTCGAATCCGTGCTCGCGCCACTTGGCCGTGGCCTCGCGCATCCGTTCGCGCGCCTCGTCGGGATCGATGTCGGCCGTATTGGGCACGGCCTCGCTACCGAGTCGGCTGCCGGGTGCGCTGAGCTCGGTGACGGCGTCGAGCAGGCGGTCCTGCGCCTCGGGCGGCAGGTAGCCGTACAGGCCCTCGGCGATCCACGCCGACGGCTCGCTGGTGTCGAAGCCCGCTGCCTTCAGTGCTGCCGGCCAGTCGTCACGCAGATCGACGGCCACGGTGCGCAGCTCCGCCTTCGGCTCGGCGCCGAGTCCCGACAGCGTCGTCGTCTTGAAGTCGATGACGGCGGGCTGGTCGATCTCGAACACCGTCATACCTGCGGGCCAGTCCAGCCGGTAGGCGCGGGCATCGAGACCGGACGCCAGGATCACGGCTTGCCTGATGCCTGCCGCGGCGGCGTTGGCGAAGAACTCGTCGAAGTACCGCGTGCGCGCCGCCATCGCGGCGGGCATTTGAGCCAGCCCCCAGCCGTTGCCCTCTTCGTCGACGTCGGAGGACGTCAGCTCGCCCGTGGCCCAGCGAGTGAGAAAGTCCACTCCGACTGCGCGCACCAACGGCCCGGCGAACGGATCGTCGATCACACCGTCATTGGTGGCGATCGCCCGAGCCGCCGCCACCATGGTCGCCGTGGTCCCCACGCTGGTGGCCAGGTCCCAGGTGTCGTCGTTGGTCCGTGTCATCGTGCACCCTTCCGTAGATTACTTAGTTACTATAACAAATGATCGCCCAAGTGGGCTTGCTCACAGGAAACTGCCAGGTCAGAGATTTGGGGCATATCTTTAGTTTTGCTAACGTTGTTTGGGTCGGTAGGGCAAGGAAGCCCACTGGATCAAACTTTTTCCTAGAACTACGTAGAGGTTTTTCATGTCGATCAACAGTCGCGAAGAGCGCGTCGAGCGCCGCATCGCCAACCTGTACTCCAACGACGATCAGTTCGCCGCCGCCAAGCCAGACCAAGCAGTCAGCGCGGCCGCCGGCCAGCCCGAGCTGCGCCTGCCCGACGTGATTCGGACGGTGATGGAGGGCTACGCCGACCGTCCCGCACTGGGTCACCGCGCCGTCGACTACGTTACCGAAGCCGGCCGCACCGTCGCCGTGTTGGCGCCCCGCTTCGACACCGTCAGCTATGGCCAGCTCTGGGAGCGCGTCCAAGCCTTCGGCGCCGCGGTGCAGCACCAGCCCGTCGAGCCCGGTGACCGCATCGCCATCCTCGGCTTCACGAGCGTCGACTACACCGTCGTCGACACCGCCACCACCCAGCTGGGTGCGGTATCCGTCCCGTTGCAGACCAGTGCGCCGCAATCTCAGCTGCAGCCGATCGTCGCCGAGACCGAGCCATCCTTGATCGCGTCGAGCATCGACTTCATCGACGACGCCGTCGAACTCATCCTTGCCGGGACCGGGCCTGCGCCCGCCAGCCTGATCGTGTTCGACTTCCAGCCCGAGGTCGACGACCAGCGCGACGCGCTCGAGGCCGCCAAGGCGCGGCTGCAGGGCACCGCCGTGGTCGTGGAGACCCTGGCCGACGTGCTCACCCGCGGACGCGGTCTGACGGCACCCCGATCGGTCGTCGGCGAGGGAGACGATCCCCTCGCCCTGCTCGTCTACACGTCCGGCAGCACCGGCGCCCCCAAGGGCGCGATGTACCCGGAGAGCAAGGTCGCCAACATGTGGCGCGCCGCCGCCAACGCGCACTGGGACGAGAACCAGGGCGTCCTGCCTGCGATCTCGCTGGCCTTCCTGCCGATGAGCCACGTGATGGGCCGCGGCGTCCTGTATGGCACCCTCGCCAGCGGTGGCACCGTCTACTTCGCCGCCCGTAGCGACCTGTCCACCCTGCTCGAGGACCTCGCGCTCGTCCGCCCGACGCAGATGAACTTCGTCCCGCGTATCTGGGACATGCTCTACCAGGAGTACGTCAGCCAGACCGATCGCGGCGCGACCGCCGACGACCTGCGGGAGAGGCTGCTCGGCGGCCGGTACGTCAGCGCCATCACCGGTTCGGCGCCGATCTCACCAGAACTGAAGGCATGGGTCGAGGACTTCCTCGACATGCACCTGGTGGAGGGTTACGGCTCGACGGAAGCGGGCGCAGTCTTCGTCGACGGCGTGATCCGGCGGCCACCGGTGATCGACTACAAACTCGTCGACGTTCCCGAACTGGGGTACTTCGGCACCGACGTGCCGCACCCCCGCGGCGAGCTGCTGGTCAAGTCCGACCAGCTGTTCCCCGGTTACTACAAGCGTCCCGAGGTCACCGCCGAGGTGTTCGACGCCGACGGCTACTACCGGACCGGCGACGTGGTCGCCGACCTCGGTCCGGACCAGGTGCAGTACCTGGACCGGCGCAACAACGTGCTCAAGCTGTCCCAGGGCGAGTTCGTCACCGTCTCCAAGCTGGAAGCGGCCTTCACCGACAGCCCGCTGGTGCGCCAGATCTACATCTACGGCAACAGTGCGAGGCCCTATCTGCTGGCCGTGGTGGTGCCCACCGATGATGCCCAATCGCGTTATGACGCAATCGAACTGAAGTCTGCCATCAGTGCTTCGTTGAAGGACGCGGCGCGCTCGGCGGGGCTGCAGTCGTATGAAGTTCCTCGGGACTTCATCGTTGAGACCACACCCTTCACGATGGAGAACGGTCTGCTGACCGGTATTCGCAAGCTCGCATGGCCGCGACTGAAGGAACGCTACGGCGCGGAACTCGAGCAGCTGTACGTCGACCTGGCCTCCGGCCAGGAAGGTGAGCTACGCGCACTGCGGCAGAGCGGCGCCGACCGGCCCGCCCTCGAGACCGTCAGCCGGGCGGCCCGTGCGCTGCTCGGTGCGGCTGCCTCCGACGTGCAGGCCGACGCCCAGTTCACCGATCTGGGTGGAGACTCGTTGTCGGCGTTGACCTTCGCCAACCTGCTACACGACATCTTCGGCGTCGACGTCCCCGTCGGCGTGATCGTCAGCCCGGCCAGCGACCTCGCGTCGATCGCCGCCTTCGTCGAGACCGAACGTGCGGGCGGGTCCAAGCGGCCCACCTATGACGCGATACACGGCCGCGACGCGGTCGAGGCGCGCGCCGCCGACCTAACGCTTGACAAGTTCATCGACGCCGAGACCCTCGCCGCCGCAACGTCGCTGCCGGGGCCGACCTCCGAGGTCCGCACCGTGTTGCTCACGGGTGCAACGGGATTCCTCGGCCGCTACCTGGCACTGGAGTGGCTCGAGCGGATGGACCTTGTCGACGGCAAGGTCATCTGCATCGTCCGCGCCAAGGACGACGACTCGGCACGGGCTCGTCTTGACGCGACGTTCGACAGCGGCGATCCGCAACTGCTCGCCCACTACCGCGAGCTGGCCGCCGACCACCTCGAGGTGTTCGCCGGCGACAAGGGCGAGGCGAACCTCGGTCTCGACGACGCCACCTGGCATCGGCTGGCCGACACCGTCGACCTGATCGTCGACCCCGCCGCATTGGTCAACCACGTCCTGCCGTACAGCCAACTGTTCGGGCCGAACGTGCTTGGCACCGCGGAACTCATCCGCATCGCGCTCACCACGAAGATCAAGCCGTTCGTCTACGTGTCCACGATCGCCGTCGGTGCGGGCATCAACCCCGCCGACAACACCGAGGACGCCGACGTCCGCGTGGTCAGCGCGACCCGCAAGGTCGACGACAGCTACGCCAACGGCTACGGCAACAGCAAGTGGGGTGGCGAGGTGCTGTTGCGCGAGGCGAACGAGCAGTACGGTCTGCCTGCGTCGGTGTTCCGCTGC
>NZ_JAVRQA010000346.1:0-25483 GCF_032161845.1 Mycobacterium sp.
GCCCGCTCGCTGGCCGCTGCCCGCGGCCGCCACGCCTGAGGAGCTGTGGCTGCGGGCCGTGGCGGCGGGTGGGCAAGGTCGCTTCGGCAGCGCAATGGCGGACCTCGAATTACTCCTCCGCGCTCAACCCGACGGGCACTTGACGTCGCTCGCCTTCAGCACGCGAGCGTCATTCCTGCGCCAGTTGGGCGGCCACCACGCCGCCAGGTCGTGGGACGGCCGGGCCTGGGCCCTCGCCGGTTCGGACACCACGGCGGGGGCCGATGCGCTCATCGGATTGGCAGCCGATGCGCTGGGTGTCGGCCGGTTCGCGTTGTCGGCGCGGTTGCTGAGCCGTGCGCGGGACCTGGTGGCCGGTGCCGCACCGGGCGTGCCGGATCGACTGCCGATCCGGCTGGCCTGGGTCAGCGCCGAATTGGCGATGTTCACCGGTGACGGCACGGCTGCGGTCGGGTACGCCGAACGAGCGGAGGACTTGGCCACGCACGTGGGCTCGGCTCGGCACGCGGCAAAATCCCAGGTCGTCCTGGCGGCTGCCCTCTGCAGCGCCGGGGACCTCGAGACGTCACGCCACGTCGCCGACGCTGCTCTGGAGATCACCGAACGGCTGGGCCTGGTGCCGCTGAGCTGGGCCTTGGCCTGCCTGCTTGCCGACATCGGCAGCGCGTCCCACTCGTCGCAGCAGATCGCCTCGACACGCGATAGGTTGGCCGACGTCGTTCGTCACCGAGGGGGAGCGTGGACGGCGCGGTGAATCTGCGAGCCACTCCCACATCACTAGTCTTTAGCTGACAAACCCCCGTCGAGATATTCCCATCCGTAACGCTGGAGATACTGCCCACGATGACAATTTCGGGAGACAGTCTCGATGGTGTCGTTGCCAGAGCGGTAAATGGCGATCGAGATGCACTCCGGGAAGTGCTGGAGACCATCCGGCCGATCGTCTTCCGGTATTGCCGGGCGAGGGTCGGGACAGCGGAACGCAGTGGTCTATCAGCAGACGACGTGGCTCAGGAGGTGTGCTTGGCCGCCATCACGGCGCTGCCGCGCTACAAGGATCAGGGACGACCATTCCTGGCCTTCGTTTATGGCATCGCCGCACACAAGGTTGCTGACGCCCACCGCGCCCAGGGGCGTAATCGAGCTGATGCGACCGACACGCTTCCGGACCGGCCGTCATTCGAGGCAGGCCCGGAGCAGATGGCGATCGACTCCGAAGCGGCCGAACGCATGAACAGGCTGTTGGCGATCCTGCCCGAGAAGCAGCGCGAGATCCTGGTCCTACGCGTCGTCGTCGGCATGAGTGCCGAGGAGACTGCCGAGGCCGTCGGCAGTACCGCTGGGGCAGTGCGTGTCGCGCAGCACCGGGCACTGGCCCGTCTCAAGGGTGAGCTGAACGGATCGAGGCCTGCAGATGCCTGATTTCGGTCGGTGGACGTCCAACGGCGGTGACCCCTCGCTCAACGAGATCAACCGGGCCGACCGGTTCTTCGAATCGCTCGCCGCCAAGCAACCGGTCTTTTCGACGGATCATGCGGAAGCCGAACTCGCCTTGCTTCTCTCCGGTTGGCGCGACGACGTCCGGGACGCTCCCATCACCGCGCCCGTCACCCCTCGCGACGCCGTCGAGGCGCTACACGGCGGGCTGGCCGCGAACCGGGGCTCCCGCAGGTCGTTCGCGGTCGTCGGATCCGTGGCCGCGGCAATGCTGTGCATCGGCGGGTTCGGCACAGCGGTGTACGGCGCCGGACCGGGCGAAAGTCTCTACGGCATGCGGACGGCGATCTTCGGACAGCAGGAAGCCACCCGCGACGATCAGGTGTCACTGGCGTCGGCTCAGCTTCAGCAGGTGCAGCAGCTGATCGACAACGGTCAATGGCAGGAAGCGCAGGACAAGCTCGTCGCCGTGAGCACTGCTGTCCAGGGCGTCGACAAGGTCGAGCAGAAGCAACAGCTCGTCGAGCAGTGGAATGCGTTGACCTACAAAGTGGTCGAGCAGGACCCTGCGGCGACGCTGTCGCCGGGCGCGCCGTTGCCCGTGCTGCCGTCGTCACCGCTGACCTGGCTGCCGGTGCCCGTCATCGAAGCGACGACCTCGATGTCGACGACGACATCCGAGTCGACGAGCACGTCGGAGACCACGGCCACCTCGCCTACTGATTCGTCCGTTCCGACCGAGATTCTGCTGACGCCGCCATCTGACGGCTCGACGACTTCGTCCACCACTACTTCTCCGTCGTCGCAGGCCCCGTCATCCAGTTCTTCGACGCCGCCGAGTTCCGCGCCGCCGCCGCCGCCCAGTGCCACCACGGTGCCGCCGAGCAGTACGACGGCGACCACCACGACCACGACGACGACCACCACCACCGTGCCGCGGGAGTCCGAGGCGACGCAGCAGTCGTCGACGGCGGTCGCTCCGCCACAACCGCGGGTGGTTCCGAGTCAGCCGGTCGCCCCACCGCCTGCGTCGTCGGCACCCGCCGCGCCAGCGCCAGTGGAGCCGAGCCACCCCGCCACCTCGACGGTGCCCGCCGAGCGGCCGAGCGCCGAACCGACCACGACCACCGTGCTACCGCCCTCGTAGACGAACCCGTCGGGCCGGTGTCAGCAAAATGAGGCCGCCGGTTCACCTACAAGGCGAACTCGGCAGCGTCCGAGTCGAGGTAGCGGTGGCAAACGATGGCACGGAACAGATACGCCGTCAGCGATATCCGTCGGACTCCGTGGTTGCCTCGTTGAGCGATGCGTCGGCGTAGCCGCGGCAGTAGTCCCAGGTCACGTACGCGTCTGGCTCGGGGTCGTAAGCCGGCTCGTGCGGCCGAACCGTACCGTCGACCAGCAGCTGCAGGAGGTTGGCCCGCAACATGTCCCAGTCGTGATAGTGGTCCTGCTGGCATTCGTCGCAGCAAACGACCAGACCGCGAATTCCCTTGTGCCCCAACAACGCTTCGTAGACGGCCAGATCGGCAAGATCAGCCTCGACGGCGATGCGTTCCTGCGGGTCCAGTGGCTGCCCTGGCTCCAGTGCGTCGAGAGCCGCCGTGGGATCGCTCGGATCATCAGCGAAGGGGTCGGGCGGCAAACCCGGTGGCAGATGGTCACGCACGGCTCCACACTACGCAAGGCGTCGGGTCTTGCGCCAGCTGTCCACACCGTAACCCAGGGCCAATTGCAGGCATGTCGCGCGTTGCAACCACGTCGCCAATGGCGCGTGGAGACCAAGTGGGGTGCGGGACCCCGATAGGATGGACCCTTAGTTCTGCGCCATCTGGAGGCCTCACCCATGTCGATCGCTGAAAGCAGCCTTCCCATCGCCGTTCCGGTGCCCACCGGGGGAGACGATCCGACCAAGATCGCGATGCTCGGGCTCACCTTCGACGACGTTCTGCTGCTCCCCGCCGCCTCCGACGTGGTGCCCGCGAACGCCAATACTTCGAGCCAGCTCACCAAGCGGATCCGGTTGCGGGTGCCGCTCGTCAGCTCGGCGATGGACACCGTCACCGAATCGCGGATGGCGATCGCGATGGCCCGCGCCGGAGGGATGGGCGTACTGCACCGCAACCTGCCGGTGGCCGAACAGGCCGGGCAGGTCGAGACGGTGAAGCGTTCGGAGGCCGGCATGGTCACCGATCCCGTCACGTGCTCGCCCGACAACACCTTGGCCGAGGTCGACGCCATGTGTGCGCGGTTCCGGATCTCGGGCCTGCCGGTGGTGGACGCCCTTGGCTCGTTGGTCGGCATCATCACCAACCGCGACATGCGCTTCGAAGTCGACATGAACAAGCCGGTCTCCGAAGTGATGACGAAGGCTCCGTTGATCACCGCCCAGTCGGGTGTCACGGCCGACGCTGCGCTTGGCTTGTTGCGGCGTCACAAGATCGAGAAGCTGCCGATCGTCGACGGCCACGGCAAGCTGACCGGGCTCATCACCGTCAAGGACTTCGTCAAGACCGAGCAATTCCCGTTGGCCACCAAGGACAGTGATGGCCGGCTGCTGGTCGGTGCCGCGGTCGGCGTCGGTGGCGATGCCAGGGAGCGAGCCATGACACTCGTCGACGCGGGCGCCGACGTAGTGATCGTGGATACCGCCCACGCGCACAACCGCGGCGTGCTCGACATGGTGCACTGGCTCAAGACGGTCGCCGGTGACCGCATCGACGTGGTCGGCGGCAACGTCGCCACGCGCACGGCAGCCCTTGCCCTCGTCGAGGCGGGCGCCGACGCCGTCAAGGTGGGCGTCGGCCCGGGTTCCATCTGCACTACGCGCGTCGTCGCCGGCGTCGGGGCACCGCAGATCACCGCGATCCTCGAGGCCGTCGCCGCCTGCGCGCCCCACGGCGTGCCGGTGATCGCCGACGGCGGGCTGCAGTATTCGGGCGACATCGCCAAGGCGCTCGCGGCGGGGGCTTCGACGGCCATGCTCGGCTCGCTTCTCGCGGGCACCGCCGAGGCGCCGGGCGAGCTGATCTTCGTCAACGGAAAGCAGTTCAAGAGCTACCGCGGAATGGGTTCACTGGGCGCCATGCAGGGTCGCGGAGAGCAGAAGAGCTACTCCAAGGACCGCTACTTCCAGGACGACGTCTTGAGCGAGGACAAGCTGGTGCCCGAGGGCATCGAGGGCAGGGTGCCGTTCCGAGGGCCGCTGTCGACTGTCATCCATCAGTTGACGGGCGGTCTGCGGGCGGCGATGGGGTACACCGGTTCCGCCACCATCGAGCACCTCCAGCAGGCACAGTTCGTTCAGATCACCGCGGCGGGGCTCAAGGAGAGCCACCCCCACGACATCACGATGACGACTGAAGCCCCCAACTACTACGCGCGCTAGGGACTCGAGGTCGATGAGCGCTTGCGCGAAGAGGAGACGAACCGGTCATGCGTGACATGGTCGAAATCGGCATGGGCAGAACCGCCCGGCGCACCTACGAACTCCGTGACATCAACATCGTGCCGTCGCGCCGCACCCGCTCGTCGCAGGACGTGTCGACGGCTTGGCAACTCGACGCCTACCGCTTCGAGGTCCCGGTGCTCGCACACCCCACAGATGCGTTGGTATCGGTGGAGTTCGCCATCGAACTGGGCAGGCTCGGCGGCCTCGGGGTGCTCAACGGCGAGGGTCTGATCGGCAGGCATGCCGACGTCGAAGCCAAGATCGCCCAGGTGGTGGAGGCCGCCGCCAAGGAATCCGTGGAGCCCGGCGTCAGCTCGGGACCGTCGGCCGCGATTCGACTGCTGCAGCAGTTCCATTCGGCGCCGCTGGATCCAGAGTTGTTGGGTGCCGCAGTCACTCGGATCCGTGACGCGGGGGTCACCACCGCCGTGCGGGTCAGCCCCCAGAACGCGCAGGCCCTCACGCCCGCGCTCGTCGCTGCCGGGATCGACCTGCTCGTCATCCAGGGCACCATCATCTCCGCCGAGCGCGTCGCCCAAGACAGGGACGGATCCGGGGAGCCGCTGAACCTCAAGACCTTCATCTCCGAACTCGACGTACCGGTCGTCGCGGGCGGCGTAATCGACCACCGCACGGCCCTGCACCTGATGCGGACCGGGGCAGCGGGCGTGATCGTCGGCTACGGCTCCACCTCCGGAGTGACCACCAGTGACGAGGTGCTCGGCATCAGCGTGCCGATGGCCACCGCGATCGCCGACGCCGCCGCGGCCCGCCGCGAATACCTCGACGAGACGGGCGGCCGCTACGTGCACGTGCTCGCGGACGGCGACATCCACACGTCCGGCGAACTCGCCAAGGCCATTGCCTGCGGCGCCGACGCGGTCGTCCTCGGGACGCCGCTCGCGTCGGCCGCCGAGGCACTCGGCGACGGCTGGTTCTGGCCGTCGGCGGCGGCTCACCCGTCGCTGCCGCGCGGCGCGCTGCTGCAGGTCGCGCGCGGCGAGCGGCCGTCGCTCGAACAGGTCCTCAGCGGTCCGTCCGACGACCCCTTCGGCTCCCTCAACCTCGTCGGCGGGTTGCGCCGGTCGATGGCCAAGGCCGGTTACTGCGATCTCAAGGAATTCCAGAAGGTCGGACTGACGGTCGGTTCCTGACGGCGGGATCAAGGAAGCGCTGGTCGCTGGGCCGCTACTTTACAAGTTAGGGTCGCCTGTCTAGCTTGTTACCCGTGGGTAAGTTCATAATGTTGGGATGGATCCTGACTATGACGTCCTGATCATCGGCTCGGGTTTCGGGGGAAGCGTCAGCGCGCTGCGGCTCACCGAGAAGGGCTACCGCGTCGGCGTGCTCGAGGCCGGCCGACGGTTCGAGGACGAGGACATGGCGAAGACGTCATGGGACCTCCGCAAGTTCCTCTGGATGCCCAAACTCGGCATGTACGGCATCCAGCGCATACACCTCCTGCGCAACTGCATGATCCTGGCGGGCGCGGGCGTCGGCGGTGGGTCGCTGAACTACGCGAACACGCTGTACGTGCCGCCGGAGCCGTTCTTCGTTGACGAGCAGTGGGCCCACATCACGGACTGGCGCGCCGAATTGATGCCGCACTACGACCAGGCGACCCGCATGCTCGGCATCGTCACGAACCCGACCTTCACCGATGCCGACCGCATCCTCAAGGAGGTTGCCGACGACATGGGCGTCGGTGACACCTTCGTGCCAACCCCCGTCGGAGTGTTCTTCGGCGAGAACGGCAAGAAGGAGCCAGGCAAGACGGTGCCCGACCCGTACTTCGGCGGTGCGGGTCCTGCGCGGACGGGCTGCATCGAGTGTGGATCCTGCATGACCGGCTGCCGGTACGGCGCGAAGAACACGCTGTTGAAGAACTACCTCGGTTTAGCGGAATCGGCTGGGGCAGAGGTCATTCCGATGACGACAGTGACGAGCTTCGACGCGCGGCCGGACGGCAGCTGGAACGTCCAGACCGTCAGAACCGGTCGTTGGCTGCGCAAGAAGAAGCGGACCTACACCGCGTCGACGGTGATCCTCGCCGCAGGCACCTGGGGTACCCAGCAGCTGTTGTTCAAGATGCGCGACACGGGCAGGTTGCCCGAGCTGTCCGACAAGCTCGGCGTTCTGACCCGCACCAACTCCGAGTCGATCGTCGGTGCCGGTCGACTCAAGGTGTCCGACGACCTGGACCTCACCCACGGGGTGGCCATCACGTCGTCGATTCACCCAACGTCGGACACCCACATCGAACCGTGCCGTTACGGCAAGGGCTCCAATGCAATGGGCCTGCTGCAGACGTTGATGACCGACGGTGCGGGCCCCGGTGGCAGCGACGTACCGCGGTGGAAGCAGTTCGCCGTCAACGTCAAGAACGACCCGAGGGGCACGGTCCGCCTGCTGAACCCGAGGCGGTGGAGTGAGCGCACCATGATCGCGCTGGTGATGCAGCATCTGGACAACTCGATCACCACCTATACCCGCCGCAGCAAGCTCGGTTTCCGCCGGATGACCAGCAAGCAGGGCCACGGCGAACCCAACCCGACCTGGATTCCGGCGGGCAACGAGGTCACCAGGCGCATCGCGAAGAAGATCGACGGCGTTGCCGGCGGCACGTGGGGCGAGCTGTTCAACATCCCGCTGACCGCGCACTTCCTCGGCGGCGCGGCGATCGGTGACACCCGCGACCGGGGCGTCATCGACCCGTATCACCGGGTTCACGGGTATCCGACGTTGTCGGTGGTGGACGGGGCGGCGATCTCAGCGAACATGGGCGTCAACCCGTCGCTGAGCATCACGGCTCAGGCCGAGCGTGCGGCGTCGCTCTGGCCGAACAAGGGAGAGGTCGACCAGCGGCCGGCCCAGGGGCAACCGTATCGGCGGTTGGCGCCGATCGCTCCTGACCATCCGGTGGTCCCGGCCGACGCTCCTGGCGCGTTGCGTCGGCTACCGATCGAACCGGTGAAGTCGACGGGCTGATCGAAGGACGAGGCGGGCGGGATTCGCCGGTTCTGTCATATCCCTGTGAATTCCCTGCTCAAGCGCGGTCTGATGGTCGCTGCCTGGTTACCGTGAGCCATGTCAATCGCGCCAACCGCCCAGCAGCATCCGCATGTGAGTCCGGCTTTGCTCAAACACGCCGAGGAGCGGGCGAACAGCCTGCAGAATCGCATCGCCGACAAGATCACCACCTTCGCCGGCTCGATGGCCTTCGTCTACCTGCACATCGTCTGGTTCGTGGTCTGGATATTGTTCGGGACCTTGTTCGGGTTCGATTCCTATCCGTTCGGTCTTTTGACGATGATCGTCTCGCTGGAGGCCATCTTCCTGTCCACGTTCGTGATGATCAGCCAGAATCGCGCCGACGCCAAGCGTCAGGTGATCGCCGATCATCAGTGGCAGCTGGTGCAGCTGGAGGACAAGCAGAACTGCCAGCTGCTCGCACTCTCCCAACAGATCCTCGAACTCACGACAGCCGTGCACCACTGCGTGAGGCCCAGCCCCGCCCCGAACGCGGCGGCTGCCCCCGCCGAGCAGGGCTAGCCGACGGCCGCCATTAGACTGGGCCAGTGGAAACGGCATCACCCCGGCCCGTGTTGGTGGTCGACTTCGGCGCGCAGTACGCGCAACTGATCGCGAGGCGTGTTCGTGAGGCGCGGGTGTACTCAGAGGTCATCCCTCATACCGCGACGGTCGACGAGATCAAGGCCAAGGACCCGGCCGCGATCGTGCTGTCCGGTGGACCGGCCAGCGTGTACGCCGACGGTGCTCCGCAGCTAGATCCGGCGATCTTCGACCTCGACGTCCCCGTCTTCGGCATCTGCTACGGATTCCAGGCGATGGCGCAGGCCCTCGGCGGCACCGTCGCTCACACGGGCACCAGCGAGTACGGCCGCACCGACCTGAAAGTTTCTGGCGGAGAACTTCATTTGGACCTGCCGGCAAGTCAGCCGGTGTGGATGAGCCATGGCGACGCCGTGACTGCGGCGCCAGAGGGATTCTCCGTCGTGGCGACCAGCGCCGGTGCTCCGGTGGCGGCCTTCGAGAATCGGGCGCGCAGGCTCGCAGGGGTGCAGTACCACCCCGAGGTCATGCACACGCCGCACGGCCAGCAGGTGCTGAGCCGGTTCCTGCACGACTTCGCAGGCATCGGCGCCACCTGGACGGCCGCCAACATCGCCGACGCTCTGGTGGAACAGGTCCGTGAGCAGATCGGTGACGGCCGGGCCATCTGCGGGCTGTCGGGTGGCGTGGACTCCGCGGTGGCCGCGGCCCTGGTGCAGCGTGCGATCGGCGACCGGCTGACGTGTGTCTTCGTCGACCACGGACTGCTTCGGGCAGGGGAGCGCGGGCAGGTGCAGCGTGACTTCGTCGCCGCGACCGGCGCCAAGCTCGTCACCATCGATGCCGAGGCGCGGTTCCTCGAGGCGCTGTCGGGTGTCACGAACCCCGAGGGCAAGCGGAAGATCATCGGTCGCGAGTTCATCCGCGCCTTCGAGGGCGCGGTGCGCGGAATCGTGGAGGGCGGTGGCCCCGCCGACGAGCGCTTGCGCGAGGAGCCAACTGGCGAGGTCGACTTCCTGGTTCAGGGCACGCTGTATCCCGACGTCGTCGAGTCGGGCGGTGGGACGGGTGCGGCGAACATCAAGAGTCACCACAATGTCGGCGGACTACCCGACGATCTGAAGTTCAAGCTCGTCGAACCACTCCGACTCCTGTTCAAGGACGAGGTCCGCGCCGTCGGTCGCGAACTCGGCCTGCCCGAGGAAATCGTTGGGCGCCAACCCTTCCCAGGGCCGGGCTTGGGTATTCGCATCGTCGGCGAGGTCACCGCGTCGCGGTTGGACACGTTGCGTCGCGCCGACGCCATCGCCCGCGAGGAACTCTCGAGCGCGGGCCTGGACAACCAGATCTGGCAGTGCCCGGTGGTGCTGCTCGCCGACGTTCGATCGGTGGGCGTCCAGGGTGATGGCCGCACCTACGGCCATCCGATCGTCCTGCGGCCGGTGTCCAGCGAGGACGCAATGACCGCCGACTGGACCCGCGTCCCCTACGAGGTGCTCGAACGGATCTCCACCAGGATCACCAACGAGGTGTCGGAGGTGAACCGGGTCGTGCTGGACGTCACCAGCAAGCCGCCGGGCACCATCGAGTGGGAGTGATCAGGGCTCTTCTTCGGCTGTCTTCTCGATGAACTCGCCGAGGATCTGACTCACGCTGGACTCGATCGTCGACTCGATCGAAAAGGCGAGGGTCGCTGACACCGCCGCTACGGCTTGGGTGCGGAACCGCACCAGCATCGTGATGAGCTCGGCGACCTCGGTGTCCGGCGGCAGGGCGGCGCCGGGCTGGATGCGGGTGAGGACGTGTTCGACGCCCGCTCCGACCAGGATGCCGCTGATCTCGTCGATGAGCGGGGCGGTCTGTTCGTGGATGTCGATCAGCTTGTCGGTGCTGACGCCGTACTGCCGGATCTCGTTGAAGGCTTCGATCAGCTTGGGCCGCACGACCGTTGCCTCGCCGTCACCGAGGGTGATGACGCCGAGGCCGACCATCCGGTCGAATCCTGCCTCGTCGTCGACCAGCCGCTTGGCGTCGGCGACCGACATCCGGTCGGGCTTCTCGGTGGCCCAACTGCCCGCGATGGCCGACTCCAGGCCGAGCATGTCGCCGAGGTTCTTGCCCTCCTCCCAGGCGCTGAGCATTTCGTGCACGTGCGAGATGTTGTAGCCGCGGTCGAGCATCGACGTAATGAGGCGCAGTCGGGTCAGGTGCGTGTCGTTGAACAGCGCGATGCGACCGACCCGCAGCGGAGGGTGCAGCAGGTTGCGGTCGCGGTAGACGCGGATGTTGCGCGTCGTGGTGCCTGCCAGGCGCGCGAGCTCCTCGATCCGGTACTCACCAGAGGCCGCGACGCCGTGGGGTTGCACGGCAGCGTCGAACAGCTGCGACACCGCGTTCTCGATGACGTCGCGAGAGCCCCGCCGGATTTGCCTCGGCGCTCGACGAAGCCCGTTGAGGATGGTCGAGATGGTGCCCGCTTGTTGCCGCGGCTGCTTGGCGGGCGGCATGTCAGGCCGACGAACTCACATCGACGGCCGCGGGACTACGACGCTGTGAAGTCTCCCCGGTCGCTTCGCTCCTGCCCGCCGGAACGGCCTCATAGTCGCCGAACCGGAAGTCACGCATCTGTCGAAGATACTGCGTGGCGAAGCCGGGGTACATCGAGGCGTTGAATCCGTCGGCCGTCAGATACCAACTGCTGCAGCCGCTCATCCACGTCGTCTTGGTCAGCCGCTTCTGGAGCTGCTCGTTGTGACGCCGCTGAACGTCGGCGCGCACGTCGAGATACCGCAGGTCATTGCGCAGGATATTGGTCACGCCCGCGACGGCATAGTCGATCTGGCCCTCCACGAACACCAACAGCGAGTTGTGCCCGGGTCCTGAGTTGGGCCCCGTCATGAAGAACAGATTCGGGTAGCCGCTGGCATTGATGCTCTTGTACGCCTGCGCGCCGCGGACCCATTCGTCGGCCAGGGACCTGCCTCCGAGCCCGGTCACCGAATACGGCGGGCCGGTCAGGTGGACGTCGTAACCGGTGGCGAACACCACCGCATCCAGATGGTGCTCGACACCGTCGCTGGTACGGATACCCGCCGGGCTCATCGTGGCAATCGGCCAGTCGATGAGCTTGCAATTGTCGCGCTGCAAAGCGGGGTAGTAGTCGCTGGACACCAGCATCCGCTTGCAGCCGGGGGTGAAGTCAGGCGTCAGCTGCCTGCGCAGCCACGGATCCTTCACCTGTCGCTTCAGATGCGCCTTGCCCAGCCGGGCGACTAGGGAGCTCAGCGGTGAGTTCCACACCAGCGCCGTCGCACTGGCCTCATGACCCCAGAACAGCGCTTGGCGGGCAAGTCGTTGCACTGCTGGGACTTTCGTGAACAGCTCTTGCGCGCGCCCCGGAGTGGCCACGTCGAGGCGCGGAATGACCCAACCCGGCGTGCGTTGAAAGACCTTGACGAACTCCGCCTGCTTGACCAGCTCCGGCACGATTTGGACGGCACTGGCGCCGGTGCCGATGACCGCCACCCGCTTTCCGGTGAAGTCGTAGTCGTGATCCCAGCGGGCGCTGTGGATCTTGTGGCCCTCGTAGGTCTCGAGGCCCCGGACGTCGGGCCACTTGTGGTCGGGCAGTGGACCGGACGCCAGTACGACGGTACGGGCGCGGTACTTCTTGCGGCCGGTGGTCGAAACGTCCCAGACGCCGTCGGCCTCGTCGAACTCCAAACCGTTGACCTCGACGCCGAACTGAATCCGGCGCCTCAGGTCGAAGCGGTCCACCATGTCCTCGATGTGCCGGTGGATCTCCCCGGCCGGGGAGTAGGCCCGCGACCACGTGGGGTTCGCCACGAACGAGAACGAATACAACAACGACGGGATATCGCATGCAGCACCGGGATACGTGTTGTCCCGCCAGGTGCCGCCGACGCGTTGGTCACGTTCGATGATGACGATGTCGTCGACGCCGGCCTGAGTCAGCTTGATGGCCGCCCCGATACCGGTGAAGCCGGTACCGACGATGAGGGTTTCGTAGACGTGCATGTCAGGCCGCCGGTTCGTGGGTGAGTTCCTTGAACCAGCTGGGAATCGGGCTCAGCAGGGCATCGGGATAGCGGTCGGACAGCTTGACCATCGAGTTGGCCAGCAGATGGTACGGGTGCTTGGGGTTGGTCACCATCTTGGCGTGCACCTTCAAGATCTGGTAAGTCGGTACGCGCCAAGTGTATTCGGCCCGCGCGCCGAGTTCTTTGAACCGCATCATTGCCTTGTAGAGCCGCTCGGGTTCGAGGCCCATGTCGACGATGTTGTTGCGCATCCGGTTGAGCAGCGGAACGTACATGATCATGCCGATGATCAACCCGGGTGTCGCGATGCTGCCGATGAACTGGACCGCAAGCTTGCGTGCCGTGGAGTTGCCGATCATGTTCAGCACCTCGAAATCGACGGCGATGTGCCGGGATTCGTCGTTGTTGATCTTCTCGAATACCTGGTGGCAGATCGGATCGTCGACCTCGTCGAGGAGGAACTTCAGCAGTGCGCCGTCGAGCGCCACCTCCAGCATCGGGATCACCGTGCCAAGCACGGACAAAGACATGTCGTCGGAATACTGGTCGAGCCACTGGATGGCGAGCCGGATGTTGATGTTGGGCTCGGGCATCTCACCGTCGGAGAGCATGCCCCAGCGCTTCATCAGGGCAAGTTCGGCATTGGCGTGACGCTGTTCCTCGGCGTGGAAGTAGCGGTAGATCTCGGCGAGCGTCGGCGTCGGTGCCTTCTTGGCCAGCGCGGCGAACCCGCGGGCGCCCACGTTCTCGATCCAGCACAGGTCCGCCATGAACGCCTTCAGCTTGGGCCGGAACTCGTCACTAATGGTCTCGGCTCCCGGTGCATCCCAGTCGATGTCGGCCAGTGCCCACTGACGGTCCTTGATCTTCGCGAGCATCGCATCCATGTCGATGCCTCTATTGGTGGCCATGACTACCTCCTATTGAGTGACGCGATTGGTCAGGCCGGCGGCCCGGGTGTAGATCGTCGGAGTGAAACGCTTGATGCCCCAGCCGATCCTGGCGTCGGGCTGTGGCATGCAGTACAAGCCGCCGCGGTCATTGGTGTCCAGGCAGGTGCGCGCTACCCGCTCTGCGGAGAATCCGGTCCAGCGCATCAAGCGGTCGGCGAGCTGACTGGATTGCGCTGAAATGCGACCGGATTCAACGATGTTCGTCTTGACGAACGTCGGGCACAGCACGGTGACGTTGATTCCGGTGCCGGACAGTTCGGCGGCCAGCGTCTCGGACAACGAGAGCACGCCGGCCTTGCTGACGTTATAGGCGGCCATTCCTGGCGCGGCGCCGAATGCGGCCGCCGATGCGACGTTGATGATCCCGCCCCGCTGGCCGGCATCCCGCAGGATCGGCGTGAAGACCTGGCAGCCGTGGATCGGGCCCCAGAGGTTGATGCCGAGAACCCAGTTCCAGTCGTCGATGTCGATGTCACCGATGGCGGCGCCGCCCGCGCCAACGCCAGCGTTGTTGATCACCAGCGTCGGGGGGCCGTCGAGCCAGGCCTGCGCCTCCTTGGCGAGCAGCTGGACGTCGTCGATCTGCGAGACGTCGCAGCGGACCGACGTGGCCTGACCGCCAGCTGCCACGATGGCATCGGCCGTGGCACGCGACGACCCCTCGTCGACATCGCTGCACACGACCCGGCCGCCGCGGCGAGCGAGTTCGGTGGCGAACGCCGCCCCGATGCCGCTTCCCGCACCGGTGATGACGGCGGCCGCCCCGTGGCTCCGCTTGGGTGGTGAGCCGAGGAGGTTCATCCGGCGACTCGCTTGATTGCGTTGCGGTGCAACGACTCATCGACGAACGCGGCCACCCTCTGCATCGCGGGCTTGGCGTCGGGTGCGAGTCGTGGCAGCGCCTGGAATACGTGCACCTGGTCGGGCCAGACTTGTAGTTCGCAGTCGCCGCCCGCCGCCTTGATGTCAGCGGCCAACCGGCGTGCGTCCGCGACCAGCATTTCGCCGCCGCCGGCCTGGACGAGGGTCGGAGGCATCCGGCGCCCGCCCGCGACGTCGAGGGTGAGCCGTGGGTGGCTGATGTCCGTTCCCTCGCAGTACAAACCGACGAGCTTCGCGGCGTCGGCAGCACGGATCGCGGGATCGCGGCGCAGCTCCTCCCTGGTGCGTGCGAGCCCGAACGTCAGATCGAGCAAGGGGGAGAACAAGGCGAGGCCTGCGGGGTGCGCGACGTCGGATTGCAGCAAGAGGTCGACGGCGAGATGTCCGCCGGCCGAGTCGCCAGCGATGACGATTCGGTCTGGGGCGAAACCCTTCTCGCGGCACAGCCACTCCCAACCCGCGCGGACGTCGACGGCGGCTGTGGGGAAGCGATGGCGCGGCGCTAGTCGGTAGTCGACGCAGAACACGGGCAGTCCGGTCAGGCGGGACAGCCAGGCGGTGAGCCTGCGGTGGGTGCGCGGTGAGCACAGGGCGAAGCCGCTGCCGTGCAGGAAGTAGATGCACTCATCTGTGGCGGTCACCCCGGCGCCGCGGACCCATTCGCCCACTACGCGGCCGCCGTCACGCAGGCGGACGTCGACCTTCTCGACCTCGGTGCCCGCCAGGGAGGGCCCGAAGGAGTCCATGATCCGCGAGACGATCTGGCGGGAGGCCCACAACCCCCACGCCCGCTCGGGCGGCAGCACCGCGCTGATCTGTCGCAAGGTCAGTCCGCTCACTGCGGCTGCGCCGCGCGAACGCATCGATCCCCGCGCTGGCATCGTGTCGGTCATCACATCCGAAGTACACCAGCGATTGGTGACATTTGTCAATGTCAACATTTGTGCATGCGAGTTTCGGCTCAGCCGTTCGGCGGGATGGCGGCGGGGGTGGAACTAGCGCAGCGGGTCGCCCGCCCAGGCGAAGCTGTTGACGTATTTGCCCATGTCAAGAGCGAGTTGCAGGTTGGCTGCCGACGGTTTGCCCGAGCCGAAGTCTGGGCCGAAGGCGTGGTACGGCCCGACCGCGCCGGCCACCAGGGCGAGGTCGTTCTTCACTGCCACCATCACCACGACCCTCATCCGGGAGTAGCTCGCGTTGGATCCTTGTGGCCAGCAGTCGGCGACGAGTCCGTATCCGGGTTGGTAGCCGACCATGGCATTCGGGATTTCGTACGCCACCTTCGTGTCGGGGAAGGTCTCCTTGACGAGTTGGTTGGCGATTTGTTTTGGTGTGCGACCGGCGGCGGGCTGGCTGAAGAGTCGCATGGTGCCGCCGTCACCAGCCAAGAGTTCGGCAATGATGCCGCGGTCGTTCTGGGTGATCTTGTACGCCGATCCTTCCGCCGGGTAGGCGACCGAGAACGTGCCGTCGGACGCGGTGAAGCGCGGGTTGATCGTGACGGGTTGGCCCATCGGCGGTCGTCCGCATTCTGGCGGGCAGACGTAACGGGCCGACGGCTTCTCGATGGCTCCGGACATTGCGACGAGTCCTGCGGCGACGACGCCGATGGCAGCCACCCAGACCACGAGCAATCGACGGTGCGAGGTCTTGGGCAGCGTGGGCGCGGTGTAGGTGCCTGCCTGCGTCGAGTAACCCTGGACGACGGTCGTCACTGCTCGTCTGCCCCCGGCTCGGAGTCGGCCTCGACGCGCACGGGTCTGGTGTCGCGCCGGGCTTGTCGCGAGGACCGAGAGGATGCGCGCGTGGCCGCGCCGCAGGCCACACAGAAGGCCATGTCGGGTACGACGGTGCCGCAGTGCGGGCACAGCAGGGGCTCGTCGGAGAGGATCTCGTCATGAGCCTCGTGCAGCAGCGCCAGGTGCAGACCGATTCGCAGGGCGAGCAACGCTACCGCTGCCACCGTGAGATGTAGTGCAAGTTGCAGCAATTGGGGGAATCGGGCGACGTCGACCAGGCCAAGTCCGGCGTACATCAGCAACACGACGAGCGCAAAGCACGCCAGGGCGATGCGAACGAAGTTTCGGTGCTGATGCTTCTTGTTGTCGGGGCGGGTGAACCACAGGGCCGCACCGATGAGGCCACCGACCGCGGCCGCAGTCAGCGGCACGGCAACGCCGCGGATGCCCGCTTCGACGATCAGTCCGTTCATCGGTCGTGCCTTGGCGACCATGCCTCCCGCGAACTGGGGTGCCAGTCGCGTCATCTGGGCCGCGGCCGTGAACATCAAGGCACCCAACGCTCCGATCGC
This sequence comes from Mycobacterium sp., assembly GCF_032161845.1. Classification (GTDB taxonomy): domain Bacteria; phylum Actinomycetota; class Actinomycetes; order Mycobacteriales; family Mycobacteriaceae; genus Mycobacterium. The sequence goes on from NZ_JAVRQA010000346.1 coordinate 16,669, forward strand.
GAAGCCGTCCAACGCTTCTCGAGCACCGCGCCGGAAGAGTCTGACCAGTAAGGCGGGAACGAGCATGAGGATCACCCCGCCGAGGGGGACGCCGAGCCCGTCGCGCAGGATGCGGGATCCTGCGATGCCCATGCCCAGTCCGACGTCATACGCCTGCGCGACGACGGCTCCCGTCACGAGGACCCATCCGACGCCTAGACCGATGCCCAATCCGGCCGTGGCCACCAGAGTGCCGGTGGGGACGTCGTTGTAGACGTCGGACTCCTGCAGATAGATCAGGAACAGCAAGGGCAGGCCCAGTGCGGCGACGGTGATCAGCGCGGCAGGCAGCCGGAAGACACTGGTGGCCAGCAAGGCGAGGACGATCACGATCAGCCCGACGAGGAACGGCATGCGCGAGCTGGGGGACAGGTGGGGGAACAGCGAGCTCACGATGTTCGGCCGCAGCAGATGCTCGCCGGGGGATGCGCTATATGCCGTGATTCGCAGCCACCCCGGGCCCGAAGCGCCGTGATCCTTCAGGGGGATCCCGCACAGGCCACAGAATTCGCCTTCGGGAACCTCGGTCTGGCACACCCGGCACTCGACCATGCCCGGTGTGGGGGCGTCTGTTTCGGGCTCGGTACTCATGGCTCGACTCCCGCTTGCTCGTCCCTCGCTGCGATCCTCACTCGCGATCGTCTGCGGGTACTCATTGGATGATCCTCTGCAGGGTGAGCAGATTGCGGGCGAGGTTGTCGACGTCGGGGGTGCCGAGTCCGCTCACCAGGTCATAGCCCGGTCCCGCGGTGTCCACCGCGTTGCCGCCAAGGGTCACGTCGCGGAAGGCAGGCAGTGGAGCACCCTGAGCCATTCGGTACAGCAGGGGGTTGATGTCACCGATCGGGCCGCCGCCGTTGGCCTTCAGGAACTGGGTCATCACCGCGGCCAGGCCCGCCCAGATGGGTGCGGACTGCGAGGTTCCGCCGCCGACCACGTTGGCACCGTTGAGCACGATCTTCACGCCGGTGAACGGGTCCGCGACGGCGGAGATGTCGGGGGTCAGCCGCTTGCCCGTATTGCGTTCGGCGGGAATCTGTCCCGATGCGATCTGCTGCCATGGCGGTCGGTCGAAGAGCGTCGACACTCCTCCGCCAGTGCCCTGCGAGAGGGGGACGTCGAACCACGCCTGCTCGGCAAGCCACCCGCCTTGGGCGTCGGTGGACAACGTGGTGCCACCGACGCTGGTCATCTCGGGAAGGGAGGCAATGGAATCCAGCCCGACGTCCGATGGCCCGGGCGGGGAGTCCCAGTCGTCGCCACCCTTGCACTCGAGCCCGGCGAGGTCGCCGCTGGCGTTGAATGCCGTGGTTCCGCGCGCATGGGCGGCAGCGAGCGCGGAGCGAACCGGTGCCAAATCTGCTGCGGTGAGCAGCTTGTCGCAACCCCAGCCGATCGAGAGGCTCCAGATGGCGCCAGGAAACTGGCGATCGGTGTCCTCCAGCATCTGGCCGATCTTCTGGAAGGCGCCGTCGCCCTCGACGGTCGGGCGCGCGTTGACGACGACCTTCTGGGCGTCGGGCGCAATCGCATGTGCGACTTCGAGATCCATCGTGGTCTCGCCATACGGCTCGGGCAATTGATTACCCACGACGGTTGGGGTGAACTTGGGAAGCCCGTTCAGGGTGGTGAAGGTGTCGAGGTCGGACTGGGCGAAGCCGTTGAACGCGAAGATCACGATCGTCGTGTCCTTGCCCGTGAAACCGCTCCGCGTCAGGCCTGCCGCGTTGTAAGTGTTGAGCAGTGCCGTTGGCGTCAGCCCGCGATCGGGCACGTCGAGCGGCAGGATGTCCGGCCGCGACTCGTGATGCGGTGTGTAACTGAGGATTCGGCCCAGTTGATTCACTTCGTCACGCAATGCCGAAGGCACCTCCGGCTGCTGCGGTGATGCGTAGAACTCCTGACCGCGCTGGCCGCGGTAATCGTGGACTGCGACGCCGAACGCCGCCGCCACGTGCTCGGGCGTGCCCTCCACTACGGCCCAGCCGTCGCTGGTACGCCACTGCACGGAGAGGTCGTGCCGATCCGCCCAGCCGATCAACGCATCGGGACGACGATGATCGTTCAGCATCGCGGTGAGCTGGACGTGTTCACCGCGTGCCGGTCCGAGATCGGTTGAGGCGGCCAGTAATGACGCGAACGGTCCGTCGATGGTGTCGGGCGCCCCGGCGCCCGGCGTGACCTTCAGGTCAGAGGCGAGCGCCAAGGCGGCGATCATGATGACGGGCAGCAGCCACGGCCAGACGTTCGTGCGCCTGGTCCGAGGAGCTGTCACAGTCGATGGCGACATGGAGTGGTGAGACGGTCCCGCGATGGGCTCCCGAGACCGCGGGAGTCAGTTGTCGCCGGGAATGGCCGTCGGCGCGGGCGGCGCCTTGACCGGGGGCGTGAACAGGTTGCCGCCCGTGGGGTTGATCGACTTCTCGGTGGGTGTCACCGAAGGGGCCGACGACGGCGCGGTGGTGGTCGTGGTGGTCGACGTTTCGGGAGCCTTCTCCGAACTACCGCCGCACGCTGCGGTCAGGCCGACCATCGCGACGATGGCGGCGCCTCCCGCATAGGCCGCGACACGGCGAGCCAGACGATGTGACCTCATGTTGGTTGTTCCTTACTAATCCCCGAATTGCCAACCAGTCCCACCCGAAGCGGGGTCCGGTGACCGAACTCTAGCCGACGGGTTGAACGGCCGCACAGGCATTTCACTGGAGGCGTAGAGGTACCTCCTAGTGCGACCCGATCCGCTTGACGGTGTCGGGGGGTGAGTGTTTACTCGTTCTATCGAACATACTTTCGAATAGAGGGCTGAGTCGGATGAGGCGGAAGGTGCTTTTGTGACTGCGGTGACGCGTGTTGACCAACATGCGCTAAACCGCGCTGAACAGGTAGAACGCCTCCGGCGCAAGATGGCCGAGATGTCTGGTAGGGCATTGGCCTCGGTGGGTTCGGACCAACGCGGATCCATGGCGTCGCGCGCCTCGCTTACGGCCTCCGAAACTTTGCTGCCCATGCCGGAATCGCTGGCCGAGTTCCTGCCTGACTCGTTGCCCCGGGGCGTGGTCGCAGTGGTGTCGGGAGCCCGTTCATTGTCGCTGAGATTGGTGGCGGCGGTGACTGCGGCGGGTGGGCACGCGGCGATCGTGGGTCAGCCCGACGTGGGGCTGCTTGCTGCCGTCGAGATGGGTGCCGACCTCAGCAGGCTTGCGGTGATCCCCGACCCCGGGGTCGATCCGGTCGAAGTGGCCGCGGTATTGATGGATGGGCTGGATCTGGTGGTGCTCGGTCTTGGCGGCCGCGTGGTGACGCCCACCAGGGCCCGTGCCGTGACGGCGCGGGCCCGGCAAAAGGGGTGCACCCTCCTGGTCGTCGACGGTGACTGGCATGGGGCTTCGGCTCGGCTGGAGTCGAGGGTCTGCGGTTACGAGGTAACGGGTGCGGGCGCCGGTGCCCCCACGCCGGGATGCGGACGGATAAGTCGGGTACGGCTGGCGACCAGGGCCTCCGGTCGGGCAAGCGGCCATGCTCGAGTAGTAGGCGGATGACGTGCCTGGCCGGGTGTTGGCCATCTGGTGCATGGACTGGCCCGCGGTGGCCGCGGCTGCCGCGGCAGGCCTGCCTGCGACCGACCCCGTGGTGGTCACACTGGCCAACCGTGTCGTCGCGTGTTCGGCGTCGGCGCGCTCGGCCGGAGTGCGAAGGGGGTTGCGTCGCAGGGAGGCTCAGGCGCGCTGTCCTCACGTCCACGTCGTCACCGCCGACCCCGGGCGTGATGCCAGGCACTTCGAAGGCGTGACGGCGGCGGTGGACGAGGTCGTTCCACGTGCCGAGGTGCTGCGGCCGGGCCTGCTGGTGTTGTCGGTGCGCGGGGCGGCCCGGTACTTCGGGTCGGAGCAGTCCGCCTCGGAACGACTCGTCGACGCGGTCGCCGCGGCAGGGGCGGAGTGTCAGGTCGGCATCGCCGACCAGCTATCCACCGCGGTGTTCGCTGCCCGCGCCGGCTGCATCGTCGAACCAGGTGGGGATGCGACCTTCCTGTCCGCCCTGTCGATCCGGCAGCTGGCCACCGAACCGAGTCTGGCGGCACCCGGCCGCGACGACTTGGCCGACCTGTTGTGGCGCATGGGAATTCGAAGCATCGGTCAGTTCGCTGCGCTGTCGCGCACCGACGTGGCATCCCGATTCGGTGCGGATGCGATCTCCGCCCACCGGTTCGCTCGCGGCGAGTCCGCCCGCGGGCCGTCGGGTCGGGAGTCGCCGGCGGATCTCGATGCCGTCATGGACTGCGATCCGCCGGTGGACCGGGTGGATGCCGCTGCCTTCGCCGGCCGGTCGCTGGCCGGGGAACTGCATCGCAGCCTGGAGGGGGCGGGTGTCGGTTGCACCCGGTTGGCGATCCACGCGGTCACTGCCAACGGTGAAGAGATGCAACGAGTTTGGCGGTGTGCCGAGCCGCTGACCGAGGATGCCACGGCTGACCGGGTGCGCTGGCAGCTCGACGGCTGGCTGAACCGGCGCAATCCGGACGACCGGCCCACCGCCCCGATCACCACGCTGCGCCTACATCCGGTAGAAGTGGTGTCGGCCGCGGCGTTGCAGCTGCCGCTCTGGGGTTCCTCCGGCGACGACGACCGGCTGCGTGCTCGTCGGGCGCTGGTTCGGGTCCAGGGGCTGCTCGGGCCGGAGTCGGTGCAGGTGCCCGTGCTCAGCGGTGGCCGTGGACCTGCCGAACGCATCACCTTCACTCCGCTGGGTGACGAACCGGTACCCCGGAACGACCCAGGTCAGCCGTGGCCGGGACAACTCCCCGAACCCTCGCCGACCGTGCTGCTCGACGATCCGGTCGAACTGCTCGACGCCGAGGGCAACTCAGTGCGGGTGACCAGTCGGGGGTTGTTCTCGGCAGACCCGGTGCGGCTGACTCGAGATGGCAGGTCGGGCAGGTTGCGGTGGTGGGCCGGACCATGGCCCGTCGACGAAAGGTGGTGGGATCCCCGCGAATCGGGCAAGGCCGGGCGGACGGCGCGAGTGCAGATCCTGCTCGAAGAGCCAGGTGCTCGATCAGACGTTGCCGATCGGGCGATGCTGCTGTGCTACCGGCAGCGACAGTGGTTTCTCGAGGGGGTCTATGAATAGTTAGTTGTGCACAATTAAATTGTGGGCTACAGTTCGGGCATGGCCACCATGAGCCTCGATCAGCATCTCTGCTTCGCGCTGTACTCGGCGTCGCGGGCGATGACGGCGGCCTACCGACCAGTGTTGACCGCGATGAACCTCACCTACCCCCAGTACCTGGTGCTTCTGGCGCTCTGGGAATCCGAGTGCATGACCGTCGGGCAACTCGGTGAGCGCCTTCAACTGGACTCCGGGACACTCTCCCCGCTGCTGAAGAGGTTGGAGGCCAACGGATTCGTTCGACGTGAGCGATCACGCGACGACGAGCGCCTCGTCGACATCACCCTCACCGACGCCGGACGCAATCTGGAGCGTCGCGCGCAATGCATTCCAGAACAACTCTTCTCGTCCACCGGCATGACCGAACGAGACGCCGCCGACCTGCGTGACGCAGTTCGGCAACTCACCGATGCGCTCAACGCATCTCTAGGAAGGGAAACCGCATGAAGATCCTCTACACCGCCGAGGCACTGACCACTGGTGACGGCCGCGACGGACACGCCCGAAGTGCCGACGGCAGGCTGGACCTCGAGCTGGCCATCCCGAAGGAGATGGGCGGCAGCGGCGACGGCACCAACCCCGAGCAGTTGTTCGCCATCGGCTACGCCGCCTGCTTCCACTCGGCGTTGCGATTGGTTGGCCGTCAGGAGAAGGCGGACGTGTCGGATTCGGCTGTGGGATCACGGGTTTCGCTCGGAACCCTCGACAATGGTGGCTTCGGCCTGGCAGTCGAATTGGAGATCACTCTGCCCAACGTCGACCACGCCACCGCGCAGGCGCTCACCGAGAAGGCGCACCAGGTCTGCCCCTACTCGAACGCGACACGCGGAAACATCGATGTCACCCTCGTGGTGACGGACGACTGAACGCTCAGCCGAGCGTTGCGGCAAAGGCCCCCACTCGCGCGATGAATCGGTCGAAGAACGCCTCGGGGTCGACTTCGATGCCGATGTGCGCGTTGGGGTATCGGCCCCAGTGTCCACGCCAGTCGGCCACGGTCATGCCGCGGGTCAGCGTGCCCGTCAGTTCGACGTCGATGGTCGCTTGCCGGTAGCTGACGAGATCGGGATCCAGGGCCACGGCGGCGGCGAGCGGATCGTGGAGGTGGGCGAGATAGCCCTCGCCCTGGTCGAAGTGGAACTCGAAGTAGAACCGCATCGCATCCTCGAGAACGCGAATCAGCGGATTGGACGCCGCCGACCTGGCCCCCCGGTCGTCGAGAACGCTCATCGGTGTCGTGGCGGAACCGGCGGCCGCAGCCAGCCGGCTGAGGATCGCGGGTGTCATTGCGATGCGCTCGGTTAGGTTGAGGCCCAACATGATTGGCAGGTGGGTCGGCTTGTCCAGGCCCCAGGCCGCGCTCCACACGGTGAACACCTCTGAGCCCGATTCGGGGTCGACACTGATGTTCCACTCGGCCACGGGCGTGGTATTGCCTCGGTAGTCGAACGCGCCGCCCATGATGACCAGTCGCCGCAAGAGTCTTGGCAGGCTCGGCTCGATGCGCATGGCCAGTGCCAGGTTGGTCAGCGGCCCCGTGACCAAGCCGATCAGCTCTCCCGGGTACTCGCGTGCCGCCTGCACCCACGCAGTGGCCGCGTCGTAGTCGGTGAGCCGACCGTCGCCTGCGGGCAGTCGCGCGTATCCGAGTCCCTCGGGTCCGTGGGTGTCCTCGGCGGTGCGCAACGGCATCGCCAGTGGACCTTCGGCGCCCTTCGACACCGGGATGCCGCTGACGCCGCAGAGCGCGAGCAGTCCCAGGTTGTTGACGCAGACCTGATCGACGGGAACGTTGCCCGCAGTGGAGGCGATGCCAACGATCTCGGCATCCGCGCTGGCCAACAGGTAGGCGAGTGCCATCGCATCGTCCACGCCGGTGTCGACGTCGATGAAGACCGGAAGTCGTGCCTGCGCGCTCTCGCCTATCGGGACGACCTCTGTCACGCCGCCAACCCTAGGACCGAGCCGTCACCAGTGCACACCAGGCACCAGTCGCACGGCGCGCTTGAGCGGTCCGGGTGCCCGGAGCTTCGCGACGGCGACGCGGGCGGGTCGTTTGGGTCGCCGGGTCGGCTCGTGCTCCGTTGGAGTCGCGACACCTCTGGCCGCCGCCGAATCGGGGTACCCGAGATACAACTGATGGAGCACCCGTCGGGACAGTCCGGGGGTGAAGTAGTGGCCGACGTCGGCCAGGGTGCCCATCGGGGTGTCGATCCTGGCGGGCTTGTCCACCAGCCCGCGCACCACCATGGCGGCAGCGTGGTCGGCGGTGATCGGCGGCACGGGGTTGAGCCTCCGCGACGGCGCGATCATCGGCGTCTGAACCAGCGGCATGTGAATGCTGGTGAAAGTGATGTGGTCCGAAAGCGTTTCGGTGCCAACCACTTCGGCGAACGCGTCGAGTGCCGCCTTGCTCGGGATGTAGGCGCTGTACTTCGGACTGCTCGCCTGCACCCCCGCACTCGACACGTTCACGACGTGTCCGAAGCGGCGCTCGCGCCAGTGCGGCAGCAGCGCGAGCACCATCCGGACCGAACCGAAGTAGTTGACGGCCATCACGCGTTCGTAGTCGTGCAGGCGATCGGTGGACGCCGACACCGATCGCCGGATCGACCGGCCTGCGTTGTTGACCAGATAGTCGACGTGACCGAACTGGCCGAGGATGTCCTTCACCGTGTGTTCCACCGACGCAGAATCGGTCACGTCACAGGTGAATGCATGGGCGTCACCACCGGATTCGCGAATCTCGGCGATGAGGTCGTCGAGCGCCTCGGCGTTGCGGGCCAGGGCGAACACCGTTGCGCCGCGCTCGGCGACGGCGATCGCCGACGCCCGTCCGATCCCGCTGGACGCGCCCGTGATGATGACGTGACGGCCGACCAACGGACCAGCGGGGTCGTCGCGGCGGGCCCGGTCTGGGTCGAGGTGCTCGGCCCAGTACCGCCACAGCCGTGGTGCATAGGACGAGAACTCGGGAACCCGGATGCCGCTGCCGCGCAACGCCTCCGCTGCATTGTCCGAGGTGAAGGTCGGGACGAGGTCGACGACGTCGAGGATCTCCGCGGGGATGCCGAGCTGCGTGGCCGCCATGTTGCGCAGGATCTTGGCGCGCCCGGTTGCCTTGAGGAACGGCGTCGCCATGGACCCGGGTAGCGAGCCGCGGAGCTCCGGTAGCCCGGCCTCCTTGGCCACACCGCGGTAGATGTGTTTGAGCCCAATCGATTTCGGCGCCGTCAGGTGGAACGTCTGCCCATCACGGTCGGGGACGTGCATCAGCTCGGTCAGTGCGTCCACCACGAAGTCCACGGGGACGATGTTGGTGCGGCCGGTGTCGGGCAGCAGCATCGGCGTGAACTTCGGAAGGGCGGCCAACTTCGCCATGAGCCCGAAGAAGTAGTAGGGACCGTCCACCTTGTCCATCTCGCCGGTGCGGGAGTCTCCCACGACGACGGCGGGTCGGTAGACGCGCATGCGCAGCCCCTGGGCGGCGCGCACCAGCATCTCGGCCTCGAACTTGGTTTGGTGATACGGCGTCGGCAGGTCCTGCGCGACGTCGAAGTCCTCCTCGGTGTACTCGCCGGGGAACGTGCCTGCCACCGCGATCGAC
>NZ_JAVRQA010000347.1:0-4995 GCF_032161845.1 Mycobacterium sp.
AACTCGGCGTCGACACCCAACCGCCGCAGCAGCTCCATGCTGGCCCCGTTGGTGACGTCCATCTTCGGGAATCGGGTCGTGTGCGTGTTGCGTTCGACGAGAACGCAATTGATGCCGTAGTGCGACAGCACGCTGGCGAGGACGAGACCCGTCGGACCAGCACCGGCGATCAAGACTGGGGTGTCGAGTGTCTGCGTCATGGCGAAAGTCTCCTGTGGCTGCCGAACCGTTCTGAGTCCACGTTAGAGTTTAAGTTGATATCTGTCAATATAAATGTTGTCGCACCGTCTGGCATAATTTGTCACATGGTTTCTACTCGGACATCGCAGGGGCGTCGCGGTCGCCCGAAGACGGCAGACTCGACGCCGCTGGAGGACATCCTTGAAGCGGCCCTGGTCGCGTTCGCGACATACGGATACGACGGCGTTTCGCTGCGGACTCTCAACCGGGACCTCGGCGTCAGCCACAATCTGATCTATCAGCGCTTCGGCAGCAAGGACGATCTGTGGCGGGCCTCGGTCGATTTCGGCTTCAGCCCTCTCTTGCGCATCATGCAGGGCATTTTCGATCCAACCCTGACCGAGCCACTGGAACAGTTACGCCTGGCGATCCGCCAATACGTCGTGTTCTCCGCCGACCACCCTCAGTTGGTTGCGTTGATGAACATCGAGGCCCGCCAGGACACCGACCGGTTGAGCTACATCTACGACAACTACATCCAGCCCGCATTGATGGGTGTCGGTCGACTTCTGCTGCACCTCACCGAACAGGAGTCGATTCGTCCGATCGCGTTGCGGGAGTTCCACTTTCTGGTCGCGCACGGTGCGGCCGCGATCTACAGTCTGGTGCCGCTCGCGACCTTGTTCGACCCAGCACCCCCGGGCCGCCCCACAGCCATCGAAGAACACGCCCGGCTCATGTCGGATCTGATCGTCGAGGGTCTCCGGTTGGAACCGAACGGTTAGTCCCGGGTCACGACGCCGCGACGATCCTGACAGATGCCAAATAAATATTTGTCATGTATCATATTTATTGGTCACTGAACAGGTAGACGGGCCGTCACGGCCACCCGAGATGCAGAATGGAAACCATGAGTGCGCCGTCGCGACGCAGGCCGAGTGGCCGGCCACGCAGCGAAGATTCGCCCGCCTCGCTGGACGACATCCTTGGTGCGGCGCTGAAAGCTTTTGCCACCCAAGGCTATGACGGTGTGGCATTGCGAACTCTCAACCGGGAATTGGGCGTGAGCCACAACGCGCTCAACGGTCGTTTCGGCTCGAAGGAAGCGCTGTGGTACGCCACCGTCGATTGGGCATTCCAGCCTCTTGTTCTGCGGCTGGCGACGGTGTTCGACCCCACCGTGATCGACCCGCTCGACCAGCTGCGAATCACCATGCGCACCTTCTTGGAGTATTCCGCCGAGCGGCCTGAGCTTCTGGGCTTGATGAACATCGAGGGCCGACAAGATACCGAGCGGTTGGCTTATATGTACAACACATATATCCAACCCGCGCTCGCACCGGTGGGGCGCCTGCTCGATCACCTTGCCGCCACCGGACGGACAAGGCCGATCTCGCTGCGCACATTCAACTTCTTGCTTGCCCATGGCGCCGCCGCGCAATTCACTCTCGGTCCCCTCGCGCGTCATTTCGACCCCGCTGACCCGCTGGACCCCGCCGCGGTCAAAGCCCATGCCGAACTTGCCGCAGACCTCATCGTCCGCGCACTGGAGATCGACGCTGCGGAGTTCGACGAGCCGCCATCGCGCCAGTCTTAGCTCACGTCACGCACGGAATGAGGAGACAAAGCCCATGGGAACCGACAGTCAATAACTTGATGCGGCGGTTCGCGCGCCCGGCCGCGGCCTGGACTCGCTGCTTTTGCCTGCACAGTGGTCGTCGTCGTCGCCGACCTCGACCGATCCTCGCAGTAGTACCAAAGCGTTCTCGGCTTCACCGAGCACGCGCGGGTCAGGATTGACGGAGCCAATGTCGTACTTCTGGAGGGCGCCAGTCGACGGAACTCAGACCTGTTCCTGGCCGCCGTCGATGGACAGCTCGGCGCCGGTCATGAAGCTGCTTTGGTCGCTGGCCAGAAACAGGACAGCGGCCGCGATCTCCTCGGGTTGCGCGACCCGGCCGAGCGGAACCGTCGCTGCGAAGCCGGCCAGCACCTGTCGTTCTTGGCCAGCCGGTGCGCTGCCCGTGAGTCCCGGCGTCTCAGTCGGCCCGGGAACCAACGTGTTCACCCGGATCTGCCGAGGCGCCAGTTCAGCCGCCCAGGTCCGGCCGAAGGACCGGACGGCCGCCTTCGACGCGGCGTACGCGCCCATAGCGGGGTATCCACTGGAGGCTGTGCTGGAGCCGGAAAGGATGATTGACGCACCAGTGTTCAAGAACGGCAACACTTTCTGCACCGTGAAGATGGTTCCGCCCACGTTACGGTTGAACGTGTCAAGGAAGTGTTGCGGTGTCATATCGGCCAACGGCGCCAACCCTCCCCCACCGGCATTGGTGAACACGACGTCAAGGCCATGTCCGTGTGCCTTGACGGCGTCGGCGACTCTATCCAAGTCGTCAGGGTCGGTGACGTCTCCACGAATACCGGTGGCCGAGGGGCCAATCGACGCGAGTGCCTCATCGAGGCGTTGCTTATCCCGGCCCGTGATGAAGACATGCGCGCCTTCGGCCGCCAGCCGCTGGGCAGCGGCAAGACCGATGCCGGAGGTGCCGCCGGTGACCAGGGCGATCTTATCGTTGAGCTGTCCCATGATGTTCTCCGCTTCTACTGGGTTTTAAATGGTGGATCGGGGTTCTCTGGTTGTGCTGCAGAGCCCGCTCCGGTCACGGCGATCGCCTCATGTCGCCGGCTCGAGGACGGCGGCTGCGCGCAATGTCGGTTCGAAGTCGGTGCCGAGAATGGCGGCCAGCACCGGGTTGGTGACCCCCGCGTCGCGGTATCGCTGGACCCCGTCACGAACGGCGGTGACGTCGCCGATGGCGCATAGGTGATCGATGAATCGCTCACTGATGGCCAGCTTTTGAGCGTCGACATCGGGTGAGGCAGCATCGAATGCCGCCACGTCACCGGCGAAATCCGCCGCCTGGAACATTGCCCGGTAGAACGGCAGGCCGAAATACCGGTGCAGCTCGTTGCGCACACCTGCGAGCGCGGTTGCGCGGTCGTGGGTCATCGCCGAGGGGACCGCGGCCAGGATGTGAAATCCCTCAAGCGGCTTACCGGCGCGATGGCGGCCCGCGGCCACCTCCGGCACGACCACATCGCGCACGTACTGCGAAGGGCATGCCCACAGCACCACGCCGTCGGCGATCTCACCAGCCAGGCGCAACATCGCCGGCCCCAGCGCCGCCTGATAGATCGGGATGTCGGGGCGCGGCGTCAAGCCCATGAACGAGAAGTTCGACGTCCACCGCTGGCCCGTCGGCGGGACGTCACCGGCCAGGATGGCGCGGACGATGCCGATGTATTCGCGCATTTCAGCGGTCGGCTTGCCGATCTGCTGGCCGTGCCAGCCGCCCATGGTGGTGCGGTGACCCACGCCGAGGCCGAGTCGAAAACGACCGCCGGAGATGTCGTCGACTGTTGCCGCGGTCTGGGCCATCGATGCCGGCGAACGGTGATACAGCGGTGCCACAGAGGTGCCTATCGCTACCCGCTGCGTGCGCATTGCCAGAGCCGCGGCCATCGTGAACGAGTCACGAGCCGCGATGTGAGACAACATGATCGAGTCATAGCCCAGTTCGTCCGCCAGCTGTGCGTGACCGACTGCGTCGTTGAACGGCTCGAGTGCCGGAATGGCACAACTGATCGCGGCTTGCATCGGATTCCCTTTCGGATTGGAGTCGGCCCCTCGCATGACGGTCAAGCTATCGAGGTATAGGGCGGTTGTCAAATTTTATCTTGACGGGTATCAAGTTAAGGAGTTACGGTGGACGTGTCATCAGCCCGACCATCGAAGTCACCGATCTGGCGTGGCTGGAATTCCAGAAAGCGGATCTCGACCGTGCCGAAAACCTTCGTCCGTGACGTCGGATTCGCCGTCGCCGCAGGCTGTTCTGATCAACAACGCCGCGCTCTTCCGGTCGGTCGGCTCGACGACAGCCTGACGCGCTGACGCAGCGCGTTGGCCGTCCACGTCTACGTCTACGTCGTGATCACGGGCCCGAAGCTCACCGCCCGGCGGATGCCCAACCAGCGCAGCGGCCACATCATCAACGTCGCATCGGTGAACTCCGAGACGCCGTCGCGGGGGGGTAGCGACATCCTGCGCCACCAAGCACGCAGTCCTCGGGTTCGCCAATTCGGTCCGCGCGGAACATCGCGGCACCGGTGTCCACTATGCGGTCCTCCCGCCGATGACCAACACGGAGATGGTCGCCGGCATCGACCAAGCCAGGGGCCTGAAGAATACCGGCGCCCGACATGCCTGAGTCATATGCCAACATTTTAATTGACAGTTGTCACGTTATCGGATACGCTTGGTCCACATCCACGAAGGGAAGGCGCGCCGATGAGCACGGTGGTTCACCGCGACATGGTTACGGTCGGCGAGGCGTTTCTAGCGATGGTCGAAGCCCGCGCCGATGCGCCCGCGATCCTCAATGCCGACCTCGAAGTGGTGCTCGCGTGGCGTGACTACGGCGCGCAGGCCCGCCGCACCGCCGCGGGTCTCGCCGAGCTGGGTCTGCGCCAAGGGGAAACTCTTGGGCTCCTGCTCAGCAACCGGCCCGAGTTCCACGTCGCTGATGCCGCTGCGCTGCTGCTCGGCGCTATCCCGTTTTCGATGTACAACACCTCGGCGCCCGAACAACTCGCTCACCTCCTCGCCGACGCCGACTGCCGCATCGTCATCACCGAGGCGGAGTTGGTCGACGGTCTGCTCGCCGCGCTTGAACGCGGTGGGAGCGCCGTAGAGCGTGTCATCGTCGTCGGGTCGGACTCGTGGTTCGAGCTGCTGGACTCCGACGAACTGGA